>JAIETL010000005.1 GCA_019745195.1 Beijerinckiaceae bacterium
GTGGCCGCCTGACCAGCCCGGCCAAAGCCGGCATCGGGGTGGCTCCGCGAAGCTACACCACCATCAGGGACACGACCGGAAGCGCGTCTCGAAGGACGCTCCAGAAGACGCTTGCCTGAGCGAACTGGAGCATCCTTCGAGACGCCGCTTTCGCGGCTCCTCAGGATGAGGGTCAAAAACCCAGGAGCGATTCTTTTGGGGTTCCGCGCGCGCTCCGTCACGATTTCCTGAGCTTTTCCGTTTCGGGCTTCTCCTGGCCGAGCGCGACGATGCCGCGCCTGATCGCGCGCGTCCGGGTGAAATGCCGGTGCAGCGTCTCGCCGTCGCCATAGCGGATGGCGCGGGTGAGCAGCGACAGATCCTCGCTGAAGCGGCCGAGCATCTCGAGCACCGCGTCCTTGTTGTGCAGGAAGACGTCGCGCCACATCGTCGGATCGGAGGCGGCGATGCGGGTGAAATCGCGGAAGCCGCCGGCCGAGAACTTGATCACCTCCGACTGCGTCACCGCCGCCAGATCCTCGGCCGTGCCGACGATGGTGTAGGCGATCAGGTGGGGGAGGTGGCTCGTGATGCCGAGCACGAGGTCGTGGTGCTGCGGCGTCATCACCTCGACAATCGCGCCCATGCCCTCCCAGAGCTGGCGCGTGCGGGTGACCGCGTTCTCGTCGGCCCCCTCCGGTGGCGTCAGGATGCACCAGCGGTCGAGGAAGAGGCTGGAGAAGCCGGCGTCGGGGCCGGAATTCTCCGTGCCCGCGACCGGATGGGCCGGCACGAAATGGACGCCTTGCGGCAGATGCGGCGTCACCGCCTCGACCACGGCGTTCTTCACCGAGCCGACATCCGAGAGGATCGCGCCCGGCTTGAGCGCGCTTGCGATCTCGGCTGCGACCGTCCCACAGGCCCCGACAGGTACGCACAGGATGATGTGGTCGGCGTCGCGCGCGGCCTCGGCCGCGCTTTCGGCGATGCGATGGCCGAGCCCGAGTTCCCGCGCGCGCTGGCGCACGGCCTCGTCGCGGTCGGCCAGCACGATCTCGCCGGCGAGGTTGAAGGCTTTTGCGGCATGGGCGATCGAGGAACCGATCAGCCCGATCCCGATGATGGCGAGCCGCCCGAAGACGGGCTCCTCGCGCCGCGTCGCGAAACTGTCCGCAGGCGGTGCGGCAGGCATGGTCATGGCGTGTCTTTCAGGAAGTCTGTCAAAGCCGCGACGACGAGGCGGTTGGCCTCCTCGCTGCCGATCGTCATGCGCAAGGCGCCCGGCAGCCCATAGGCCCCGACGCCGCGCAGGATCAGCCCGCGTTGCGACAGGAAGGCGTCGGCCTCCTTCGCTGTGCGGCCCGGCGTCTGCGGGAAATGGATCAGCACGAAATTGCCGACCGAGGGCGTCACGCTCAGGCCGAGCTTTTCCAGCTCGGCGGTCGTCCATGCCAGCCAGCGGTCGTTGTGCGCGATCGCGCCGGCGACATGGGCCTCGTCGGCGATGGCGGCGGCTCCCGCCTCGATGGCGGCGCCATTGACGTTGAACGGTCCCCGGATGCGGTTCAGCGCATCCACCAGATGGGCCGGCCCGTAGAGCCAGCCGAGGCGCAGATTCGCCAGCCCATAGATCTTCGAAAACGTCCGCGTCATCACGACATTGTCGCAGGTCGCGACCAGTTCGAGCCCGGACGCATAGTCGTTGCGCCGGACATATTCGGCATAGGCCGCGTCGAGCACGAGCAGCACATGGGAGGGGAGGCCGGCCTGCAGCCGCTTGACCTCGTCGAAGGGGATGTAGGTGCCGGTCGGGTTGTTGGGGTTGGCAAGGAAGACGATCTTGGTCCGCGGCGTCACGGCCGCGAGGATCGCGTCGATGTCGGCGGTGTAATTTTTCTCCGGCACGACGACGGGCTTGCCGCCCATGGCCATGATCGCGATGCGGTAGACGAGGAAGCCGTGCTCCGTGAACACGCCCTCGTCGCCGGGACCGAGATAGGCCTTGGTGATCAGTTCCAGCAGCTCGTCCGAGCCGTTGCCGCAGATGATGCGGCCCGCGTCGAGCCCGTAGCGCCCCGCGATCGCCTCGCGCAGCCTGGTCGAGGAACCGTCGGGATAGAGTTCGAGCTTGGCCGAGAGCCCGCCGAAGGCTGCGACCGCCTTGGGGCTCGGGCCCAGTGGCGTCTCGTTGGAGGAGAGCTTGTGCAGCTTTACGCCGGCCGGCGCGGCCGATTTGCCGGGCACATAGGCCTCGATGTCGAGGACGCCGGGGCGGGGGGTGGGGCGGGATGCGGTGGTCATGGCTCTAACTTTCGGTTTCGCTTTCCTCCTCCGTCATCCCGGACAAGCGGCGGAGCCGCGCCGCTCCGGGATCCATCATCGAGCACAGACTGAACTCTATGATGGATCCCGGAGCTCCGCTTCGCTGCGTCCGGGATGACGGCGGTGGGTCAGGAGCAAGACATGAAACGGTTCACGAACGGACGGATTTGACGGAAAAACGCGCGGCGTGGCTGCCGATCTCGGAGAAGTCGCTCAGGCCCGCCGGCTCCAGCGCCTTGCGGATGGCGCTCTGGTCGGCCTCGCCCGACGCCGCGACCAGCAGCGAGAGATGCGAGCCGTCCGCCGCGCTGGCCGAGACCTCGGCGAGATGCTGCGCGAGCCCGGCACGGAGAGCGTCCGACCAGCGCTCGACACGGGCCGCATAAAGCACGATCTCGCGCACCGCCGCATCCGCCAGCGGCTTGGCGACGCAGTAGACCGGCGTGCCGGCCGGATGGTCGGGTCGTTCGATGAAGGGCAGCCGGGCGATGATCTTGGGGGTGTCGGGGCCGATCAGCTCGCGCCACCAGATGCCGGCGCTGGCCCCCTGGTCCATGCGGAAGATGCCGAGATCGCCGGCCGAATCCGCCACGGCGCGGATCACCGCGCGCGCATCCTCATGCGTGTCGAAGGGCACTGTGAAGCCGAAATGGAAGCGGGCGGAATCGCGCATCGCGGCATCGCCGCCGGACACGTCGGCATGCACGGCATAGTTCGCCTGCACATAGGTGAAGGTCGCGATGATGATGCGCCAGATGCCCTCGATCGTATCGAGCGGCAGCAGGCCCTGATGCCGCAAGGCGAGCCGCTTCATCATGTCGGCCTCGCGGCCCGGCCGGAAGGCCGAGCCCGACACTTGCGTCTTCTTGACCGCGATCAGCGTCTCGATGATCGAGGAGCGCTCCATCAGCAGCGCATGCATCTCGCTGTCGATGCGGTCGATCCCGGCGCGCAGATCGGCGAGGGTGGTGGGAGCGGCTTGGGTCATGATGTGGCGCTGTCGGTTTACAGCCCTCATCCTGACGAGCCGCGCAGCGGCGTCTCGAAGGATGCTCCAGTGTGCTCTGGGACGATCCTTCGAGACGCGGACATCGTCCGCTCCTCAGGATGAGGGCTGAGGGTAGGTAGCTCCATAGCGCCGTCCTATGGCATTGGCAAAGCCGGCTCACGCATCCGCGCGTTGACAGGCGCGCGCGCAGGCGGCATCGATCAGGTTCGATTTTCCGAACGAGCCGACCGGCAAGACAAATCATTGCTGTCAAAGCGGACGTTGATGAGCGATCTTTCCTTGAGCCTGGCCGATCCGCTGAAGGAGGCCAACGAGCCGTCCAGCCCTGTCGCGCGCTTCGGGCCCGAAACGCCGCTCGCGATGGATTGCGGCGTCAGGCTCGACCATTGGCAGATCGCCTACCAGACCTATGGCGAGCTCAATGCCACCCGCTCGAACGCGATCCTCGTCTGCCACGCTTTGACCGGCGACCAGCATGTCGCCAGCCGCAACCCGATCACCGGCAAGGGCGGCTGGTGGACGGCCATGATCGGGCCGGGCAAGCCGATCGACACCGGGCGCTTCTTCGTGATCTGCGCCAATGTCATCGGCGGCTGCACCGGCACCACCGGCCCGGCCTCGACCAATCCGGAGACGGGCAAGCCCTGGGGCCTCGCCTTCCCGATGGTGACGATCCGCGACATGGTGCGCGCGCAGGCCCTGCTGCTGGAGGCGCTTGGAATCGGGAGCCTGTTCGCCGTCGTCGGCGGTTCGATGGGCGGCATGCAGGTTCTGCAATGGGCTGCGAGCTACCCGGAGCGCGTCTTCTCCGCCTTGCCGCTGGCGACCGGCGCAAAACATTCGGCCCAGAACATCGCCTTCCACGAGGTCGGCCGCCAGGCGGTGATGGCCGATCCCGACTGGCGCGGCGGGCGCTATCTGGAGGAGGGCACGCGGCCGGCCAAGGGGTTGTCCGTCGCCCGCATGGGCGCGCACATCACCTATCTCTCCGAGCCGGCGCTGCACCGCAAGTTCGGCCGCAAGCTGCAGGACCGCGAGGCGCCGACCTTCTCCTTCGACGCGGATTTTCAGGTCGAGAGCTATCTGCGCCATCAGGGCGTCAGTTTCGTCGAGCGTTTCGACGCCAATTCCTATCTCTACGTCACCCGCGCCATGGACTATTTCGACCTCGCCGCCGACCATGACGGCGTGCTGGCCAAGGCTTTCGCCGGCACGAAGACGCGCTTCTGCGTCGCCTCATTCACCTCGGACTGGCTGTTCCCGACCTCGGATTCGCGCGCCATCGTGCATGCGCTGAACGCGGCGGGCGCGTCGGTCTCCTTCGTCGAGCTCGAGAGCGACAAGGGCCACGACGCCTTCCTGCTGGAAGAGCCCAACCTCTTCGCGACGACGCGCGGCTTCATCGGGGCTGCGGCGCGGGCGAGGGGGATTTGATGGCGATGCTTCATCGGTCAGCGCCGGCTTCTCTTCTCCCCTTGCGGGAAAAGGTGGCCGCGAAGCGGACGGATGAGGGGTCGCGCCGCCGTTTCCGATCGCGTTCAGAACGCATCACGCCGCAGCGCAGCGCGACCCCTCACCCTAGCCCTCTCCCGCAAGGGGAGAGGGGACAGGGCGGCGCTTCCAGAGCCCTCTGCCCATGACCCTCCCCGACCAACACACCTCCCGCATCGACCTGAAGCTCGTCGCCGAGATGGTGACGCCAGGCTCGCGCGTGCTTGATGTCGGCTGCGGCGACGGCGAATTGCTGGCGCTGCTGGCCGAAACCCGGAACGTCGATGCGCGCGGCATCGAACTGTCGCGCGAGGGCGTCGCCGGCTGTGTCGCACGCGGCCTCTCGGTCATTCAGGGCGACGCCGACACCGACCTCGCCGACTATCCCGATGACAGCTTCGACTACGTCATCCTGTCCCAGACCATCCAGGCGACGCGCAATCCCCGGCTCGTGCTGGAGCACATGCTCAGGATCGGCCGGCGCGCCATCGTCTCCTTTCCGAATTTCGGGCATTGGCGCATGCGCTCCCAGGTCTTCTTCAAGGGCCGCATGCCCGTGACGGATTCGCTGCCTTTTGACTGGTGGGACACGCCCAACATCCACTTCTGCACGATCCGCGACTTCGTCGCGCTCTGCGACGCGGTCGGCGCGGAGCGCGAGCGCGCGGTCGCGCTCGACGCGGCGGGCGGCAGGGTTGGGCTGAATGCGCCGTGGTGGCTGTGGAACCTGTTTGGCGCGCAGGCGGTGTTTTTGTTGAAGCGGGGGTGAGTGTCCAAGGAAGCGCCGACGGAGAACCCCTCCCCCTTGTGGGGAGGGGCAGGGGTGGGGGGCGAACGACCGGGCGAGCGCTCACCAGGCGGGACGCCCCCCATCCCCATACCCTTCCCCACAAGGGGGAAGGGAGGAGCGCTGTCCCCTTCGGTCTGCTCGAGTCTCATATGGTAGCCGGGGCGTGAGGCGTATCACCTCAGTTCAGCGCCACGCCCGCCGGCCGCTTCTCCTTCACCACCGACACATCGCCCAGCATCAGGCTGGTCGGGCCGACCGTCACCGGCACGGTCTCGCCATCGCCGATCTTCCCGGCCAGCAGGAGTTCGGCCAGCGGGTCCTGAACCGACTTCTGGATCACGCGCTTTAGCGGGCGCGCGCCATAGGCCGGATCGTAGCCCTTCGCCGCCAGCCATTCGCGCGCGGCGTCCGACAGCTCCAGCACGATCTTCCGGTCGGCCAGAAGCCGCGCCAGCCGCACCATCTGGATGTCGACGATCGCGCCCATGTCGGCCCGCTGCAGCCGGTGGAACAGGATGATGTCGTCGATCCGGTTGAGGAACTCCGGGCGGAACGCCTGCCGCACCACCGCCATCACCTCGTCGCGGACCTCGTCGCTGTCATGTCCCTCCGGCTGGTTCACCAGGTACTCGGAGCCGAGATTCGAGGTCATGATGATCAGCACGTTGCGGAAATCGACCGTGCGGCCCTGTCCGTCGGTGAGCCGTCCGTCGTCGAGCACCTGCAGCAGCACGTTGAAGACGTCCGGGTGCGCCTTCTCGACCTCGTCGAACAGCACGACCTGATAGGGCCGGCGTCGCACGGCCTCGGTCAACGCGCCGCCCTCCTCGTAGCCGACATAGCCCGGAGGCGCGCCGATCAGCCGGGCGACCGAGTGCTTCTCCATGTATTCCGACATGTCGAGCCGCACCATCGCGGTCTCGTCGTCGAACAGGAAGGCCGCCAGCGCCTTGGTCAGCTCTGTCTTGCCGACGCCGGTGGGACCGAGGAACATGAAGGAGCCGATGGGCCGGTTCGGATCCTGCAGGCCGGCCCGCGCCCGGCGCACCGCGGTCGAGACGGCCTCGACCGCCTCGCGCTGGCCGACGACGCGGGCCGCCAGCGTGTCCTCCATCTTCAGCAGCTTGTCCTTTTCGCCCTGCAGCATCCGGTCGACCGGCACCCCGGTCCAGCGGCTGACGACCTGCGCGACATGGTCGGGCGTCACCGCCTCCTCGACCATGCCGGCGGTGTCGCCGATGGCCTCGATCTCGGCGAGTGTCTTCTCCAGTTGCGGGATCTCGCCATAGGCGAGCTCGCCCGCGCGCTGGTACTCGCCCTTGCGCTGCGCCTGCGCCAGTTCGGTGCGGGCATTGTCGAGCCTGGTCTTGATCTCGGCGGCCGCACCCAGCTTGTCCTTCTCGGCCTTCCAGCGCGCGGTGATCGCGGCCGAGCGCGTCTCGAGATCGGCGAGTTCGGATTCCAGCCGCTTCAGCCGCTCCTTCGAGCCGGCGTCGCTTTCCTTTTTGAGCGCCTCCTGCTCGATCTTCAGCCGCACGATCTCGCGGTCGATGGAGTCCAGTTCCTCGGGCTTGGAATCGACCTGCATCCGCAGCCGCGCCGAGGCCTCGTCGATCAGGTCGATCGCCTTGTCGGGCAGGAAGCGGTCGGTGATGTAGCGGTTCGACAGGGTCGTCGCCGAGACCAGCGCCGAATCGGTGATGCGGACGCGGTGGTGCTGCTCGTATTTCTCCTTCAGCCCGCGCAGGATCGAGATCGTATCCTCGACCGAGGGCTCGGCCACGAAGACCGGCTGGAAGCGCCGGGCGAGCGCCGCGTCCTTCTCGACATATTTGCGGTACTCGTCGAGCGTGGTCGCGCCGATGCAGTGCAGATCGCCGCGCGCGAGCGCGGGCTTGAGCAGGTTCGAGGCGTCCATCGCGCCGTCGGTCTTGCCGGCGCCGACCAGCGTATGCATCTCGTCGATGAACAGGATGACGCCGCCATCGGCGCTTGAGACCTCGTTCAGAACGGCCTTCAGCCGCTCTTCGAACTCGCCGCGATATTTCGCGCCCGCGATCAGCGAGCCCATGTCGAGCGCCAGCAACTCCTTGTCCTTCAGACTCTCAGGCACATCGCCATTGACGATGCGCAGCGCCAGCCCCTCGGCGATGGCGGTCTTGCCGACGCCGGGCTCGCCGATCAGGACCGGATTGTTCTTGGTCCGGCGCGAGAGCACCTGAATGGTGCGGCGGATCTCCTCGTCGCGGCCGATGACCGGGTCGAGCTTGCCGTCGCGGGCGGCCGCCGTCAGGTCGCGGGCGTATTTCTTCAGCGCGTCATAGGCCTGTTCGGCCGATGCGGAATCGGCGGTGCGGCCCTTCCGGATCGCCTCGATCGCGGTGTTGAGCGACTGCGGGTTGACACCGGCCTTGGCGAGCGCCTTGCCGGCCTCCGTCTCCTTCTCGATCGCCAGCGCGAGCAGCAGCCGCTCCACCGTGACGAAGGAATCGCCGGCTTTCTCGGCGGCCTTTTCGGCCGTGGCGAAGACGCGCGCGAGGCCCGGCGTCAGGTTCGGGCCGGATGCGCCGCTGCCCGACACCTTGGGCAGGCGGGCGAGCGCCGTATCGGTCAATTGCAGCGCCAGCCGCGACTGTCCGCCGGCGCGGTCGATCAGCCCCGCCGCCATGCCCTCGCCGTCGTCGAGCAGCGCCTTGAGCAGGTGCTCCGGCGTGAACTGCTGATGGCCCTCGCGCAGCGCGATCGTCTGCGCTGCCTGCAGAAAGCCCTTGGCCCTGTCGGTGTATCTCTCGATGTTCATGGTCTTTGCACTCCGCCCGCCGGCGCGCCCCGTGGCGACGCTGATCCGGCTGCCTTTCGTCAGGATAGGGCTCCGGGAGGACACCCTTCCCGCAAGAGATAGGTGTGGCATCCGCGCAACGGAAGGGGTGTCGGCAGGTATGGTTGACCGGGATGCAGCCGGCCGGGCAGCATGCGCCGATGGTGGGCACGAAACGGCAGCAGTCGATCCGGAAAGCCCTGCGGGCGCTCGCGCCCGGCATCCCCTTGTCGGATGCCGAGGCGGTGGTCACCCTCGCCGAGCGCCGGCACATGAAGGATCTGCCGCCGGCGACCGCGCTCTGGCTCGCGCTCGGCAGCCATGTCCGGCATGTCCATACCGACTATGAGCAGTTGCTCGCCGATGGCTACGAGCGCGAAGCGGCGCGCTTCTTCGTCGCCGACGACACCGACGATGTTCTCGCCGGCTGGGGCTGCCAGCGCTCGGTGGCTGAGTTTGTCGAGGAGGCGGAGGAAGAGGCGATCAGGGTGCGCGTCCCGAAGCGGTGATGAAAACGATGCAAGGATTTGATCTGATTTCGACGCTGCGCCCAGATAACCTGCGTCCAATGTCGTTTTGAACCACGCCGTCATCCCGGGCAAGCGAAGCGCAGAGCCGGGATCCATTCCGGAACCGTTCAGGCCTGGATGCCGGAGCGGCGCGGCTAACGCCGCTTGTCCGGGGTGACAGCGTTGTTTTGATTGCCAGAGTTGTTCGAACGAAAGCCTCTCATGCGCATCGCCTCGCTTTATCGCTACCCTGTCAAGGGGCTCTCGCCCGAGCGCCTGCCGAGCGCCGTTCTCGAGACGGACGGCTACTTCCCCGGCGACCGGCTCTTCGCGATCGAGAACGGCCCGTCGGGCTTCGATGCCGCCGAGCCGCAGCACCAGCCCAAGATCAAGTTCCTGATGCTGATGCGCCATGAGATGCTGGCGCGGCTGCGTACGCGGTTCGACGACGCCAGCGGCGATCTCGTCATCGCCTATGAGGGCGGCGAGGTTCTGCGCGCCAGCACGGCGACCGCCGAGGGCAGGGGGCTGATCGCGGCGTTCTTCGAGGGCTTCATGCCCGACGAGCTGCGCGGCAAGCCGCGCCTGCTGAGCGCGCCTGACGGCTTCCGCTTCACCGATTCGCGCTCGGGCTATGTCTCGATCATCAACCTCGCCAGCGTCGCCGATCTGGAGAGCCGCATCGGCTCAGCCCTCGATCCGCTGCGCTTCCGCGGCAACATCATGGTCGAGGGCCTCGCGCCCTGGGCCGAGTTCGATCTCGTCGGGCGGGAGTTGACGGCCCCGTCCGGCCTGCGGCTCAGGGTGACCAAGCGCATCGACCGCTGCGCGGCGACCAATGTCGATCCGGTGACGGGCATTCGCGACCTGCAGATCCCGAAGGCCCTGATGAGCGCCTATGGCCACATCGATTGCGGGGTCTATTGCGAGATCGTCGCGGGAGGCCGTCTGGCCGAGGGCGAGCGGCTCACGGTCGGGGCAGGCGAGGCTCCGCAACGCGCGGGTCTCGGCATCGCCTGAACGAAAAAGGGACCCGCGAGGGTCCCTTTCCCTGTCTCTGCTGCAGGCGAGACGCCCGGCTCACTCGACGGCGTTGTCGCCATCCGAGCCCAGCGCATCCATCACCTCGCGCGGCGAGCGGCGGCGGCGCGGCCGCTTGGGGGCGTCGCCGGCTCCGGCATCGTCGGGCTCGGCGGCAGGCGCCGATGCGGGAGCCTCGTCGGCCACCGAGATCGGAACCCTGACCGGCGTGGTCAGGAACGAGGGCAGTGCGGCAGCGACGTCGCCATCGCTGTCGACGGCGTCGGGCTCGCGGCGCGGGCGGCGCTCGGGACGCGGGCCCCGTTCGGGCCGCTCGCTGCGCTCAGGCCGGTCCGGACGTTCGAAGCGCGGCTCGGGCGCGCGCGGTTGCATGACGGCGTCGGGCTGGTCGGACGGCACCGGGATGTCGGAGCGCGGCGCATCGGGGCGCGGCGCATAGCCGCCCTGGCCGCCCTCGTTGCGGTCGAAGCGAGGGCGATCCTGCCTGTCGTTACGGTCGAAGCGGCGCGGGCCGTTGCGATCGTTGTTCTGCCGATCGTTGCCCTGCCGGTCGCCGTTGTTGCGGTCGTGCTGGTGGCGGTCGTTGCGGTTGGGACGGTCGAAACGCTGGCCGTTGCCGCCCTGGCCGTCGGCCTGGCCGCCCTCTTGGCGGTGGGCGCCGTTGCCGTTGTAGCCATTGCCGTTGAAGTTGGCCTGGCCGCCGTCATTGCTGCGGATCTCGGGCTGGGGGCCGGCGCCGGGCTGGAAGTCCTGGGCGTCCTCGTCGCCTTCGTCGCCCTCGTCGTCATTGGTCTCGACGAAGCCGCGATTGGGCGGGAAGCTGTGGCCGAACTGCTGGGCCATCTGCTCCTGCGCCGCCAGCAGGATGCGGTAGTAGTGCTCCGCATGCTGGAAATAGTTCTCCGCCGCCACCGGGTCGCCCGACGACTGGGCATCGCGCGCCAGTTGCAGATATTTCTCGGCGACATGCTGCGCGGTGCCGCGGACCTTCACGTCGGGACCGTTGGACTCGTAGCTCCGCTGCAGCGGATTGGGCGCCTTGCGGTTGCCGTGGTTGTTGCCATTGTTGTTGTTATTGTTGTTACGGCCGCGCATACGCCGGTTCTGACCTGGTCTCATTCGCGTCTGTCTTTTCGAAGCAACCGTTGCGGCGTCATGCGCGTTCCGAAGCATGGCGGGTTGCGACGCCATGCCGGGCTGAGTTGACCTGAAGGGGCGATATGCCGTCTTTGGCCGTCACGCGCTCTTTTCCAAACCGGAGCGATCTCCGCTCCAAGGGCCGACGAGCGTCAAGGCGCTGTCGGATATCCAAACTGGCTGTGTCAATTTCCGTCTGTCTGCGGACTTGTCCGGAGGCATCGCTTGGCCGTCGGGACCTGTCCCAAGGGCTCGGCGCTGACGACACCAGCTTCGGCTTGTCTCAGTGCATAGCGGTTTTTGGCCCGGCATCCAAGCAAATTCGCACAAATGCCTGTGCGTATCGTCAAACGGTGAACAGAAGCGCGCGTTCATGCCCGCCCAGATCGCGCCGCGAACCTGCCGATCGCAAGCCCGCCGCATCCATCAGCGCTGTGACGTCGGGCCCCTGCCCGGCGCCGATCTCGATGACCGCGAGCCCGTTCGGGGCGAGCGCATCCGGCAGGCTTGCCGCCAGCGCCCGGTAGCAGGCAAGCCCGTCATCGCCGCCGTCGAGCGCCAGCACCGGGTCGTGTTCGCGGACGGCGATCGACAGGGTCGCGATCTGCGCTGTCGGGATGTAGGGCGGATTCGAGACGATCAGATCGAAGCGTTGCGACAGCCCGCGCGTCCACGCGCCCTGACGGATCGAGGCCCGGTCCGCGACGCGGTTCAGCAGCGCATTCTCCCGCGCCGTGGCGCAGGCCTCGTCAGACAGATCGACGCCGAGGCCCCGCGCGACGCGAAATTCGGTCAGGAGCGCGATCAGCAGGCAGCCCGTGCCGGTGCCGAGGTCGAGGATCGCCAGCGGCTCGTCGCGGCGGTCCTTCAGGGCGGCGAGCGCCGCCTCGATCAGCGTCTCGCTGTCGGGGCGTGGCTCCAGCGTCGCGGGCGAAAGCCGGAACGGCATGCCCCAGAATTCCCGCTCGCCGAGGATGCGCCAGACCGGCTCGCCCGTCAGGCGTCGCGCCGCATAGGCTTCGAGCTTTTCCAGGGCCGCCGAACCGATCGGCGCCCGTTGGTCGATGCTGGCCGCATCGAGGCCGAGCGCGCCTTCGATCAGGATGCGTGCGTCGAGCGCCGCATCCTCGAAGCCAGCGGCCAAAAGCCGCGCGGTGAGCGTTCTCCGCGCGGCCGCGATGGTCGGCGGTTCGCCCGTCAGTTGCCCTGCATCTTTTCGTTGATGCAGAAGGTCATTTTCTGGCGGATCGCCGCGCGTCCCTCGCGCGAGCCGCGCATCTCGCTCTGGCAGGCCCGGCGCGCCTGCGACTGCGTCATCGCCTTGTTGAGCATCGCCGGCTCGCCCGAGGTGGCGCGACGCAGCGCGCGCTCCTGGGCCTGCGCCGGAGCCATCGAGCCCAGCGCCATCATCGACGCCAGCGCGAACCCCGCCGTGATCTTGCCTGCTGTGAACCTGGTCATGAGCGTCTCCCGCCATCTGTGTGTTCGATGGGAGATCAACGCTTCTCGGGCTGGGAGGTTTCATCGCCTCACGCCGCGTTCGTATCGGCGAGCAGGGCGGCCTGGTGCTCGGCCGTCAGCGCGTCGATGATCTCGTCGAGCACGAGCCCCTGCATCATCTCGTCGAGCTTGTAGAGCGTCAGGTTGATGCGGTGGTCGGTCACGCGCCCCTGCGGGAAGTTGTAGGTGCGGATGCGCTCCGAACGGTCGCCGGAGCCGATCTGCGAACGTCGGTCGGCGGCGCGCTCGGCATCGGCCTTTGTCCGCTCCATGTCGTAGAGCCTGGCCCTGAGCAGCTCATAGGCGCGGGCCTTGTTCTTGTGCTGCGAGCGTTCGTCCTGCACCACGATGGCGAGGCCGGTCGGAAGATGCGTCAGCCGCACCGCCGATTCGGTCTTGTTGACGTGCTGGCCGCCGGCTCCGCCGGCTCGCATCGTGTCGATGCGGATGTCGGCGTCGTTGAGCACGACATCGACGTCGCTGGCGAGCGGCAACATCGCCACGGTCGCGGCCGAGGTGTGGATGCGCCCGCTCGTCTCGGTGTCGGGCACGCGCTGGACGCGATGGACGCCCGATTCGAACTTCAGCCGCGCATAGACGCCCTTGCCGGCGATCTCGGCGATGACCTCCTTGTAGCCGCCGACCGTGCCCTCGCTTTCGGACATTATCTCGACGCTCCAGCGGTGCTGGGCCGCGTGACGCTGGTACATCCGCAACAGATCGCCCGCGAAGAGCGAGGCCTCGTCGCCGCCGGTGCCGGCCCGGATCTCGAGGATGACGCCGCGCTCGTCGGCTGCATCCTTCGGCAGCAGCGCGATCAGGATTTCGCGCGCCCTCGCCTCGATCTCGGCGCGGGCGGCGTCGCGCTCCTCATAGGCGAGGTCGCGGAACTCTGCGTCGGTGGCGGGGTCGTCGATCAGTCCTTGAGCCTCGTCGAGCGTCGCCTGCGCCTGCCGCCAGGCCGCGATCGCGCCGACGACCGGTTCGAGTTCGTTGAGCTCCTTGGCGAGTTCGACGGTGCGGCCGGCCTCGGTTGCGTGGTTGATCTCGTCGGTGGCGGCGGCGTGGCGGGCCACGATGGCGTCGAGACGGTCTTGCGGCAGGGGGAGCGACATGGCGGAACTCGAAAAGAGCGAATGCGGGAGCGGCGGTGGCGCAGGCGGCGAGCCTCGCTAGACCGGCGCCTTCAGCTCGGCCGCCAGCGCCGCAAGCTGCGGGCGCAGGGACGCCGCGCCGTCGGGCGCGGCCAGCATCCAGTCGAGCCGGTCGCGCAGCTTGTCCACGTCGAGCGCGCGCAGCATCGCCTTGACCGGTCCGACCGACGCAGCCGTCATCGAGAAGGCGCGGTAGCCGAGACCGATCAGCGCCATCGTCTCCAGCGGCTTGCCGCCCATCTCGCCGCAGACGGTGACCGGGCAGTTCGCCTCCATCGCCGCATCGACGATTGTCTTGAGCGCACGGAGCGCGCCGACCGAGAGCGGGTCGAACCGGTCGGCGACGCGCTTGTTCTCGCGGTCGGCCGCGAACAGGAACTGCATGAGGTCGTTGGTGCCGATCGAGAGGAAATCGGCTTCGCGCGCGATTTCGTGGATCTCGAACAGCAGGGAGGGCACCTCGACCATGACGCCGAGCTGCAGGCTCAACGTCGGCGCATGGCCCTGCTTGGCGAGCATCGCCTGCTCGCGCTGGACCAGCAGGCGCGCGCGGCGGAACTCGTCCACCGTGGCCACCATCGGCAGCATGATCTTCATGTCGCGGCCCGCGCCTGCCCGCAGCAGGGCCCGGACCTGCGCCCGCAGCAGGCGCGGTTTGTCGAGCCCGATGCGGATGGCGCGCCAGCCGAGCGCCGGATTCTCCTCCTCGACGCGCTCCATATAGGGCAGCACCTTGTCGCCGCCGATGTCGAGCGTGCGGAAGGTCACCGGCCGCCCTTCAGCCTGTTCGAGCACGGCTGAATAGAGCGCCTGCTGCTCGCTCGTCGTCGGCATGTGCTGGGCGACCATGAACTGCAGTTCGGTGCGGAACAGGCCGATGCCCGAGGCGGCGGTCGCCTCCAGATTCGGCATGTCCACCAGCAGCCCGGCATTGATCTGCAGGACGATCGGCACGCCGTCCTTGGTGACGGCGGGCGCCGTCTTCAGCTTGCGGTACTGCTCCTGCTTGCGGGCGCGCAGGCGTGCCTTGTCCTTGTAGGCGTTCTCGACGTCCGGCTGCGGCCTGATCTGCACCTCGCCGGCTTGTCCGTCGACGATGACGGCGTCGCCCGACTGGATGAGCGCTGTCGCGTTGACGATCTCGCCGACGGCGGGGATGCCGAGCGCGCGCGCCACGATCGCGATATGGCTCGTCGGCCCGCCTTCCTCCAGCACCAGCCCGCGCAGATGGGCGCGGTCGTAGTCGAGCAGCGCGGCCGGCCCCATCGAGCGCGCGATCAGGATCGCGTTCTCGGGCAGTTCCTCGCGCGCGACGCCGTTGGCCTTGCCCATCAGCGTGCGCAGCAGCCGGTTGGCGAGGTCGTCGAGATCGTGCAGGCGCTCGCGCAGATAGGGGTCGGTCTGCCGCAGCATCTTCGCGCGCGTATCGGATTGCACGCGCTCGACGGCGGCTTCGGCGGTCAGGCCGGTCATCACGACCTCGCGCATGCGCCTGAGCCAGCCCTGGTCATGGGCGAACATGCGAAAGGTCTCGAGCACGTCGCGGTGCTCGCCGGTATGGGAAACGTCGCCGCGCTCGAGCAGTTCGTCGATCGAGGCGCGCATCTCCGCGATCGCAGCCTCCAGCCGCTTGACCTCGCCGGCCGGGTTCTCCGCGATCAGGTTGGTGATCGCGACGCGCGGCTCGTGCAGCACGGCATGGCCGAGGCCCACCCCGTCGGCGAGCGAGACGCCGATGCCGTGGATCGGCCGATCGAGGCCGATCGAGGCCCCGGGCGCCGACAGCGACTTCAGCCCGCCGGCCGCGATCATCTCCGCCATGATCATGGCGGTGGTCTGCAGGCTCTCGATCTCGTCTTCGCTGTAGAGCCGCGTCGCGCGGTTCTGAATGACGAGCACGCCCATCACCGCGCCGCCACGCAGGATCGGCACGCCGAGGAAGGAACGGTAGATCTCTTCGCCGGTCTCGGGACGGTAGGAGAAGGCGGGGTGGTTCTGCGCGTCCGAGAGCGCCAGCGGCTCCGCCTCGCGCGCGATCAGGCCGACGATGCCCTCGCCCGCGCGCATGGTGGTGAGGTGGACGGCTTCGCGGTTGAGGCCCTCGGTGGCATAGAGTTCGAGCGAGCCGTCCTCGCGCAGCACATAGACCGAGCAGACCTCGGCGACGAGATTGCCGGCGATCAGGACGACGAGCCTATCCAGCCGCTCTTGCGGGCTGATCGACGCCGCCATCACCTCGCGAAGGCGGCGCAGCAGGACGCCAGGTCCTCCGAGAGCGCCTCGCATCGATCTCAGCCCTCCGCCCGCCTCCTCAGCCATCGCGGCTGGTGCCCTTCCAGGGATTCGACAACGGCCGGGTTCCGACGCTTGCGGAGACCCGACAACCGGCACTGACACTTGCGGTCGCGAGTCGCAAGCGGCAACCGCCCCTGCGCGCCTTCTAGCGATGCAAAGGCGCATTGGGCAAGGCCTGCGACCTGAAGGCGAGCAGGCGAGGCGGCCGCCATCTCAGTGGGGCGATGAGCCCGGCTGCGCGGTGCGGTCCCGCGGTGACTTCGGAACGGCCGGCATCGTCTTGACGGTCTTGCGAGGCCTGTCGCCGTCGGCCGACTTCGCCGGGCTCCTGCGTGGCCCGGTCCTTGGCGGCGTCGGTTGCCGGGGAGCGACGCTGTTCGACAGCGCCGCAAGGTAGCGCTTCGTCCACCAGCCGATGTCGCTGGCGTCGATTACGGCATAAAGCCGCTCGAAACGCCTGATCCGCTCGGATTTCGGCATCGCCAGCGCCGTCCGGATCGCGTCCGCCACCTCATGGGTATCGAACGGATTGACGATCAGCGCCTCGCCCATCTGCTGCGCCGCGCCGGCGAAGCGCGACAGCACCAGCACACCGGGATCGGCCGGGTCCTGGGCCGCGACATACTCCTTGGCGACGAGGTTCATGCCGTCGCGCATAGGCGTGACGAGGCCGACCTGCGCGCGCCGGTAGAGCCCAGCCAGCGCGTTGCGCGAATAGGCCTTCTTGACGACGCGGATCGGCGTCCAGTCGAATTCGCCGAGCGTCGCGTTCAGGCGTCCCGCCACCTCGTCCGACTGGCGGTCGAGTTCGGCATATTCCGGCACCTCCGAGCGCGAGGGCGGCGCGATCTGGAGCAGGCCGACCCGGCCGCGATGCTCGGGATGGCTGCGCAGGAACTGCCCGAACGCCTCCAGCCGCGGCACGATGCCCTTGGAATAGTCGAGCCGGTCGACGCCGATGACGAGCTTGCGCTCGCCAAGGGTCTCTCGCGTCGTCTTGATCGGCAGGGTCGCGGCCCGCACCGACGCCGCCGCGAGCTTGCGGAACGATTCGACGTCGATTCCGATCGGGAAGGCCTGCACGCTGGTCTGGCGCCGGCCGACGCGGACGCGGTCGCCATCGACGCTGGCTCCCGACAGCGCCTTCAGCCCGCCGATCAGGTTCGCGGCGTCGATCTCGGTCTGCACGCCGACGAGATCATAGGCCGCCATCGTGCCGATCAGCGTCGAACTGAAGGGCAGCGCGCCGAAGACCTCGCTCGGCGGCCAGGGGATGTGGTGGAAGTAGCCGATCCGGTTCGTGACGCCGCGACGACGCAGTTCGGCGGCGAGCGGGATCAGGTGATAATCGTGGATCCAGATCACGTCCTCGGGCTGCAGCATGGCCACGAGCGCCTTGGCGAAGCGGCGGTTCACGCCGAGATAGCCCTCATATTCGGTGCGCGAGAATTCGGTCAGGCCGAGTCGGTAATGCATCAGCGGCCAAAGCGCGCGATTGGAGAAGCCGAGATAGTAGCTGTCGCGCTCGGCGCTCGTCAGGTCGGTGACCGCATATGTTACCTTGCCGCGCTGGGCCGTCTTCACCGGGGCGCCGGCCGCGTTCTCCGCGACCTCGCCGCTCCAGCCGAACCAGAGCCCGCCATGGCTGTCGAGCGCCTCGCGCAGCGCCACTGCCAGACCGCCTGCCGCGGCCTTCTCCGAGCGATCGGGAATGGTGACGCGGTTCGAGACGATGACGAGGCGCATGGTCGGGACGATCTCCGGTTTACGGGCCGCTGCCAGAATTTTGACACAGGCCGCAGGAACAGAACGCGCCGGCGGGCGTAATGTTTCAGGGGCGGCATGGCGGGGCCGATGGCGACGCCATGTCGGTGCGACGTCGACATCGTGACGATGGGCGCAGCCTGAAGGCACAATGTGGCGAGGTCGCGAACGCTCTCTCGCCGCGACATTGCAGGTTCGAACGCAATCTCCGCGGCCTTGAACGAACGAGGAGTTTTTGAGCGCGGGCCGCAATTTTGCCGGTTCTGGCGCTCAGCAAAGCATTCATGATGGATCTGATCGAGACGCAACATATCGACGAGGCGCGGCCGGTTGCGACGGCGGAGGCGGGGATCGCCCTGTTTCTCGACTTCGACGGCACGCTCGTCGAAATCGCGCCGCTGCCCGACGCCGTGAAGCTCGACCGCCGGATCGCGCCGGCGCTCGAGGCCTTGCGGCTGAGCCTGAACGGCGCGCTCGCGCTGGTCTCCGGCCGGCCGATCGGATTTCTCGATACGGTGCTGGAGCCTTACCGGTTCGATGCGGCGGGGCTGCATGGCGCGCAGATTCGCATCGACGGCGAAATCCGCGCGCAGGCCGATGCGCCAGACGCCATGCGCGAGGCGACGCGCGATCTCGTGCGCTTCGCCAACAGTCATGTCGGCATCATTGTCGAGGACAAGCGCATCTCGATCGCGCTGCATTGGCGCATGGCGTCCCATCTCAAGGACGAGGCGCTGGACCTGATGCGCGCCATCGCGGCGCGGATGGGTCCGGGCGTCCGCTTGCAGGAGGGCAAATCCGTCGCCGAGATCGTACCGGCCGGCGCGAGCAAGGGCCGGGCGATCGCCTGGCTGATGCGCTCGCCGCCCTATGCCGGGCGCGTGCCCGTCTTCATCGGCGACGACATCACCGACGAGGCCGGCTTCGAGGCAGTAAACGCGCTGGGCGGCGTCTCCATCCGCATCGGAGCGGGCGAGACCTGCGCCACGCACCGGCTCGCCTCTCCGACCGATCTGCGCGCCATTCTCCTGACCGCCGCAGAGCAAGGCGGCCTGACCTTGGCCAGCTTCTTCCAGGCAAGCTCCCAATAGGAATAATGATGACAGTGACCACAACGACCGTGGGGCGGAACTCCGCCTCGCTCGATCTCGGCGTGATCGGCAACTGCTCGGTCGCGGCGCTCGTCGACCGCAGGGCGCGCATCGTCTGGGGCTGCTTTCCGCGCTTCGACCGCGACCCGGTGTTCTGCGCGCTGATCGACAACAGGGCCGATGACGGCGACGCCATGCCCGAAAAGGGCGTCTTCGCGATCGAACTGGTCGGCATGACGCGCTGCGAGCAGGCCTATCTCGACAACACCGCGATCCTGTCCTCGGTGCTCTCCGACGATCATGGCAACGCCATCGAGATCCTCGATTTCGCGCCGCGTTTCGTCCGCTATGAGCGCTCATTCCGCCCGCCGCAGCTCGTCCGCCGGGTGCGCCGCATCTCCGGCCGTCCGCGCATCAGGGTGGTGCTGAAGCCCTGCCTGGGCCTCGGCGAGGAACCCGACGAAATGACGCGCGGCTCCAACCATGTCCGCTATGTCGGCGCCGACCAGACCATCCGGCTGACCACGGACGCGCCGATCTCCTATGTCGTCGACAGCGTGCCCTTCGCGGTCGATCGGCCGTTCTCGTTCTTCGTCGGCTCGGACGAGGCCCTGCGCGCCGAGATCGAGACGACCTCGCGCGAGTTCCTCGACAAGACGACCGATTACTGGCGCGACTGGGTCCGCTCGCTCTCGCTGCCCTTCGACTGGCAGCGCGAGGTCATCCGCGCCGCCATCACCTTGAAGCTCTGCTCCTTCGAGGAGACGGGCGCGATCGTGGCGGCGCTGACGACCTCGATCCCTGAGGCGCCGGGCACCCAGCGCAACTGGGACTATCGCTTCTGCTGGCTGCGCGACGCCTATTTCGTCGTGCATGCGTTGAACCGGCTCGGCACGACCCGGACGATGGAGGATTATCTCGGCTTCATCACCAACATCGTCGATACGTTCTCCGAAAGCGGCTCCGAGCACCTGCCGCCGCTCTACCCGATCACGCGCGGCGGCACGCTGGAGGAGTTCGAGGCCCCGAACCTGTCGGGCTATCGCGGCCACCAGCCGGTGCGGTTCGGAAACGGCGCGGCGACTCAAATTCAGAACGATGGCTATGGCGCGGTCGTGCTGGCGGCGACGCATTCCTTCTTCGACCAGCGCCTGATCCGGCCGGGCAAGGAGGCGCTCTTCGGCCAGCTCGAACGGATGGGCGAACTTGCGATCGCCTATTTCGACAAGCCCGATGCCGGCCCTTGGGAGCTGCGCGAGAAGCAGGTGGTGCATTCCTTCTCCAGCGTGATGTGCTGGGCGGCCTGCGACCGGCTCGCCCGCATCGCCGGCACGCTCGGCCGCGCCGACCGCAAGGAATACTGGAAAGCCGAATCGAAGCGGCTGAAGCAGATCATCGGCGAGCGCATCTGGAACGAGGAGAAGGGCCATTTCGTCTCGACCTTCGATGGGTCCGATCTCGACGCGACGCTGCTGCTCTTCGCGGAACTCGGCTTCGTCAAGGCCGACGATCCGCGCTATGTCGCGACCGTCGAGGCGATCGGCCGCGAGCTGAGGCGCGGCGACATGCTGCTGCGCTACGCGACGCAGGACGATTTCGGCTTCATGCACACGGGCTTCCTGATCTGCGCCTTCTGGTATGTCGACGCGCTCTACGCCATCGGTCGCGTCGAGGAGGCCAAGGAGCTGTTCGGGCGCATCCTGAAACGGCGAAACAGCTTCGGCCTGCTGTCGGAAGACGCCGATCTCGAATCCGGCGAACTCTGGGGCAATTTCCCCCAGACCTATTCCCATGTCGGCCTGATCAATTCGGCGATGCGCCTGTCGCGGAACTGGGAAGAGGCGTTCTGATCCCGGCCGCGGTCGGCGGCGGCAGCGAAACCCGCCGCGCCGCCCGCAGGATCGGCCGCTCGACCAGCCTGTGCAGCAGCGTGGCGGAGGCGAGCGTGCCAATGATCACAAGGGCCGGGAACAGCCCGAACCAGACCCATCCCGCAGCCGGCAGGAGCGCCGGCAGCGCCGCCTGCAGTGTCAGCACCACCGGCAGGTGCGCGAGATAGACCGCGTAGGAGAGATCGCCGGCGAGCTCGGCTCGCGAGGCTGCGGCAACGCTCCGAGACGTCTGGCTCCACGCCAGCGCCACGGCGACGAGCAGAGTGGCGGGGCCGCCCCAGACCAGCGCTCGCCAGAGCCCGGGATCGTCCGGATGGACAACGAGAAAGCCGATGGCGAGCGCGGCAAGCGCGAACCGGACCAGGCCTGCAAACCGCAGGACGCCCGCCCGGTACAGCGCGTGCAAGGCGATGCCGGCCACGAATTCGAGGATGATCGGATTCGACCAGAAGCGCAGCGGCAGCGACGCCGGCGCGAACATCAGGCCGAGCGCGGCGATGGCGACGATGGTCGCAGCCGTCAGCAGCAGCGCCGTCCTTTCGCGAAAGCCGATGAACAGCGCGAAGACGGCATAGAACGCCATCTCGTAGTTCAGCGTCCAGCCGATCACGAAAAGCGGGAAGGGCCGTCCGTCGGCATTCGGCGCCGGCAGGAAGGCATAGGACGCGATGAGGGAGGCAAAGGACGCGCCGCTCCAGGCAGGGCTGCCGATCGCGATGAAGACGACGAGCATGAAGCTGGTCGTCAGCCAGTAGAGCGGCACGATCCGCGCCATCCGCCGCAGCAGGAAGACGCGCCATCCGCCCTCGCGGCCGAAGAGCGGCGCGCTGGAATAGGCCATGATGAAGCCGGAGATGACGAAGAACAGGTCGACGCCGGCGGAGAACGGAAACAGCGACAGCGGTGAATCGGCCGGAGCGAGCCCGAGATACGCGCTCGCGATCGCATTGCGGCTGTGTTCGACGACGACAAGTCCGGCCGCGATCGCTCTCAACCATTGAATACCGTCGAGCCGACGCGTCGGAGGCATGCCTTGACCTTTCGATCCGGCCCCCGCCAATCCGCAAATCTCATGGAAACAGACGGATACGCAACAGAAAAGATCGGCAACGCCATGTCATCGTCGCGTGGCGGAACCCTGGCGCCGGCGAATTGGCTGCCGCGCCGGGGCTGGCGTGCCAGCGTGTAAGAATTGATGCGAGGCGGGGAATAACCGGACGCCCGGCTGCGTATTCACCAAGGCAAACGATCGCGGCGCAAGGCGCGTGACGGCTGGCAAGCCGGGCGCTACTGTGCTTTACGAAACGGAAACCATGTCGTCAGCCCGATGGGCGCAAGCGTGCGCTCACAGCGGGTGGGCGTCGGGCAAGGCGGCGCGCACCGGTCCGGCCGGGCGCTGAGCGGGGCGGGCTTGGTCGATGAGCAACTCCTTTCAGGATGGCGCGCGTTCGCCCGAGGTACGCCGGGCGTTCGGTGCCTGCAGGCGCTGGTTCGGCGGCGTCGCGATCTTCTCCGCGCTGGTGAACATCCTTTATCTGACCGGCTCGCTCTACATGCTGCAGGTCTATGACCGGGTGCTGACCAGCCGCTCGGTGCCGACGCTGGTCGCGCTGTCGCTGATCGTGCTCGCGGCCTTCCTGCTGCAGGGCGTGCTCGACGGATTGCGGACGCGCATGCTGGCGCGGATCGGCGCGCGCTTCGACGAATTGCTCGCGCCGCGCGTTTATCAGGTCGTCGCCGAACTGCCGCTCAAGGGCGTGCGCGGTTCCGAGGTCGTCGCGCCGGTGCGCGATCTCGACCAGGTCCGGGGTTTCCTGTCGGGGCTGGGTCCCACCGCCCTGTTCGACATGCCCTTCATGCCGATCTTCCTGATCGTCACCTTCCTGCTGCATCCCTGGCTCGGCTGGCTGACGGTCTGTGGCGCGGTCGTGATCATCGGCCTGACCCTGCTCACCGAACGGCGCAGCCAGCCGCCGGCGCGGGCTCTGGCGGAGGTCTCCGGGCACCGGCAGAATCTCGTCGAGACCACGCGGCGCAACGCCGAGGCGCTCAGCGCGCTCGGCATGCGCCCGGCTTTCCTCGCCCGCTACAGCGCGATCAGCGAGCGCCACGTCGCCGAGACGCTGAAGGCGAGCGATGTCGTCAGCGGAATCGGCGCCTTCGCCAAGGTGTTCCGGCTGATCCTGCAATCGGCGTCGCTGGGGCTCGGCGCCTATCTCGCGATCCAGGGCGAGATCTCGGCCGGCGTCATCATCGCCGCCTCGATCCTGACCTCGCGCGCGCTCGCGCCGATCGAGACCGCCGTCTCCCACTGGAAGGGCTTCGTCGCCGCCCGCCAGAGCTATCGCCGGCTGGAGCGCAGCCTTGCGCTGGTGCCAGCCGACGAGCAGCGCCTGCCCTTGCCGGCCCCGGCCCGGCATCTCGTCGCCGATGACCTTGTCGTCGGCCCGCCGGGCCAGCCCAAACCCGTTCTCACCGGCGTTTCGCTGCGTCTGGCGGCGGGCGACGCCATCGGAATCATCGGGCCGACGGGTTCCGGCAAATCGACGCTCGCGCGCGCGCTTGTCGGGGTCTGGCCGTCGCATAAGGGAACGGTCAGGCTCGACGGCGCGGCGCTCGACCAATGGGGCGACCAGCTTGGCCGCCATGTCGGCTATCTGCCGCAGGATGTCGAACTCTTCGACGGCACGGTCGCGGAGAACATCGCCCGTTTCGCGCCACGGCCCGATTCCGAGGCGGTCATCGCGGCCGCTCGCGCGGCGGCGGCTCATGACCTCATCCTGGAGCTCCCAAAGGGCTACGACACCCGCATTGGCGAGGCGGGCGCGGCGCTCTCGGGCGGCCAGCGTCAGCGGGTGGCGCTCGCCCGCGCGCTTTATGGCGACCCGTTCCTCGTCGTACTCGACGAGCCCAACGCCAATCTCGACAATGCCGGCGACGAGGCCCTCAACGCCGCGATCCGCTCGGTCCGCGCGCGCGACGGCATCGCGATCGTCATCACCCATCGTCCCTCGGGGCTAGCGGCGGTCAACCTTGTCGCGATCCTGAAAGACGGGCGCATCGGCGCGGCCGGCCCGCGCGACGAAATTCTCCAGGCATTGGTCCAGCCGGTGCCCAGTTCCGTGCCGGGCTCCACGCCCAGCCCGATGGTGCGCCCGGCCCGCGTGGTGTCCGCATGACAGACCTCGACGCGCTCCAGACTGGTCCGGCGCAGCCGAAGCCGGACTACATCCGCTCTCTGCGAAAGCAGCAGCTCGTCGGCCTTGCCGTCGTCGGCTTCTTCGCCGGCACGCTCGGCGTCTGGTCGATGACGACGACCTTGCAGGGGGCCGTCGCAGCCGCCGGCCAGTTCGTCGTCGCAGGCGAGGTCAAGAAGGTCCAGCACCCGACTGGCGGCGTCGTCGGCGAGTTGATGGTGCGCGACGGAGACCGCGTGAAGGCGGGCGATGTCGTGCTGCGTCTCGACGAAACGGTGGCGCGGGCCAATTACCAGATCGTCAGCAAGCAGATCGACGAGTTCGCGGTGCGCTCGCTGCGGCTCGCCGCCGAGCGCGACGGGGCAGGGGCGCTCGCCTTGACGCCGGAAATCGAGAGCCGCAAGGCCAGCCCCGAGATCGCCCAGCTCATCGCGGCGGAGACCAGGCTGTTCGAGGTGAGACGCGCCGCCCGCGATGGCCAGCGCGCGCAGCTGCGCAAGCGCGTCGCCCAGTTGCGCGACGAGATCACGGGGTTGAAGGCCCAGCAGGCGGCCAAGGAGCGCGAGTCGGGCATCATCGCGGTCGAGCTCGTTGGCGTCGAGGATCTCTACAGGCGCAATCTGGTCCAGCTCACGCGGCTCAGCGCGCTTCAACGCGACCAGGCCGCGCTCGAGGGCCAGCGCGGCCAGCTTCTCGCCAGCATCGCCCAATCGGAAGGCAAGATCGCCGAGATCGAACTCCAGATCATTCAGATCGACGAGGACCAGCGCGCCGAGGTGATGAAGGAACTGCGCGAGATCCAGGGCCGCGAGGGCGAACTGGTCGAGCGCCGCTCCGCCGCGCAGGACCAGCTCCGGCGCATCGACCTGCGCGCGCCCAGCAGCGGCACGGTGCATCAGTTGACAGTCCACACGCTCGGCGGCGTGCTCCAGCCCGGCGAGCCGGCCATGCTGATCGTCCCGGCCGACGAGGAACTCCAGCTCGACGCAAAAGTCGCGCCGACCGATATCGACCAGATCAGCCTCAGTCAGCCCGTCAGGGTCAAGGTCCAGGCCGGCAACCAGGCGAGCAACCCCGAACTCTCCGGCAAGGTGGCGCGCATCAGCGCCGACATCAGCCGCGACGAGCGCCAGGGCACGGTCTACTATACCGTCCGCGTCTCCCTGCCGCGCAGCGAGATGGAGCGGCTGGCCCCGGTCAGGGTCATCGCGGGCATGCAGGCGGAGGCCTATATCGAGACCGTGCCGCGCACCCCGCTCGACTTTCTGCTCAAGCCGATCACGACCCAGCTCGACCGGACCTTCAGGGAGCGCTGAGTCAGGCTGGCGCTGCCGGCTCGATCGCGACCAGGAGATCGCCGGCGGCTACCGTCGCTCCCGGCTTGGCGCCGAGCCGGATCACCGTGCCGGTGGCGGGGCTTTTCAGCTCCATGAACAGCTTCATCGATTCGAGCACCGCGACGACCTGACCGGCGCTGACGGCGTCGCCCTCCGCGACATGCAGCGAGACCAGCGTGCCGGGCATGCCGGCGCGCACCGCATCGCCCGCTTCCGAGCCCGCCCCGCGCGCCGCCGCCGCGGCCTCGACCGCGAGCATCAGCGCGACGCGGCCCTCGAAATCGCGATGTCGCAGGAAGACGCCGTCGGATTCCGTCACCGCGATTGCCTGCGAGCGCTGCCCGTCGATCGTGACGCTCCAGCCCTGCGCATCGACCGGCGTCACCGCGACGTCGAAGCGCCGCTCGCCGGTGGAGAGGCGCAGGAAGCCTTCGCGGATTTCGGCGCGCCATGGCATGGCTTCGCCTTGCGGCCCGACCGCGACATGGCTTGCGGCCGGCCTGCCCGCCGGAGCGAGCAGACGGAAGCCGCCGAGATCGCCCCATGGGCCGGCGGCCTTGCCGGCCTTTTGCTGCGTCAGCCAGATCGCGAGCGCGACCGCATGGCTTGCGTCCCTGTCGCCGACAGGCGGCCGCCAGCCTTCAGGCCAGGTCTCGGCGAGGAAGAGTGTCGTCGCCCGCCCGTCCGCAAAGGCCGGTTGGCGCAGCGCATCGACGAGGAAGGGGCGGATCGTCGAGGGGCCGAGCACGGCCATGCGCTCCAGCCCGTCGGTTAGCTTGCGGACAGCCTCCGCCCGGTCGCTGCCATGCGCGATCACCTTGGCCAGCAGCGAATCGTAATGCGGCGAAACCTCGCTGCGGGCCGCGACGCCTGAATCGGTGCGCAGGCCCGGCGGCGTCGCCCATGCGCGGATCACGCCGGTATCGGGACGAAAGCCCTCGTCGGCGCGCTCGGCCGTGACGCGCGCCTCGATCGCGTGGCCGGTGCAGGTGATCTCGTCCTGGCGCTGCGGCAGCGTCTCGCCGGCGGCGATCCTGATCTGCCATTCGACGAGGTCGAGCCCGGTGATAGCCTCGGTCACCGGATGCTCGACCTGCAGCCTCGTGTTCATCTCGAGAAAGAACACGCCTTCCGTCGCAGCATCGACGAGGAACTCGACCGTGCCGAGATTGTCGTATGAAATAGCCCGCGAGAGCCGCAGGGCATAGTCGTGCAGCGCGGTGCGGGTTTCGGGCATGAGGTTCGGCGCGGGCGCTTCCTCCAGCAGCTTCTGGTTGGACCGCTGGACCGAGCAGTCGCGCTCGAACAGATGCACGATGGTGCCGTGCCGGTCGCCGGCGATCTGCACCTCGACATGGCGCGGCCGGGTGACGAATTTCTCGATCAGCAGCCGCCCGTCGCCGAAGGCCGCTTGCGCCTCGCGCGCCGCCGCGACGATCGCGCCGTCCAGTTCCGCCTCGTCGACGACCTTGCGGATGCCCTTGCCGCCGCCGCCGGCCGAGGCCTTGACCATCACCGGCAGGCCGACGCGCAGCGCCTCCGCCCGCAGAACGGCCGGCGACTGGTCGGCTCCGTCATAGCCGGGCACGCCGGGCACGCCGGCGTCGCGTGCGATCTGCTTTGAGCGGATCTTGTCGCCCATCGCGTCGATGGCCGAGGCGGAAGGCCCGATGAAGACGATCCCGCTGGCCTCGCAGGCGGCGATCAGGTCGAGCCGTTCCGACAGGAAGCCATAGCCCGGATGGATCGCCTGTGCGCCGGTGGCCAGCGCCGCCTCGATGATGCGATCGGCGCGCAGATAGCTCTCGCGCGCCGGCGCAGGGCCGATATGCACGGCCGTGTCGGCGAGGCGCACATGCATCGCGTCCCTGTCCGCGTCGGAATAGACCGCGACGCTGCGGATGCCGAGTTTGCGGCAGGTCGCGATGATGCGGCAGGCGATCTCGCCGCGATTGGCGATCAGGATGGTCGAGAACATCAGCGAACCTTCGTCATTCCGGGGCGGCCCGTCAGGGTCGAACCCGGCAACTGTGTTTGTTGGGTGTCATGTTTGGAAGGCTGTTTTGTTTTTGATCATGGCGTTGAGGACGACGAGGAGTTTTCTGGCGACGGCGACGAGGGCGATTTTGGCTGCGGCGCGTCTGTCGAGGACAGCTTGGTAGAAGGCCTTGAATCGCGGATTGGATCGCACGGCGGCGATGGCGGCCATGTAGAGGGCGCGCCGGACGCGGCTTCGTCCTCCGGTGATGCTGCGCTTTCCTCTGTGTCGGCCGCTGTCGCGGTTGACGGGTGCGAGGCCGGCAAGCGCGGCGATGGTTTTCGGGCCGCGGCGTCCGAGTTCGGGCATGAGCGCCGCCAGCGTGGCGGCGGTGACGGGGCCGACACCGGGCGCCGAGCGCAGCAGCGCGTCGGCCTCGGCGAGGCCCGGATCGGCGCGGACGGCCTCGGCGAGGGCGCGGTCGAGGGCGGCGATCTCGTCGTCGAGGAAGCGGAGGTGGCGGGCCAGGCTGCCGATGTGATCGGCGGCGGCCTTGAGCCGGACGCGTTCGGCGGCACGCATGGCGACGAGCTGGTCGCGCCTGGCGGCGAGCGCGGCGAGCGCGAGCCGGGCCTCGTCGCGGGGTTCGTCGGGGGACAGGGCCAGCGCCTCGCCCATCAAGGCGAGCATGCGGGCATCGACCGCGTCGGTCTTGGCGAGCAGGCCGGCGGCGCGGGCGAAGGCGCGGGCGCGGGCTGGGTTGACCCGCGCGAAGCGAATGTCGGCGGCGGCGAGCGCGGCATGCAACGGCCCGTCATAGGGGCCGGTCGCCTCGAAGACGACGAAGCAGCGTTCCCGATCAAGCCCGGCCAGGAAGCCGGCGATCGCGTCCGGCCGGTTGGCGAGACGCCGATGCCGACCGTCGAACACGTCGAGCCGGGCCTTGGAGATGTCGATTCCGATGAAGCAGGGCTGTATGGTCATGGTGCCTGTCCCTGTGCTGCGAGGTCCGTTGGCGCGGCCTCGGTCAACTGTTCAGGATGGGTTTTGGAACGCGGGCGGGGGCCGCAGCCGGGAAACGGTGTTCGCCACCGGGAACCCAACGGCCTCCCGCCCGCACCAAACATGACACGATCTCAACACACAGGAACCCACGACCGGGTGATCACGTCACAACCGCAGCCGCAACGGCTTGCCCGGTCGTGGGTTCCGGGTTCATCGCTGCGCGATGCCCCGGAATGACAATGGGGGATCGACTTCATCGCCATCACATCCGATACACCGGGCGCGGGCTCGTATCGCGCGCCTCGCCGGCCGCGAGCGACAGGCACAGACCCAGCACGTCGCGCGTCTGGCCGGGCTCGATGATGCCGTCGTCCCAGAGCCGCGCGGTGGCGTAATAGGGGTCGCTCTGTTCCTCGAACTGGGCCCGGGTCTTGGCGTCGAGTTCGGCGATCGCCGCCTCGTCGGCGTTGCCCTTCAGCGACTGACGGCGCAGTTCGGTGACGACATTGGCCGCGACGTCCGGGCTCATCGTGGCGATGCGGGCATTGGGCCAGGAGAACAGGAAGCGCGGGCGGAAGCCACGCCCGCACATGCCGTAATTGCCGGCTCCATAGGACCCGCCGATCAGCACGGTGTATTTCGGCACGCGCGCATTCGAGACCGCATAGACCAGCTTGGCCGAATGTTTTGCGATGCCGCCGCGCTCGGCCTCCGTGCCGACCATGAAGCCGGTGATGTTCTGCAGGAAGAGCAGCGGGATCAGGCGCTGGTCGCAGAGTTCGATGAAATGCGCGCCCTTGACGGCCGCTTCCGAGAACAGCACGCCGTTATTGGCGACGATTCCGACGGGATGGCCATGGATATGGGCGAAGCCCGTCACCAGCGTCGCGCCATAGTCCGGCTTGAAGGCGTTGAAGGCGCTGTCGTCGACGATGCGGCCAATCACCTCGCGCACGTCATAGGGGCGGCGCAGATCGGTCGGCACGAGATCGACGAGATCGGCCGGATTAAGCTTTGGCGGCTTGCCGGCCTGCGGCGGTGGTTTCAATCTGCCTTTGTCGGCGAGCGAGCCGACGATCTCGCGCAGCTTCGCCAGCCCCTCCATCTCGGTCAGGACCATATGGTCGGCCACGCCCGAAACCTGCGTGTGCATCTCCGCACCGCCCAGGGTCTCGCCATCGACGATCTCGTTGATCGCGGCCTTCACGATCGGCGGGCCGCCGAGATGAATCCGGCCCGTGCCCTTGACCATGATGACCTCGTCCGACAGCGCCGGGATATAGGCCCCGCCCGCCGTGCAGCCGCCGAAGACCAGCGAAATCTGCGGGATGCCCGCCGCCGACATCCGGCACTGGTTGTAGAACGAGCCGCCGAAATGGTCGCGATCGGGAAAGACGCGGTCCTGCTCCGGCAGGAACGCGCCGCCGCAGTCGACCAGATAGAGGCAGGGCAGCCTGTGCTCTTCGGCGATCTCCTGCGCCCGCAGATGCTTGCGCACCGTCTCGGCGAAGAAGGAGCCGCCCTTCACCGTGGCGTCGTTGGCGATCAGCACGCAGGCGCGGCCCTGCACCAATCCGATGCCGGTGACGATGCCCGCGCCGGGCACTTCGTTGCCATAGAGCCCCCAGGCGGCCAGCGGCGACAATTCGAGGAACGGCGTTTGTGGATCGAGCAGCAGGTCGATCCGCTCGCGCACCATGATCTTGGAGCGCTGCTCATGGCGCGCCCGCATTTTCTCGCCGCCGCCGCCGGCGACCAGCGCATGGCGCTCGCGCAACGTGGCGAGCATGGCGGCGAGCGGGGGAGGGTTGGCGGTTGTCGCTTGGCTGGTCTGTATCATGTCTCGTCCCTGTCCAGCCCGAACCGTAATTGCGAGGAGGTGCAGCCGACGAAGCAATCCAGAGGTCTCGCGCAAACCTCTGGATTGCTTCGCTGCGCTCGCAATGACGGGTTGAACACCATCGCGAATTCACCTACCGTCCGTTAGGTAGGCGGAACGAGCCGCCGAGGTCAAGCTGTAGGTCACTCAGGGAGAACGCCATGTCGGCAGTCGAGAAACTCGGTGGCGAGAACGCCCCGCGCCGCTCGCCCTATTTCACCGAGGAGCACGAGGCGCTGCGCGATCAGGTTCGCCGCTTCGTCGAAACGGAGATCAAGCCGCATGCGCTCGCCTGGGAGGAGCAGGGCTTCGTGCCGCGCGAGGTGCTGAAGCGTATGGGTTCGCTCGGCTTCTTCGGCATCCGCTACCCGGCCGAGTATGGCGGCTCGGAGATGGACACGATGGCGACCGTGGTGCTGGCCGAGGAACTCGGCCGCTCCACCTTCTCGGGGGTGGCTGTCACCGCGCTGGTCCATACCGACATGGCCTCGGTCCACATCGCCAATGCCGGCAGCCAGGCCCAGCGCGACAGATACATGCCCGGCATCATCGCCGGCGAGAAGATCGTCGCGGTCGCCGTCACCGAGCCGGATGCCGGCTCGGACGTGAAGGGCATCCGCACCACGGCGCGGCGTGAGGGCGATTCCTATGTGCTGAACGGCGCAAAGATGTTCATCACCAACGGCGTCCATGCGGATTTGTATTGCGTCGCCGCCAAGACCGATCTCTCGGCCAAGCCATCGCAATCGGTCTCGATCTTCCTGGTCGAGAAGGGCACGCCCGGCTTTCGCGTCTCGCGCGCGCTCGACAAACATGGCTGGCGCTCGTCCGACACCGCCGAACTCGTCTTCGAGGATTGCCGCATCCCGGCGGAAAACATCCTCGGACAGGAGGGGCGCGGCTTTTACGCGATCATGAGCAACTTCCAGAACGAGCGCACCGTCATCGGCGCGATGGCGATCGGAGAAGCGCAGGCCGCGATCGACCTGACGCTGGACTATGTCCGCACGCGAAAAGCCTTCGGCGCGCCGCTCTGGGACAAGCAGGCCATCCGCCAGAAGCTCGCGACGTTGGCGAGCAAGGTCGAGGCCGGCCGCCAGCTCGTCTATCACGCGGCATATCTCGACGCGCAGGGTTTTGACGCCACCCGCGAGGTCTCGATGGTCAAGGCCTATTGCGGCGAGTTGGTCAACGAGGTGATGTATGCCTGCCTGCAGTTCCACGGTGGCATGGGCTTCATGCGCGAGAGCACGATCGAGCGCATGACCCGCGACGCCCGCGTCCAGTCGATCGGCGGCGGCGCGACCGAGGTCATGCTGGAAGAGGTCGCGAAGCGGCTGTGAGCGACCAGCGCCGTCATCCCGCACGCGCCGCAGCATGCAATGCTGCTGCGCGGATGCGGGACCGTACTGAAGAGGCTCATCCTGCGCGCGGTCCCGTGTCTGCGCCGCGGCACTGCGCGCCGCAGCGCGCACGGGATGACACGCGATGAGCATCGCCCAATCCGCCCGCGGCGCACCCGAATCCAGCTCTCGCCGGGCTATCCTCGACACCGCCGCGCGCCTGCTGCGCTCGGGCGGCTACCACCAGACCACGCTGCGCGAGGTCGCCGAGGCCGTGGGCATACGCAAGGCGAGCCTGTACTACCATTTCGCCTCCAAGGAGGAGATCGTCGAGGCGGTCGCCAATGACGGCGTACGGTTCGTTCACGATGCGGTCTCGCAGGCGCTCGACGACACGGCTGACGCCCCGCCGCGCAAGAGGCTGGAGGCCGCGATCGCCGCTCATCTCACCGCGCTGCATGGCCATGGCGACTACACCTCCGCCAGTATCAAGGCTTTCAGTTTCGGGGCGATCCCTGCGCCCGACAGCGTGCGCCGGATCCGCCGCGCCTATGAGGAGGTCTGGCGGGGCCTGATCGCGGAGATGCAGGCGGCCGGCATACTGTCGCCCGAGCGCTCGGCCGAGACCCTGCGCTATTTCCTGCTCGGCGCGCTTAATGGCTCGATCGACTGGCAGCGGCCGGGCCGCTTCGACGCCACCGAGCTGGCGCGCGAATTCACGGCGCTGATCGCGCCGCATAACGATGGCGTGAAACCCTAGCGACTTCCTCCGCGCCTGTGCTCAGATGGCGCGCGACAGGAATGCTGCGCCGCACCCCGCAATCGGGCCGGCGCATCAAGGCAAGGTTACGCGCGGGCATGGAATCCATCTACTGGTCGATCACATACGCCTGCCACCGCAAATGCGTGCATTGCTACGAGGACAAGTTCCGGCCTTACGTCCGTAACGCGTTGGGTGACGTCGTCGGCCAGACGATGGAGAACTGGCCGCGCGTGCTCGAAAACCTGCCCGACGCCATGACCTACCTCGATCTCGAGCAGCCCATCCCCGGCGGCGGCTGGCAGGAGCGGCGCGGCCGGATCATCCTGTCGGGCGGCGAGGTGCTGATCGACGCGATCCGCGAGCCGGCGCTTTATCCGCTGCTGGAGGCGCTGCGGGAGCGCTATGCCGATCGCGGCGGCGTCAACGTCGTGGTCCAGACCACCGGCGACCTTCTGACCGAACAGATCATCTATGAGCTGGTCGAGCGTGGCGTCTGGATGATTTCCGTCGCCGGAATGGACGATTTTCATGTCGGGCTGGAGGGAGCCAAGCGCGATCCGCTGCAGGCGCGGCTGATCGACTGGTTCGAGGCCGCCGGCATGCAGCGCTCCGGCCTGCAGCACCAGACCCGCAAATGGCACGAGGAGGAGGGGCCGATCTTCTCCTTCTTCGGCGCGACGCCCGACGCCTGGATCGGAAAGCTCTGGCCGCGCGGCCGGGCCTGGAAGAACGGCCTCTCGACCGCAACCATGGCCGACAATTTCTGCAACCGCTGGTCGGGAGGCCTGGGCTTCCTGAACCACCGCTATTCCGGCTCCGAGGTCGCGATCGACGCCGCCGGCGACGTCTATCCCTGCTGCATGAAGACGAAGCTGCCGATCGGAAACCTGACCGAGGAGTCGCTGATCGGCATCCTCGATTCGCTGGTCGGCCATCCAGTCTACGAGGCGATCAATGCGGGCCATCCCGAGCGGATGGGCCTCCATCACGGCTGGAACCTCGACACCTACATCGCCAAGGCGCAGACCATGCAGCCCAAGGGCGGCGAATACCGCAACCTCTGCATCGGCTGCGACAAATTCCACGAGGAGGTGCTCGGTCCCGTCATCGCCCGCATCCGCGAGGAACGGCTGGACGGCGGGCGCAGGATCGCGGCCGAGTGATTCGTCATTGCGAGCGCAGCGAAGCAATCCAGCGTCTCGCGCTACGCCCTCCTGGATTGCTTCGCTGCGCTCGCAATGACGATTCCACTTGAGCAAGACTGATCGCGATCAAAGGAGCCACCCCATGATCACCCGCCGCGACACGCTTCGCCTCGCAGCCGCCGCCGGCGCATCGGGGCTCGTCGGGCCCGTCTTTGCGCAAGCGCGACCGATCACCGCCGCCGACTGGCCGGCGATCGTCGCCAAGGCCAAGGGACAGACCGTCTACTGGAACGCCTGGGCCGGCGACGAGCGCACCAACAGCTTCATCGCCTGGGTCGGACAGGAGGTCAGCAAGGCCTATGGCGTGACCATCAACCATGTCCGCCTGCGTGACACGGCGGAAGCCGTTACCCGCGTCGTCGCCGAAAAACAGGCCGGGCGCGAGAGCGGCGGCAGCGTCGACCTGATCTGGATCAACGGCCCGAATTTCCTGGCGATGAAGCAGCAGAAGCTGCTCTACGGCCCCTATGTCGAGGCTCTGCCGAACTGGGCCTTCGTCGACACCACGAAAAAACGCTCCAACATCGTCGATTTCACCGTGCCGGTGGAGGGCTTCGCCACCCCCTGGCGCATGGCGCAGGTCGTCTTCCTGTACGACAGCGCCCGCACGCCTGCCGCGAGCCTGCCGCGCTCGGTCCCGGCCATGATCGCCTGGGCCAAGGCCAATCCCGGCCGGCTGACCCATCCGACGATCCGCAATTTCCTCGGCTCGACCTTCCTGAAGCAGGCGCTCTACGAGCTCGCGCCCAACCCGGAAATCCTCGACGCCGCCCCCGACGATGCCGGCTTTGCCGCCACCACAGCCCCGCTCTGGGCCTGGTACGACGAACTGCGCCCGCACCTCTGGCGACAGGGCAGGGAGTTTCCCGAGACCGGCCCGGCGCAGCGGCAGTTGCTGGTCGATGGCGAGATCGATTTCTACATCTCCTTCAGCCCGGCCGAGGCCGCAACCGGCATCGCCAACCGCCAATTGCCGGAGAGCGCGCGCGTCTTCGTGCTGGAGCGCGGAACCATCGGCAACACCTCCTTCGTGGCGATTCCCTACAACGCCGCCAACGCGGAAGCCGCCATGGTGGTCTCCAACTTTCTTCTGGAACCCGCCACGCAAGCCCGCGCCCAAGATCCGCGCAACATGGGCAATTTCACCGTGCTCGACCTCGACAAGGTGCCGGCCGCCAGCCGGGCGCTGTTCGCGCGGCCCGACGGCGTGCCGGCGCTGCCCACCAATGCCGAGTTGGGCGCGGTCCTGCCCGAGCCGCATCCGGCCTGGATGACGCGGATCACGACAGAGTGGGAAAAGCGCTATGTGCGGTAACCTCGTCGTTGCGAGCACAGCGAAGCAATCCAGAGGGGCGTCGAGCGCGCGGCTCTGGATTGCTTCGTCGCTGCGCTCCTCGCAATGACGGAAAGGCGTGTCGAACTCAGTGTGATCGTCCCGACGCTGAACGCCGCTGCGTCATTGTCCAACAGTCTCGCTCAGTTCGAGGCCGCCCGCGCGTCGGGACTCGTTACCGACATCATCGTCAGCGACGGCGGCTCGGTCGATGAGAGCGTCGCATCGGCGCAAGCCGCCGGTGCGATCGTCGTCACCGGTCCACCGGGCCGCGGCCGGCAACTCGCTCTCGGCACTGCCGCCGCGCAGGCCGACTGGCTGCTCTTCCTCCACGCCGACACCCGCCTCGATCCCGGCTGGGAAGCGGTCGTGACAGCCTTCATCGCCGCGAAAGGCGAGGACCACGCCGCTGCTTTCGGCTTCGCGCTCGACGATGATGCGCCCCCGGCCCGCCGGCTCGAACGCATGGTCGCCTGGCGTTGCCGCTGGCTCGCACTGCCCTATGGCGACCAGGGGCTGCTCATCTCGCGCAAGCTCTACGTCGGGCTCGGCGGCTTCCGCCCGATTCCGCTGATGGAGGACGTCGATCTCGTCCGCCGCATCGGCCGGCGACGGTTGAGCATCCTCGACCACCGCGCCGTCACCAGCGCCGCGCGCTATCGCCGCCACGGTTACACCCGGCGCTCGGCTCTCAATCTGACCTGTCTTTCGCTTTTCTTCGCGGGCGTTCCACCGCGCCTGATCGCAAGGCTGTATGGCTGAAGCGATGCGCCAGACGCTGATAATCATGGTCAAGGCACCCATCATGGGGCGCGCCAAGACGCGGCTCGCCCGCCAGATCGGCGGCGTCGAGGCTCTGCGCTTCTATCGGACGGCGACGGCCGGCCTGCTGCGCCGCGTGGCGCGCGATCCGCGTTGGACGACGGTGCTTGCGGTCGATCCGCCGCGCGCCTGCCGGTCCAGCTATTGGCCGGCCTGTCTCGAACGGCGCCCGCAACAAGCTCGGGGCGATCTCGGCGCGCGCATGCTGGACCAGTTCGCCAAAGCTCCCCATGCTCCCGCCGTGCTGATCGGATCCGACATCCCCGGCGTCGCCGCCCGCCACATCGCGGCAGCCTTCGAGCACTTGCGCCGCCATGACGCCGTCTTCGGCCCGGCCGAGGATGGCGGTTACTGGCTCGTGGGGCTTCGTGCCGGCCACAGCCCGGCCAAGGCTTTCGCGGGCGTGCGCTGGTCGAGCGAGCATGCGCTCGCCGACAGCCGCGCCAGCCTCGGCGGCAGCCACATCGCACTCGTGGAGACGCTGTTCGACGTCGATGACGCGGCCGACTGGCGGCGCTGGCGTGCGCTGCCCGCTCCGGTCGGAGCGCGCTGATGCTGGCGCTGATCCCGCCCGCGACCCTGTTCCTGTTCCTCGCGCCCGTGCTGGTCGGGCTCGCAGGCACGCTTTTGCCCGCCTTCGGTTATCTGCCGGCGATCGGCGCGACCGGCTTTTCGCTTGCGCCCTGGCGCAGCCTGTTCGACTGGCCGGGTTTCGGTTCGGCGCTGCGGCTGACCTTGAGCGTCGGCGTGCTGGCGAGCCTGCTGTCGCTTGCGGGTGCGGTCGCGCTCGTCGCGACCCTGTCGGGCACGCGCTGGTTCGCGCGGTTTCAGACCGCGCTGACGCCGCTGCTCGCCTCGCCCCATGCCGCGATCGCGCTGGGGCTCGCGTTCCTGATCGCGCCCTCCGGTTGGATCGTCCGGCTGATATCGCCTGAACTCACCGGCTGGACCCGGCCGCCGGGCGATCTCGTCACCATCCGCGACCCTCATGGACTCGCCCTCGTCGCAGGCCTGCTGACCAAGGAAATCCCCTATCTCGCCATCGCGCTGACGGCGGCGCTCGGTCAGGTTCCGGCGCAGCGCCTCATCGCCTGCGCCCGCGCCATGGGCTACTCCCGCAACACCGCCTGGCTCAAGCTCGTCCTGCCACGGCTCTGGCCGCAGATCAGGCTGCCATTCTACGCTGTCGTCGCCTATTCGCTGTCGGTGGTCGATCAGGCGCTGGTGCTCGGGCCGGGCAACCCGCCGCCGCTGGCGGTTCTCGCAGCGCGCTGGTTCTCCGATTACGATCTCGCGCAATATCTGCCGGCGGCCGCCGCCGGCATGCTCCAGCTCGGGCTGGTCGTGACCGGCCTGCTGCTCTGCCGTTGCGTCGAGTTCGCGCTGGCCAAAACCGGCCGACATTGGCTCGAACGCGGCCGGCGCTCTGGCATGGGCGAATGGCTTCTCCCGCTCGCCGCCGCGCCGACCGCCGCCGTGCTGGCGGCCGGTCTGCTGGCGCTGCTGGCGCTGGCGCTGTGGTCCTTCGCCGCGAGCTGGCCGTTCTCGGCCGCCCTGCCGCGAAGCTGGACCCTTGCCGCCTGGATGAGCGCATCCGGGCGCCTGCAATCCAGTCTGGAGGCGACCTGCCTGATCGCCTGCGCCGCGACGCTGATCGCGCTGATCCTGTGCCTCGGCTGCCTCGAACAGGAATCGCGCCGCGCCCGAAAGCCGGGAAACGGCGTGCTCTGGCTGCTCTATCTGCCGCTGCTCGTGCCGCAGATCGCCTTCCTGTTCGGCCTGCAGGTCGCGCTGGTGCGGCTGCGGCTCGACGGGACGCTCGTCGCCGTGATCTGGGCCCATCTCGTCTTCGTGCTGCCCTATGTTTTCTTAAGCCTCGCCGACCCCTGGCGCGCGCTCGATCCGCGCTATGCGAGAGGCGCCGCCAGCCTCGGCGCGTCGCCGGCGCGAATCCTCTTCACGGTCAAGCTGCCGATCCTGCTGCGGCCGATCCTCGTCGCAGGCGCGGTCGGAGTCGCGGTCAGCATCGGGCAGTATCTCGCGACCGTCTTCGCGGGCGCGGGCCGGATCGCGACCATCGCCACCGAAGCGCTGACGCTGGCGAGCGGGGCCGACCGCGCGACCATCGGCGTGCTCGGCTTCGCGCAATCGGTCGTGCCGCTGCTCTGCTACAGCCTCGCTTTGACGCTGCCGCGCCTGATCTTCGCCAACCGCCGGGGTCTGGCATGACGAACGACCGCACCAGTGGCGCGCTCGCGTTGCGCGGCGTCACGATCAGGCTCGGCGGCGCGGCCCTTATCGACCGGCTCGATCTCGTGATCCCGCCGGGCGACGTCGCGACCGTGATGGGGCCGAGCGGCTCGGGCAAGTCCAGCCTGCTCGCTTTTGTGGCGGGCTTTCTGGACCACCATGTTTTCAAAGCGGAAGGCGCGGTCCTGGTAGATGGCGTCGACGTCACGCGCGAAAGACCCGAACGCCGCCGCATCGGCCTGCTCTTCCAGGACGATCTGCTCTTCCCGCATCTGTCGGTCGTCGGCAATCTTCTGTTCGGCGTTCCGGCGGACATCGCGAACCGGGCCGAGCGGCAGGCTCTGGCCGAGGCCGCTTTGGCGGATGCCGGGCTTGCCGGCTTCGGCGCGCGCGATCCCGCGACCCTGTCGGGCGGCCAGCGTGCCCGCGTCGCGCTGATGCGGGCGCTGCTCTCGCGCCCGCGCGCGCTCCTGCTCGACGAGCCGTTCTCAAAGCTCGATGCGGAACTGCGCGGCTCGTTCCGCGCCATGGTCTTCGAACAGGCGCGGCTGCGCGGCCTTCCGGTACTGATGGTGACGCATGATCCCGACGATGCGGAAGCTGCCGGCGGCGTGGTCGTGCGATTGGCCTGAGCGCATGCGGCCCGTGCGCCGACGCCGGCTGACAGGGGCCGGCTGCGCGGTCTAGCTTGCTGTCTCGGACCAGCGACGAGGACCAGCCCCGCATGCGCGCCTTCTATCATCCCGAGCAAGCCCTGCACGATCCGCAGCAATACATGCGCTTCGGCCGGATCGTCGCGCCCAAGGATTTGCCCGAGCGCACGGCGCAACTGCTCGCCGCGCTGGAAAGGCACGGCATTGCCCCCGAACGGCCCGCCGCCCATGGCAGGGAGCCGATCCTGGCCGTCCACAGCGAGGGCTTCGTCATTTTTCTCGAGACGACCTGGCGGCGCTGGCTCGAATTGCCCGAGCGCGGGCCGGAAGCCTGGCCCAACACCTTTCCCTACTGGTCGGGCCGCACCGACGAGGCGATGCGGCCTGATTGCCGGCCGACCGGGATCATGGGCCAGCTCGGCTGGTATCTCGGCGATCTGTCGGTGCCGGTCGGCGAGCATTGCTGGCTCTCGACCCTGCGCTCGGCCGAGACGGCGGTGTCGGGAGCCGACGCCGTGCTGTCCGGCGAGCGCGCGGTCTATGCGCTCTGCCGCCCGTCCGGCCACCACGCCCGCGCCGACCGCGCGACCGGCTTCTGCTACATCAACAACACAGCGGTGGCGGCCCAGCGCCTGCGGACAAAATTCGGCAAGGTCGCGATCCTCGACGTCGACGCCCATCACGGCGACGGCACGCAGCAGATCTTCTACCGCCGCGACGACGTGCTGACGATCTCGGTCCATGCCGATCCGTCGAACTACTACCCCTTCTTCACCGGCTATGCCGACGAGCGTGGCGACGGCCCGGGCGAGGGCTACAATCTCAATCTCCCGCTGGCTCATGGCGCAGGCGGGGCCGAGATGGCGGCTGCCGTCGCGCAGGCTGGCGAGGCGATCCGCGCTTTTGGCGCGGAAGCGCTGGTGGTCGCGCTCGGCTACGACGCCCACAAGGACGATCCGATCGGGGTGCTCAAGCTGGAGAGCGCGGATTTTGGGACGATCGGCGCGCAGGTGAAGGCGATGGGGCTGCCGACGCTGGTGGTGCAGGAAGGCGGCTACGCGATCGAGGCGATCGGGGCGTGTCTGGATGCGTTTCTGGGTGGGTTCAGGTAGCGCGCTCTCCCTTCTCTCCTTGCGGGAGAAGGTGGCTCGGCGGAGCCGAGACGGATGAGGGGTCGCGCCGTCCTTAACCGTCATGGTCGGGCTTGTCCCGACCATCCACGTCTTCGTTTGTCGCGCTCTATGCCCAAGACGTGGATGCTCGGGACAAGCCCGAGCATGACGGAGAGCGTAGCGCGACCCCTCATCCGGCGCTTCGCGCCACCTTCTCCCGCAAGGGGAGAAGGGAAGGCGCACCATACGATGCCATCAGATCACCGCCTCGATCAAAAACGGCCCCTTCCGCGAGAGCGCCCCCTTGAACAGCGCCGCGAACTCCTCCGCCGTCTCCGCCCGCGCGGCCTCTACCCCCATCCCCTTCGCCATCATCACCCAGTCCAGCGCCGGCTCGTCGAGGTTCAGCATCAGCTTGGCGTTGCGGCCGAACTCATTGACGCCGACGGCGCGCATCTCGCCATGCAGGATCTGGTAGGTCCGGTTGGCGAAGACCACCGTGACGATGTCGAGGTTTTCGCGCGCCTGCGTCCACAGCCCCTGCACCGTGTACATGCCCGAACCGTCGGCCTGCATGCCGATGACTTTTCGGTCGGGGCAGGCTACCGCCGCGCCGATCGCCAGCGGAATGCCCTCGCCGATCGCGCCGCCGGTGAGCTGGATGTAGTCGTGCTGTGGCGCGCGGTGGCATTGCTGGTAGAAGACGCGGCCTGACGACACCGACTCGTCGCAGATGATGCTGTTCTCCGGGAGCAGCGTCGCCACGATGGTGCAGACCTTGTCGGCGTCGAGCGCGCCCGTCGGCAAGCCTTCGTCTGGAGCGGCCGGCTCGGCGATGAAGGCGGGCGTGGCTTTGGTCGCGCCGAGTTCGCCCGCCAGTGCGTCGATCGCGCCCGGCAGATCGTCGCCGGGCGAGGCCAGCGTCGTGACGATGCAGCCGTCATGGATCAGCCGGCCCGGCTTGCCGGGATAGGCGAAGAAGCCGACCGGAACCTGCGCGCCGACCAGCACCAAGAGGTCGATGTCCTTGAGCTGCCCGAGCGCGATGTCTACGGGATAGGGCACCTTGGGCAGGGCGACGCGGCCGGCCCCGCGCTCGATCCGCCCATTCGACATCTGGCCGATCATGCGGCAGCCGGTCGTCGCGCAGATGCGCGCCGCCATAGCCATCGGCCCTTCGCGAAGGGATGAGCCGGTCATCATCAGCGCCGCGCGCGCGGCATGTTTGCGCAGGGCCGCCGCGACCTCGCGCACGGTTTCCGCTGAGACGGTCTTCGCCGCAGGCACGGCGGTCGGCCTGACATTCGCCGGCTCGACCGAACCCCAGGCGCAGTCGGCCGGCAGGATCACCGTGGTGACGCCGGGCAGCGACATCGCCGCCGCATAGGCCTCGCCGATCGCGGGGCCGACATCCTCCGGCGTCGCGATGCGCCGGACGTAATGCGACATCGGCGCGGCCAGGCTCTCGATGTCGCTGGTCAGCGGCGCGTCATGGACGAGGTGGTAGGTCGCGTGGTCGCCGACGACATTGATCATCGGCGTGCGCGCGCGCCTCGCATTGTGCATGTTGGCGAGCGCGTTCGCCATGCCGGGCCCGCAATGCAGCAGCGTCGCGGCCGGCTTGTCGGCCATGCGGGCATAGCCGTCGGCCGCGCCCGTCACGACGCCCTCGAACAGGCCGAGCACGCAGCGCATCTGCGGCTTGCGGTCGAGCGCCGCGACGAAATGCATCTCCGAGGTGCCGGGATTGGCGAAGCAGACATCGACCTCGTTGACGAGAAGCGTGTCGCACAGGCGGTCGGCGCCGTTCATTCAAAGGATCCTTGGCTGGTCGGATGACGCGCGGCGCGCTGGCGGGCCGGCAGGGGACGAAAATTGTGCCTGACTGTCAAACCAGAGAAATTCATCGCCCACCCAAACGGCTCTGATGGCCGCCAAGCGATCGCATGCCTCCCTCCACCTCATCCTGAGGAGCGCTTCGCAGAAGCGCGTCTCGAAGGATGCTCCAGAGCGCGCTGGAGCATCCTTCGAGACGCCGCTTCGCGGCTCCTCAGGATGAGGGCTGCGGGAGAATTCGGATGCAAGTGCGCTTGACGTAATTGCATATGCATTTAACCTGCCTTGGAACGAAGGTTGCATCCCGGTCGGCAATGCAGTGCGATGGCGCAATGCCGCGCATCGGCCGGATGTCTCACAGGGGAAAGGTCTCGTCATGACAGGTTTTTCGCGTATCGCCGCGCTCGCCGGCACTGGCTTCGCGGCTCTCGTTCTCGCCAGCGCGGCGCAGGCGCAGACCAAGGTCGCTATCGGCATTTCGGGCTGGACCGGCTTCGCGCCGCTGACGCTGGCCAAGGAGGCCGGCATCTTCGCCAAGAACGGCCTTGATGTTACGATCAAGAAGATCCCGCAGAAGGACCGGCATCTGGCCATCGCGTCGGGCGACATCCAGTGCGCTGCGACCACGGTCGAGACCTGGATCGTCTGGGATGCGGCTGGGGTGAAGACCAAGCAGATCTTCCAGCTCGACAAGAGCTACGGCGCCGACGGCATGGCGGTGCGCAACGCCACCGGCTCGATCAAGGACCTCAAGGGCAAGACGGTCGCGGCGTCGGCGCCCGGCACCGCGCCCTATTTCACGCTCGCCTGGTTCCTCAAGGAAAACGGCATGTCGGTGAAGGACGTCACCGTGGTCAACATGGAGCCGGGTCCCGCGGCGCAGGCCTTCATCGCCGGCCAGAACGACGCCGCCATGACCTATGAGCCCTTCCTTTCGGCGGTGCGCGAAAAGCCAGACGCCGGCAAGATCATCGCCACCACGCTCGACTATCCGATGGTGATGGACACGTTCGGCTGCACGCCCGCCTTTCTCGCAGGCAACGACGCGGCGGCCGCCGCGCTGACCAAGAGCTATTTCGAGGCGCTCGACATGATCGCCAGGGAAAAGGACAAGGCCTACGGCATTATGGGCGCGGACGTCAAGCAGTCGGCCGAGGCCTTCGGCAAGTCGGCCGCCTATCTGAAATGGTCGGATGCGGCTGGCAACAAGGCCTTCTTCTCCGGCGAATGGCAGGCGTTTTCCGCCAAGGCGGCGGATCTGCTACTGGAGATCGGCCTGATCAAGGCGAAGCCGGACCTCTCGACGCTGGTCGAGACGAAATACGTCGCGGGCGGCGCGAGCTGATCGCGGTTTCACACCCTCACCGTCATGCTCGGCCTTGTGCCGAGCATCCACGTCTTGGGCGTAGCGCTCGACGACGGAAGACGTGGATGGTCGGGACAAGCCCGACCATGACGGAGAAGGCGTGCCTTCCACCTGCGAAACCGGAAGCCAGATGAAACCCCTCCAGCCCGTCTCCGCGCCCTCGCGCGTCGCCTATGGCCTCGCCTTCTTCGCGGCCTTCGTGGCGCTGTGGTCGGTCGCGACCTTCGGCGGCTTCGTCCAGAAGCTGTTCCTCGCCGACCCGTTCACCATGCTGCGGGAGGGCTGGAGCCTGCTGTTCCAGTTCGGCTTCGCCTTCGACATCGGCATGACGATCTGGCGCGTCGTCGGCGGCTTCGTGCTGGCGGCGATCGTGGCGCTGCCGCTGGGCATCCTGATGGGGGCCTACAAGCCGATCGAGGCTTTGCTGGAGCCCTTCGTCTCGTTTGCGCGCTATCTGCCGGCCTCCGCCTTCATTCCGTTGCTCATCCTCTGGGCAGGCCTCGGCGAAGCGCAGAAGCTGCTCGTCATCTTCATCGGCTCCGTCTTCCAGCTCATTCTGATGATCGCGGTCTCGGTCGGGGGCATCAGGCGCGATCTGGTCGACGCCGCCTATACGCTGGGCGCGACCGATACCTCGGTGGTGCGCCGCGTGCTCCTGCCCAACGCCGCGCCAGAGATCGCCGAGATCTTCCGGCTCGTGCTCGGCTGGGCCTGGACCTATGTCATCGTGGCCGAGCTGATCGGCTCGTCGTCCGGCATCGGCCATATGATCACCAACAGCCAGGCGCTGCTCAACACCGGGCAGATCATCTTCGGCATCATCGTCATCGGGCTGATCGGTCTCGTCTCGGATTTCCTGTTCAAGGCGGTCAACCAGCGCCTGTTCCCGTGGGCGCAAAGATGAGCAAGCTCAGCATCGAGGGCGTCGGAAAAATCTTCCCGGCGCAAGGCTCCGGCCAGCCGACGCGGGCGCTGACTCCGACCACGCTGTCGGTCGCCGACAACGACTTCATCACCATCCTCGGTCCCTCGGGCTGCGGAAAGTCGACCCTGCTGCGCATCATCGGCGGGCTGGAGACGGCGAGCGAAGGCCGTATCGTGCTTGACGGTGCCCCCGTCAAAGGGCCGGGTGCAGATCGCGGCTTCGTCTTCCAGAGCTATACGCTCTTCCCCTGGCTCAGCGTGGTCGAGAACATCGCCTTCGGCCTGCGCGAGAAGGGCGTGCCCGAGAAGCAACGGCTGGAACTGGCGCGAGACTGGGCCGGCCGCGTCGGGCTCGGCAGCTTCATGGAGCACTTTCCAAAGCAGCTTTCGGGAGGCATGCAGCAGCGCACCGCGATCGCCCGCGCGCTCGCCAACGATCCGAAGATCCTGCTGCTCGACGAGCCGTTCGGGGCGCTCGACAACCAGACCCGCGCGCTGATGCAGGAGATGCTGCTCGGCATCTGGGAGCGCGAGCGCAAGACCGTGCTCTTCGTCACCCACGACATCGAGGAGGCGATCTTCGTCGGCTCGCGCGTCGTGGTGATGAGCGCGCGGCCCGGCCGCATCAAGGCCGACATCAAGGTCGATCTGCCCCATCCGCGGCCCTACACGATCAAGACGAGCCCCGAGTTCGTGGCGCTCAAGGAGCGGCTGGTCGAGGAGATCCGGGTCGAGGCCGTGCTGGCGGCCGAGGTGCATTGAACGCTCCGGCGGCGATGTGGCGATGGACAGGCGTCGGCGATCGGGCCAGTGATGGCGCGAATACCCCGGAGACTTCAGCCGCCATGATCGACGACCCCTGGACGCCGCTTCGCCTCGCCAGCGGAGCCGTGGCGCAAAACCGCTTTGTCCTCGCGCCGATGACGACGGATGCCTCCGATCCCGGCGGCGTCGTCACGCCCGAGGAACTGGCCTATCTCCGCCGCAGGGCGATGAGCGGCTTCGGCATGGCGCTGAGCTCCTGCGCCTATGTCCATGATGATGGCCGCTCCTGGTACGGCATCGGCGCGGCGGGCCCGGAGCATGACGCCAGCCTTGCGAGCGTCGCTCAGGCGTTGAAAGCCGGCGGCGGGCTCGGAGTCCTGCAGATCTATGATGGCGGGCGGATTTCGCGGCCGGCCATGGTCGGCGGGGGCCGGATGCGCGCACCCTCCGCCATCCCCTCGGCGCGGCCGGGAGCAGAGACGCCGCGCGCCATGGACGAGACCGAGATCGAGGCGCTGATCGCCGCCTTCGGCGCGGCGACCGCGCGCGCCATCGCGGCCGGTTTCGACGGCGTCGAACTGCACGGCGCGAACCATTACACGCTGCACCAGTTTTCGTCGCCGCGCGCCAACCGGCGCGAGGATGGCTGGGGCGGCGACCGCGACCGGCGTTTGCGCTTTCCGCTCGCGGTGGCCCGCGCCGCGCGCGAGGCGGCGGGGCCCGGGCGCATCGTCGGCTACCGGATCACGCCTTTCGAGCCCGAGCCCGACGGCTACAAACTCGATGACGCGCTGGCGCTGGTCGACCGGCTGGCGCAGACCGGCATGGACTATATCCACGTCTCGCTCGACAATTTCCGCCTGCAGCAGCCGCAGCGCGAGGATCGCAGCTATCTCGTCCCGTCCGCCCCGACGGGCAGCGACGGCCGAAGCCCGATCGCGGCGATCCGCGATGTCGTCGCCGGGCGCTGCGCAGTCATCGCCTGCGGTGGCGTCAGGACGGTGGACGATGCGCGCGATGCGCTCGCCGCCGGCGGCGATCTCGTCGCGGCCGCCCGCGCGCCGCTGGTCGATCCCGACTGGCTGGCGAAGCTGCGCGACCGGGCCGAGGGCGACATCACGACCGGTCTGCCGCAGGACAGGGACGCCATCGCCGAGCGCTGCGCCATCCCGCCGCTCATGGTCGACTATCTGCTCGGGCGGCCGGGCTGGATTCCGCGCGAAGGTGCGTGAGGGCGGCGCAGGTCATTCGCCCCAGGGGTTGAACAGCTTCAGCGGCAGGTCGTCGAAGTCGCGCGTGTTGCGGGTGACCAGCGTGAGGTCGTGGACGATCGCTGTGGCGGCGATGAGGGCGTCCTCGACGCTTCGGGAGCGGCCGGATGCAATCGCGCCCCAGACGAGGGCGACATCTCGCGAAACCGGCAGGATGCGCATGTCGAAACTCGCAGTGACGTCGTCGAGCCATGCTCTGAGGATGTTTGCAAACATCAGGTCTCGTCTGCGCTGCTTTTCGGCGCCCTTCATGATTTCGCCAAGTGTCAAGACGCTGATGAAAGTCCGCTCCTCAGCAAGCGTGGCGAGTGTATGAGCGGCCGCCGGGGAGCTTCGGCGTCGTGCGGAGACGACATTGGTGTCGAGCAGCCACATGAAAATCGGCCTCAATCCCGGCGCTGGCGGCTCGCTTCCAGTTCTTCCGCAAAATTGTCCGGCCATGGCGGACCATCGAGCAGCAGATCGAGGAACGACTTTCCGTCTCTCGATCTTGGCTCCGCCACAGGCTGGGTGCTCCCGACGAGCCTGTCAAAATCCGCCTTCGACAGAACCACCGCGGTAGGCTCTCCACGCAAAGTGACCTCTTGCGGACCTTCGCTGCGGGCCCGCTTCACGACCTCGCTGAACTTCGCCTTCGCATCCTGCAGAGCCCAGGCCATGCCGGCCTCCTGACTAGTCTGACCAGTCAGCAAGATGGCGTTGGCCAAGACCTCCGTCAACCGATCCCCATTCCCGGCAGCCGCAGCCCCTTCGCCGTCGCGCAGTCCCGCGCGATCTCGTAGCCGGCGTCGGCATGGCGCATCACGCCGGTCGCGGGGTCGTTCCAGAGCACGCGCTCCAGCCGTTTGGCCGCCTCCGGCGTGCCGTCGGCGACGATGACGATGCCGGAATGCTGCGAATAGCCCATGCCGACGCCGCCGCCATGATGCAGAGAGACCCAGGTCGCGCCAGACGCGGTGTTGAGCAGCGCATTCAGAAGCGGCCAGTCGGAGACGGCGTCCGAACCGTCCTTCATCGCCTCGGTCTCGCGGTTGGGCGAGGCGACGGAACCTGAATCGAGATGGTCGCGGCCTATCACGACGGGCGCCTTCAGTTCCCCTTTGGCCACCATCTCGTTGAAGGCGAGGCCGAGCCTGTGGCGGTCGCCGAGGCCGACCCAGCAGATGCGGGCGGGGAGGCCCTGGAACTGGATGCGCTCGCGCGCCATGTCGAGCCAGTTGTGCAGATGCGTGTCATCCGGCATCAGCTCCTTCACCCTGGCGTCGGTCCTGTAGATGTCCTCGGGATCGCCCGAGAGCGCCGCCCAGCGGAACGGCCCGATGCCGCGGCAGAACAGCGGCCGGATATAGGCCGGCACGAAGCCCGGGAAATCGAACGCGTCCGCGACGCCCATGTCCTTGGCCATCTGGCGAATGTTGTTGCCGTAGTCGAGCGTCGGCACGCCCATGCGGTGGAAATCGAGCATGGCGCGCACATGGTCCGCCATGGAGCGCTTGGCGGCCTCGATCGTGCCGGCCGGATCGCGTTCCTTGCGCTCCTCCCACTCGGCCAGCGTCCAGCCGGCCGGCAGATAGCCGTTGAGCGGATCATGCGCCGAGGTCTGGTCGGTGACGACGTCGGGGCGGATGCCACGCGCGACCATGTCGGGAAAGACTTCGGCCGCGTTGCCGAGCACGCCGACCGAGACGGCCTTGCCCTTCGCGTGTGCCGCTTCGATGATTGTCAGCGCCTCGTCGACGCTGTCGGCCTTCTCGTCGAGATAGCGCGTGCGAAGGCGGAACTCGATGCTCGACGGCTTGCATTCGACCGCGATCATCGACGCTCCGGCCATGGTCGCCGCCAGCGGCTGCGCCCCGCCCATGCCCCCAAGACCTCCGGTGAGAACCCACTTCCCCTTGAGCGAGCCGCCGAAATGCTGCCGGCCGACCTCGACGAAGGTTTCGTAGGTGCCCTGCACGATCCCTTGCGTGCCGATATAGATCCAGGAGCCGGCCGTCATCTGGCCGTACATCATCAGCCCGGCCTTATCGAGCTCGTGAAAATGCTCCCAATTGGCGTAGGCCGGCACGAGGTTCGAGTTGGCGATCAGCACCCGTGGCGCATCCGGATGCGTGCGGAAAATGCCGACCGGCTTGCCCGACTGCACCAGCAGCGTCTCGTCGGCCTCAAGCGAGCGCAGGCTCGCGCAGATGCGGTCGAAATCCTCCCAGGTCCGGGCGGCGCGGCCGATGCCGCCATAGACCACGAGCTCGCCGGGTTTTTCGGCCACGTCGGGGTCGAGATTGTTCATCAGCATGCGAAGCGGCGCTTCGGTCAACCAGGACTTGGCGCTGAGTTCGGCGCCATGCGGGCTGCGGATGACCCGGCTGTTGTCGATGCGGGTCATGGACGGCTCCGTTCGGACTTGGCTGCAGCGTCGAGCGCAGCGGCTATGATGCTGGAGAGGGCGGATTGCAGCGTGGCGGCCTTCACGGCGTCGAAGGTCCAGGGCGGCGCTTCCTCGGAGAGATAGGCCGACAGCGCGATCTCCATCTGGAGCGCGTGGACATGGTCGTCGGGCCGGCCGTGATGCCGGGTGATCCAGCCGCCCTTGAAGCGGCCGTTGGCGACCTGCGTGACGGGCTGGCGGGCCATGGCGGCGATGGCCGCCGCCTCGACCGCAGGCGCGCAACTCGCACCCGAATTGGTGCCGAGATTGAGCGTCGGCAGCGTGCCCGGAAACAGGCGCGGGATCGCCGATTTGATCGAATGGCAGTCCCACAGCACCGCATAGCCGTGAGCGGCCTTCACCCGCACGATCTCCGCCTTCAGCGCCTCGTGATAGGGTTCGAAATACGCCTCACGCCGCCGTGCGATCTCGGCCGCGTCCGGCGTCGATGCCCAGATCGGCGCGCCGTCGAAGGTCGTCGTCGGCACCAGTTCCGTCGTCGCCTGCCCCGGATAGAGCGAGACGCCGGACGGGTCGCGGTTGAGGTCGATGACATAGCGCGAGAGATGCGCCTCGACGATCGTCGGCTGGAAGCGCTCGGCGAAGGCGTAGAGCGCGCGCACGTGCCAGTCGGTGTCCTCGACGAGCCGGCCGCGCTCGTTGAGGTCGGCATGGATATCCGGCGGTACCCCGGTGCCGGGATGCGGCATCGAGAGGATCAGCGGGGATGGCCCGCGCGAGACGGTGACGATGGCAGTCACGCGCGCAACTCCGCGAACCCATCCAGCCCCGCCGCCTCGCCGACCGCGCCCGACAGAACCAACTCCGTCGCTGCCGCCAGATCCGGCGCGAGATAGCGGTCCTCGGTCAGCGGCGCGATCCGCGTCCGCAGCAGCGCCGCGACCTTCTCCAAACGCGGACTCGTCCGCATCGGCCGGTGATGCTCGATCGCCTCCGCAGCCGCCATCAGTTCGACCGCCACGATGCTCGCCGCATTCCGCGCCATGTCGAGCAGGCGATAGGCGCCATGCGTCGCCATCGAGACATGGTCTTCCTGATTGGCTGAGGTCGGGATCGTGTCGACCGAGGCCGGATAGGCCTTCTGCTTGTTCTCTGACGCCAGGGCAGCCGCCGTCACCTGTGCGATCATGAAGCCCGAGTTGAGGCCTGCGTCGCGCGCCAGGAACGGCGGCAGGCCGCTCATCACGGGATCGACCAACAGCGCCATGCGCCGCTCCGAGAGGTTGCCGATCTCGCACAGCCCCATCGCCAGCATGTCGGCGGCAAACGCGACCGGCTCGGCGTGGAAGTTGCCGCCCGAGACGATCTCGCCCGGACCCAGTACCAGCGGGTTGTCGGTGACGGCGTTGGCCTCGATCGCCAGCGTGGTCGCCGCATTCCGCAGCAGGTCGCCGACCGCCCCCATCACCTGCGGCTGGCAGCGCAGCGAATAGGGGTCCTGCACCTTCAAGTCGCCGAAGCGGTGGCTCTCGCGGATTTCGCTGCCGGCGATGAGATCGAGCAGGATCGCGGCGACCCTGATCTGGCCGGGCTGGCCGCGAAGCGCCTGGATGCGCGGATCGAACGGCGTGTCGGAGCCCTTCAGCGCATCCACCGTCAGCGCGCCCGCGACCAGCGCGGCGTCGAAGACACGCGCGATGTCGCAGAGCGCCGCGAGCGCGAGCGCGGTCGAGACTTGCGTGCCGTTGATCAGCGCCAGCCCTTCCTTAGCGCCCAGCGCAAGCGGGGCCTGCCCGATGCTGGCCAAGGCCTCGGCCGCCGGCATGACGACGCCCTTCAGCCTGATCTCGCCGACGCCCATCAGCGCGGCGGTGAGATGGGCGAGCGGGGCAAGGTCGCCCGACGCGCCGACCGAACCCTTGGCCGGCACGACCGGCAGCGCGTCCGCCTTCAGCGCCCCGACCAGCGCCTCGACCACGACGGGCCGAACGCCGGACGCGCCCCGCGCGAGGCTCGCCGCCTTCATCGCGAGGATCAGCCGCACCACGCCATCGGGCAAGGCAGGTCCGGTCCCGACCGCGTGCGAGAGAATGAGATTGCGCTGGAGCGTGGCGAGGTCGGCGTCGGCGATGCGCACGCTTGCGAGTTTTCCGAAGCCGGTGTTGACGCCATAGGTCACCGTGCCGGCCGCGACGATGTCGTCGACGATCGCCTGCGCGGCGGCGATCGCCTTTGCGCTCGATGGGTCGAGCGCGATGGATTCACCGTCGAGTACTGCGCGCCAGTCGGTCAGCGCGGCATGGCCGGGGGAGAGGGGCAGGAGGGGGGCGGTCATTGTCCGTTCCAGATGCGGGCGTGAAGCGGGTTGAAGCCGATGCGGTAGGCGAGCTCGGCCGGGCGTTCGATGTCCCAGATCGCGAGGTCGCAAGCCTTGCCCGCCTCCAGCGTGCCGATCTGGTCCGCCATGCCGAGCGCCTGGGCGGCATGGCGTGTCAGCCCGGCCAGCGCCTCTTCCGGCGTCAGCCGGAACAGCGTGCAGGCCATGTTGAGGACGAGCAGCGGCGAGGTCAGCGGCGAGGAGCCGGGATTGGCGTCGGTCGCCAGCGCGATCGGTACGCCATGCCGGCGCAGGAGATCGATCGGCGGTTTCTGCGTCTCGCGCAGGAAATAGAACGCGCCGGGCAGGATGACCGCCACCGTGCCGGCCTTACGCATCGCGGCGACGCCGCCCTCGTCGAGATGCTCCAGATGGTCGGCCGAGAGCGCGCCATGGTGGGCCGCCAGCGCCGCGCCGCCGAGATTGGACAACTGCTCGGCATGGATTTTGACGGCCAGCCCTATAGCCTTGGCGGCCGCGAAGACGCGCGCGGTTTCGTCAGGCGAAAAGGCGATGCCCTCGCAGAACACGTCGACCGCGTCGGCGAGGTTCTCGGCCGCGACCGCGTCCAGCATCGGCCCGGCGACGAGATCGACATAGTCGCCCGAACGGCCCATGAACTCCGGTGGAACGGCATGCGCGCCGAGAAAGGTGGTCCGCACCGTGACCGGCCGCTCGCGCCCGAGCCGGCGCGCCACGCGCAGGCACTTGGTTTCGGCGGCGCTCTCCAGACCGTAGCCAGATTTGATCTCAACGGTGGTTACGCCCTCGGCGATCAGCGCCGATAGTCGCCTGTCGGCGCTGGCGAAGAGGTCGGCGTCGCTGGCTGCGCGCGTCGCGGTGACGGTCGAGAGGATTCCGCCGCCGGCCCGCGCGATCTCCTCATAGCTTGCACCCTGCAGGCGGAGTTCGAATTCATGGGCGCGGTCGCCGCCATGGACCAGATGGGTATGGCAGTCGATCAGCCCGGGCGTGATCCAGCGGCCGCCGCAGTCGATCGTCTCACTGGTGTCGAAGCGCGGCGCATCGGTCTGCGCGCCCGCAAAGACGATTCTGCCGTCGCGCGCTGCAACCACCCCGTTATCGACCGCGCCATAGGGCTCGGCCCGGCCCGCCGCCATCGTCGCCAGCCGGGCGTTGCGCCACAGCCGGTCGCAGATCAGGATGTCGTCGCGCCGCTGCGTCACCCGCGTTTCCTCTCGACAATCGACCAGGCCTCATGACAGTATCCAATTGCATATGCAATTGGCAAGCGGAGCGATGGCGTGATCTCGACCCTGTATCTCGCGCAGGCCCTTCTGCCCGAGGGGTTCGCCGACGGCGTGACGCTGACGATCGCAGACGGCGTCATCACGCAGGTCGTTTCGGGCACGAGCCTGCCGCGCGGAGCCGAGCATCTCGCCGGCCTGACGCTGCCCGGCATGCCGAACCTGCACAGCCACGCCTTCCAGCGCGGCATGGCGGGGCTGGCCGAGCATCGTGGTGCGCCCGAGGATTCGTTCTGGACCTGGCGCGAGGTGATGTACCGCTTCCTCGACCGGCTCGACCCCGACGATGTCCGGGCCATCGCGGCTCAGGCCTTCGTCGAGATGCTGGAGGGCGGTTTCACCGCGCTCGCCGAATTCCACTATCTCCATCACGACAGGGACGGCCGGGCTTACGGCAACATCGCCGCCATGGCCGAAGCGATCGCGGCAGCCGCCGACGAGACCGGTCTGGGCCTGACCCTGCTCCCGGTGCTCTATCGTTTCGGCAATTTCGGCAATGCGCCGCCGGTCCATGGCCAACGCCGCTTCGTCAATGATCGCGACGCCTATCTGCGACTGATCGAGGCGAGTGAGGTCGCGCTGCGGCCGTTGCCCGACGCCCGGCTCGGCGTCGCCCCGCATTCGCTGCGGGCCGTTGCGCTGGACGATCTCGACTGGCTCGCCGCGTTGCGGCCGGACGCACCGATCCACATCCATATCGCCGAGCAGATGCGCGAGGTCGAGGACAGCCTGAAGCTGACCGGCCGCCGCCCGGTCGAACTGCTGATGGAGAACACGCAGCTCGGCCCGCGCTGGTGCCTGATCCACGCCACGCATCTCACCGACGCCGAACGGGACGGCATCGCCATGAGCGGCGCGGTGGCGGGGCTCTGCCCGATCACCGAAGCGAGCCTCGGCGACGGCATCTTCGACGGCGTGCGTTATCGCAATGCGGGCGGACTGTTCGGCGTCGGCAGCGATTCCAACATCCAGATCGATGCCGGCTCCGAACTGCGCCAGCTCGAATATTCGCAGCGCCTGCGCGACCGCCGCCGCGCCCTGTTCGCGGCGGGCGATGCCTCCACCGGCTTCGCGCTCTGGCGCGGAGCCTGCCTCGGAGGCGCCCGCGCCTGCGGTCGCGACATCGGCGCGATCGCGGTCGGCCGACGCGCCGATCTCGTCACGCTCGACGCCGATCATCCGGCGCTGGTCGGGCGGGATGGCGCGGCAGCCCTCGACAGCGCGATCTTCGCCGCCAACGCCCTGCCGGTGCAGGAGGTTCGCGTCGGCGGCAGGCTCGTCGTCAAAGATGGCCGGCATCAGGCCCGCGAGACGTTCCGAGCGCGCTTTGGCGCGACCATGCTCCGCCTGCTCGCTGAAGGTCGGAGCTGACCATGACGGACACGCGTGGCGAGGCGATCAGGCTCGACGGCACGGGGCCGGTCTACGACCAGATCCGGCGCGCCATTCGCGACCTGATCCTCGACGGAAGCTGGCCGCCGGGCACGACCGTGCCGCCCGAGCATGCGCTGATGGAGCAGCTCGGCGCATCGCGCATGACGGTGCATCGTGCGTTGGTTCAACTGGCAGGCGAAGGGCTGATCAACCGCCGCCGACGCTCGGGCACCACCGTGGCGAGCCCGCCTGCGAGCCACGCCATGCTCGACATCCTCTCGATTCCCGACGAAGTCCGTCGGCTCGGGCAGGTTTATGGCTACGACATCCTGTCGCGGCAGGATGGCAGGCCCTCCGCCGAGCTGGCGGAGCGCTTCGCCGTCAGGCGGGCGCGTCCCGTCGCGCATCTGTCGCTGCTGCATCGCGGCAGCGGCCAGCCGCATGTGCTGGAGGAACGCATCATCCATCTCGACACGGTGCCCGACGCCCGAACCGAGCGCTTCGCGACGACCCCGCCGGGCGACTGGCTGCTCCAGAACAGCCTCTGGTCGCAGGCCGAGCATGCGATCAGCGCGGTGGCGGCGGCGTCGGCGGACGCCGCGCTGCTTGGGATTGCGCCGGGCGAACCCTGTCTGCTGGTCGAGCGCCGGACCTGGAACCAGGAGGCTCCGGTCACGGCCGTGCGCCTGCTCTATCCCGGCGCGCGCCACCGCTTCGTCGGCCGTTTTGGTCCTTATGGGGCGGTTTGAAGTGGCCAAGAACGCAAAAAGGCCCGCCGGGCTTTTGCCGGGCGGGCCTGATTGTGCTTGCCGGAGCAGCGCTCAGCAGGCGTAGCGGACGCGCTGGCCATACTCGTCGCGGCCGACGCAGACGCGGTCGGGCGTCGCGGCCGAGCCGATGATGGCGCCGCCCGCGCCGCCGATGGCAGCGCCAGCGAGCGCGCCGCCGGCGCGGCCGGTAGCCAGGCCGCCGATCACGGCGCCGGTGCCGGCGCCGATCAGCGCGCCCGTGCCGGCATTCTGTTCACGCGGGGTGCAGGCGCCGATCGAGGCGGCGAGCGCGGCGAGGATGAGAATCTTCTTCATGGTGCTTTGGCTCCCTGGCCTTTTAGCCGGCCGGTGATTGTTGCAGGCCGGCGCGTGTCGTGGCGATCAACGCCGTTCCGCCGGACTTGTTCCCGGCATGGACCGACTATGAGACACGCCGCCTGTCGCGATCATGAATGGCGAGGGACGATCCCGCGACCATTTCGGCCTCATCCCGCCGCGTCTCTCCCGGAACCTTTCCGGCAACGCACAGTTGTTCGGCTGACGGCGCCGCCCGCTTGGCGGCGCTCCAGACGGAGGAGGTTCTCATGACCGACCACACCATGGCGACGACGCCCAGAACCATGACAGCCAACCCGCTCATCGCCGGCGCGCGCGTCGCCGGCACCGACGTCTACAACAGCGCCGGCGACCATCTCGGCGAGATCTACGACGTCATGCTCGACAAGCAGAGCGGCAAGGTCGCCTACGCGATCATGTCGTTCGGCGGCTTCCTCGGGCTTGGGGAAAAGTATCATCCCATTCCGTGGAGCGTGCTCGATTATGACACCGCGCGCGGCGGCTATGTCGTTCCGCTGACCAAGGACAAGCTCGAGGCCGCGCCGATGTATGACAGCGCCGGCGAGCCCGACTGGGACGACAAAGCCTATGGCAAGCGCGTCCACGACTATTACGGCACGATGCCCTACTGGATGATGTAGGCACTGCCCAGACGCAGGTCGCGGCGGTTGCTATCCCCCCAGCCGAACCGTCGTGGCGGCGGGATGCGGGCCGAAAGGCCCGCATCTTCTTTTTTGCGGCATTGCCTGTTCGGGGCGCGGTTCGGCGGTTGGCGATTGCCGCCTTGCATCCGCCTCATCGCCGCCATTTCGGCATGGGAACCAAAAGGCGCGCCGCGCGTCCTGTTGTCGATAACTCCGCTCAGACGTCGTTGCTCCGGCCCGTCATCGCCGGGTCTTGGGGAAGACATCATGCAGATCCGGTACGGCTACCGCATCGAACTCTTGTGCCAGCACGATCTGCCGCTGATCACGATGCTGGACGTGCATCCCTCGCGCCGGCACGATCTCGTGCGCCCCGACGAGATGCTGGTGACATCGCTGGTCGATCCCTCGCTTCACATCCCGGTCAACCAGTATCTCGATCAGTTCGGCAATATCTGCCGCAGAATGGTGGTGCCCGCGGGCGGCGCGTTGCTGCAGTCGGACGGCGTCGTGCATGATACCGGCGAGCCCGAGCCTGTCGGCCTTGGCGCGCGCGAGGTGTTGCCGTCGCGGCTGCCCGACGAGGCGCTCGTCTACCTGCTCGGCAGCCGCTATTGCGAGACCGACAAGCTGGCGCCGCAGGCCTGGAGCCTGTTCGGCCACATTCCCGCAGGTTGGGAGCGCGTCCAGGCGGTCGTCGATTTCGTCCATAACCACCTGACCTTCGGCTATCATTTCGCCCGCAACACCCGCACCGCCGCCGAGGCCTTCGAGGAGCGGGTCGGCGTCTGTCGCGATTTCGCGCATCTGGCCGTGGCGCTCTGCCGCTGCCTCAACATTCCGGCGCGCTACTGCAACGGCTATCTCGGCGATATCGGCGTGCCGAAGGATCCCGCCCCGATGGATTTCAACGCGTGGTTCGAGGTCTATCTCGGCGGACGCTGGTACACGCTGGACGCCCGGCACAACCAGCCGCGCATCGGCCGCGTCGTCATCGCGCGCGGACGCGACGCCACCGACGTGGCGATGATGAACTCGTTCGGCCCCCATGTGCTGCAGCGCTTCGAGGTCATCACCGAGGAGGTTGAGGAGGAGGCCGCGCTCGCCCCGATGGTCCCTCGCAATGGTCGCTGGCAGCAGCAGGCCGCGCTGTCCTGACGTCATGACCGTCATCCCGCTTGGACGCCTGTCTCGCTCGGGAGGCGCGTCCGCCATGTCCGGCGACCATCTTTCCGCAACGAACCCCAGCGACCACCGTCAGGCTGCCATGCGCCACATCGTCGTCGTCAACGCCCGCGCCGGAACCGTGCTTGAAGCGGGGGCCGAGGCTTTCCAGGCGCGCATCATCGCCGCCTTCGAGGCCCATGGCTGCACGGCCGAGGTCAAGCTGGTGCATCCGCGCGAGCTCGACGACGCGCTGGCGCTGGCGATCGGCGACGATGACGCGATACCCGTGATCGCCGGCGGCGACGGCACCATCAACGGCGTGCTCCCTGTTCTGCTGGAGGCCGGCAGGCCGGTCGGCGTGCTGCCGCTCGGCACCGTCAACGTGCTCGGCCGCGATCTCGGCCTGCACGGCACGCTCGAGCATCAGATCGAGGCGCTTTGCAAAGGCGAGCCCGTCACGATGGATGTCGGCGCGCTCAACGAGCGGCTGTTCCATTCCATTTCGGGCATGGGCTTTTTCAGCCTGATGGCGCGCGAGCGCGAGCAAGCGCGCCGCCGCTTCCCGTTCAGCCGGGCGATCGCGTTTGCCTTCGCCGCCACGCGCTCGATCCTGTTCACCCGCGCCATCACCGTCGATATCCGCATCGGCGAGGAGCGGCAGGTGGTCCAGGCCGACGCCGTGCTCGTCACCATCAACCGCTTCGACGGGGCCGAATGGCGGCGGGACCGCCTCGATGGCGGGGTCTTCGAGGTTCATGTGCTGAAGGCCGGCGGACTGCTGTCGCGCTGCAAGGCCGCGCTCTCGATCGTGTCGGGCGGCTGGCGGCGCTCGGCGAACCTGACCTCGTTCACGGGCGACAGCGTGACGCTGACCCGCCGCGACAAGCGTCGCGGCCACATCACCTTCGACGGCGAGGTCGAGCGCAAGGCCGGGCCGCTGACCTACAGGCTGCTGCCCAAGGCCATTCGGCTCATCGCGGCGCGCAAGGCGTCCGGGCAGGGGGCCGAGCTTGACCGCGCGGTCGCCTGACCCATCTGTAAACCAGCCTGCCGTCAGGGATCAGAATGTCCGCGCTGCACCCAAGAACCGTCGTTCCCGTCGCGGCCGGCGCCGCTTTCGTCGGGTTGGCGCTGTTCATCGCGTCGGGCCGCAGCTTCGGTTTCGATTCATCCCTCGTCCTGTTGCTGCGCGAGGCGAATGATCCGTCGACGCCGCTCGGCCCGGCCTGGCTGCGCGAGGCGATGCGCGACGTCACCGCGCTGGGCAGTTTCGTCGGCCTCGGTTTCATGACGATCGTTGCCTGCCTGACGCTGAGGCTCTGCGGCTACCGGCATCTGGCGGTCGGCCTGCTGATCAGCGTCGCCGCCGCCACTCTCGTGAGCACGGGGCTGAAGATGCTCATCGGCCGCGAGCGGCCCGACATCGTCGAGCATACCGCCCTGACCTTCACCGCGAGTTTCCCCAGCGGCCACGCCTTCCTCTCGGCGGTGACGCTGCTCTGCATCGCAGGCTTCGTCGGCATCGCCTCGAAGCGGGAGGACATGGCCCGGCTCTGCCTGATCCTGGCATGGATCCTGATCGTGCTGATCGGCCTGAGCCGGGTCTATCTCGGCGTGCATTGGCCCACCGACGTCATCGCCGGCTGGTGCCTCGGCATCGCCTGGTCGAGCGTCGCCGTCGCCTGGTTGGGGCGCATGATGGCGAAGGCCGAGCCGCTGGTGCCGGACGCGATACTGGAACGATGAGCCGAAGGGCAGGAGAGACACGGCCATGACGCGATACCTCCTGCTTTATGCCGCGACGGCGCTGATCCTGTTTCCGCTCGATTTTCTCTGGCTCGGCTATGTCGCGCGCGGCTTCTACACCTCGCGGCTGGGCGATCTGCTGCTGCCGCAGCCGCGCCTGGGCATCGCCGCCTTGTTCTACCTGTTTTATGTCGCGGGCATCGTCTGGTTCGCGATCCTGCCGAACCTGTCCTCGGGCAGCCTGATCGCCACCTTCCTGACCGGCGCCGCGCTCGGCTTCATCGCCTACGGCACCTATGATGCCACGAACCTCGCGACGCTCAGGGGCTATCCGCTCTCGGTCGCGATCGTCGATCTCGTCTGGGGCATGGCGCTGACCGGCGTCAGCGCGGCCTGTGGCCTATATGTCGCAACCCGCTGGTTCGGTGTGACGACGGGCTGAGCGGCGGAACCCGAACAACATCACCGGGTTGTGAACCCGTCGCGACATCCGCGACGTGTCATGTCGGAACCCATCGATGCAGTCCTCCCGCACCCTCCTGATCGCCCTCGTCGTCGTCCTCGTCGCAGGCCTCGCCGTCACCGGCTACGCGCTCTACCAGGAGAAGAAACAGCCCGATGGCGTCGAGATCTCCGTCGGCAAGAACGGGTTGTCGATCAAGGAGAAGTGAGGTTCTCGGCCTTCCAAAAGAAGGCACTTTCCTTAGCCCTCATCCTTAGGAGCGCCGCAGGCGCGTCTCGAAGGATGCTCCAGAAGGTTCTGTCATCGCGAACTGGAGCATCCTTCGAGACGCGGCTTCGCGGCTCCTCAGGATGAGGGCGGAGGGTTGAGCGTCCGCTACCAAGCTTAGCTATTGGCCACGATCATGTTGCGGACGATTGGGTAGATCTGGCCATCCCATTTCCGGCCCGAGAACACGCCGTAATGGCCGACGCCGGCCTGCATGTGGTGGCGCTTGCGGAAGGGCTTGAGCCCGGTGCAGAGATCATGCGCCGCCGAGGTCTGGCCGAGCGAGCAGATATCGTCGCGCTCGCCCTCGACGGTAAGCAGAGCGGTTTTGCGGATCGCGCGGCAATCGACCCTCTCGCCGCGATAGCTCAGCGTCCCGGCGGCGAGCCTGGCCTCCTGAAAAATCCACTGCACCGTCTCGAGATAGAACTCGGCCGGCAGGTCGAGCACGGCGAAATACTCGTCGTAGAACTTCTTGATCGTCATCGCCTGTTCCTCCTCGCCGGTGGCGAGGTGGGTGAACATGTCGATATGGGCGTTGACATGCCGCTGCAGGTTCATCGCCATGAAGGCGCCGAGCTGGACGAAGCCCGGATAGACTTTTCGCCCCGAGCCGGGATAGCGCGCCGGCACGGTGGCGATCAGGTTCTTGCGGAACCATTCGATCGGCTTGTCGGAGGCGAGCTTGTTGACCGCCGTCGGATTGATCCGCGTATCGACAGGGCCGGCCATCAGCGTCATGCTGCGCGGCTGCAGCGGGTTGCCGGCCTGCGCCATCACGGCGGCTGCCGTGAGGACCTGGACGCAGGGTTGGCACACCGCGACGACATGGGTGTCTGGCCCGAGCTTTTCGATGAAGGCGATCAGCGTATCGACATAATCGTCATAGCCGAAGACGCCTGCCTCCAGGCTGACGTCGCGGGCATTGTGCCAGTCGGTGATGTAGACGTCGTGGTCGCGCAGCAGCGTCGCGACGGTGTTGCGCAGCAAGGTGGCGAAATGGCCCGACATCGGCGCGACCACCAGCACCTTGGCCTGCGGCAGCTCGGAATCCTTGGCGAAACGGAGCAGGCTGCCGAAGGGCAGGGTCAACACTACCTCCTCGGTCACGACCGCGTCGCGGTTGCCGTCGCGGACCATATCGATCTCGTAGGGCGGGCGCTCATGGGTCAGGCCCGCGCGCGTCACCATCTCGAAGGCGGCGGCCGCCGCACGGATATCGACCGGCTGGCCCATCAGAGCTTTTGCGCCGAGCGCCGTCAGCGCCGCCTGGGCCATCATCCGCGCCGGGTTCATCAGGTCCGACTGGGCCTGGTAGGCAGAATAGAGCATCAGCGTGCGACCCCGAACCGAAGCGTCTTGGACCCGGCCGGGCAATCGCCCTGCCAGCCGCCCGTCACCGCAGGATCATGTTGCACTGCAAAAGCGAATATTCGCAAGAATGTTCTGATCCGTCTCATACGATGGAACATCTTTTGCTACGCTCGCCGCCAGGCCCGAGAAAAAGCCTGCCAAGAAGAAGCCCGCCAAGAAGAAGCCTGCCGAGAGGATGCCTGCCATGCCCGCCGCCACCCTGACCATCAGTAGCAAGAACTATTCCTCATGGTCGCTGCGTGGCTGGCTGCTTTGCGCCATGGCGGGGCTCGATGTCGAGGAGCGCATGCTCTCGGTCGACGATCCCTCCGCCCGGGCCGAACTGCTGCTGCTGTCGCCGTCCTTCCTCGTGCCCTGCCTGACCCATGATGACGTCAAGGTCTGGGATACGCTGGCGATTGCGGCCTATCTCGACGAGATCAGGCCCAAGGCCGGCCTGTTGCCGAAGGAGGCCAAGGCGCGCGCCCATTGCCGCGCCATCTGCGGCGAGATGCATTCGGGCTTCGCCAATCTGCGCTCGGCCCTGCCGATGAACCTCAAGGCCCATTATCCCGGCTTCAAGGTCTGGGCCGGCGCGCAAGCCGACATCGACCGCGTCACCGAGATCTGGCGCGACTGCATCGAGACCTATGGCGGGCCCTATCTCTTCGGCCCGTCGATGACGATGGCCGATGCGATGTACGCCCCGGTCTGCCTGCGCTTCTTGACCTATGACGTGGCGCTCGATCCGGTCAGCCGGGCCTATTGCGAGACGATCGCGACATGGCCGGCGCTGAAGGACTGGATCAGGGCGGCCCATGACGAGCCGGAGGAAATGGAGGAGCTCGACGCGGAGTTCTGATCGTCGGCCCGCGATGCGCGAAATGACTGGAGCGATAGCGGCTGCCGCATTGGCCTTCGCGGCGCAAAGGCGTTACCACCACCGGCGAAATCCATAATCGCCGTGGGAGGCCTAGTGATGACCGAGATGTTCAAGAACCTGATCGCCGGCGACTGGGAAAGCGCCGGCGTGGTCGCGCGCAACATCAACCCGTCCAACACGAACGACGTGGTCGGCGAGTATGTCCAGGGCTCGGTCGAACAGCTCAACGACGCCGTCGCCGCCGCCAAGGCGGCCTTCCCGGCCTGGAGCCGCTCGGGTCCGCAGGAGCGCTACGAGGTCCTGAAGAAGGCCTCCGACGAGATTCTCGCCCGCAAGGAGGAGCTCGGCCGCCTGCTTTCGCGCGAAGAGGGCAAGACGCTGGCCGAGGGCATCGGCGAGGCCGGGCGCGCCGGGCAGATCTTCGCCTTCTTCGCCGGCGAGTGCCTGCGGCTCGGCGGCGAGGCCGTGCCCTCCGTGCGGCCCGGCGTCGGCGTCGAGATCACGCGCGAGGCGCTCGGCGTCATCGGCATGATCACGCCGTGGAATTTTCCGATCGCAATCCCGGCCTGGAAGATCGCGCCGGCGCTCGCCTGGGGCAACTGCATCGTCATCAAGCCGGCCGACCTCGTGCCGGGCTCGGCCTGGGCGCTGGTCGACATCATCCACCGCGCCGGCCTGCCCAAGGGCGTCCTCAACCTCGTCATGGGGCGCGGCTCGGTCGTCGGCCAGGCGCTGCTGCAGCACAAGGACGTGCATGCGATCTCCTTCACCGGCTCGGTCTCGACCGGCCGCAAGGTGGCGGAGGCCTGCATCGCCTCCAACCCGATGAAGAAGGTCCAGCTCGAAATGGGCGGCAAGAACCCGCTCGTCGTGCTCGACGACGCCGACCTCAAGACCGCCGTCGAGGCCGCGGTCACGGGGGCCTATTTCTCGACCGGCCAGCGCTGCACCGCCTCCTCGCGCCTGATCGTCCAGGCCGGCATCCATGATCGTTTCGTCGAGGCCTGCATCGAGCGTCTGAAGGGCGTGGTCGTCGACGACGCGCTGAAGGCCGGCACCCATATCGGCCCGGTCGTCGACCAGAGCCAGCTCGATCAGGACCTGAAATACATCCAGATCGCCCGCGACGAGGGCGGCAAGCTCGCCTGGGGCGGCGAACTGCTGAAGCGCGAGACGCCCGGCTTCTATCTCCAGCCGGCGCTGTTCACCGAGACCACCAACGCCATGCGGATCTCGCGCGAGGAGGTGTTCGGCCCGGTCGCCAACGTCATCCGCGTCAAGGATTACGAGGAGGCGCTGACCATCGCCAACGACACCGAGTTCGGCCTCTCGGCCGGCATCTGCACCACCTCGCTGAAGCATTCCACGCATTTCCGGCGCAACAGCGAGGCCGGCATGGTGATGGTCAATCTCGCCACGGCCGGGGTCGATTACCACGTGCCCTTCGGCGGCCGGAAGGGCTCGAGCTACGGCCCGCGCGAGCAGGGCGCCTATGCCAAGGAGATGTATACGACCGTGAAGACGGCTTATACGCTGGCTTGAGCAAGCAGCTCTGCAACGGGTCCGGACCGCCGGACCCGTTGGGGGCTCAATACGCCAACCCGACATAATTCTCCGCCAGCGCCGCCATCGCGTGCTCGGACGACACCAGATAGTCCAGCTCCGCCCGCTGCATGCGCTGTTCGAAGCCGCTCTTGTCGGGGAAATGGTGCATCAGCGAGGTCAGCCACCAGGAGAATCGCTCGGCCTTCCAGACCCGTGCCAGCGCCTTGCCCGAATAGGCGTCGATGCCGGCCTGCGAGCGCTCGACATAGTGCTCGATCAGAGCCTCCGAGAGGTAATGCACATCGCCGGCCGCGAGGTTCAGCCCCTTTGCCCCGGTCGGCGGCACGATATGGGCGGCGTCGCCGGCCAGGAACAGCCTGCCGAAGCGCATCGGCTCGGCGACGAAGGAGCGCAGCGGCGCGATCGACTTCTCGATCGAGGGGCCGGTGACCAGCGCTTCCGCCGAGGCGGGGTCGAGCCTTCGCCGCAATTCGTCCCAGAAGCGCTCGTCCGACCAGTCTTCGACCTTTTCGTCGAGACCGCATTGCACATAATAGCGGCTGCGCGTCATCGAGCGCATCGAGCAGAGCGCGAAGCCGCGCTCCTCCCCGGCATAGATCAGCTCATCCGAAACGGGTGGCACATCGGCGAGGATGCCGAGCCAGCCGAAGGGATAGACGCGCTCGAAGAGCCGCAGCGCGCGCTCCGGGACGCTGGCGCGCGAGACGCCGTGATAGCCGTCGCAGCCGGCGATGAAGTCGCAGTCGAGGCGTCTGGTCACGCCGCCTTCGGCATAGGTGACGTAGGGCTTGCCGCCATCGAAATCATGCAGCGCGACATCGTCGGCCTCGAACACCGTCTTGCCGCCCTGCGAGGCGCGCAAATCCATCAGGTCGCGCGTCATCTCGGTCTGGCCGTAGACGGTGACGTGCTGTCCGCCGGTCAGCCGGTCGAGCGCGACGCGGTGGCGCCGGCCGCCGAACAGCAGCTCGAAGCCATCATGGACCAGCCCTTCGGCGTGCAGCCGCGCGCTCGCGCCGACCTTGTCGAGCAGCGCCACCGTGCCCTGTTCGAGCACGCCGGCGCGGATGCGCGCCAGCACATAGTCGCGGCTCTTGCGTTCGATGATGACGGTGTCGATGCCGGCGAGCTGCAAAAGCTGCCCGAGCAGAAGCCCGGCGGGGCCCGATCCGATGATGGCGACCTGCGTGCGCAAGACAATCTCCAAGGCCAGCTGTGGGGCCGTCCGCAGGCGTCCCCTCCGGGGACCATGCCAGCCGGCCGTCGCGCGAACAAGTTGTCATAGCAACTAATTATGAAAAAGCGCTTGCGCGACGGCGCCCGCGAGCCGGGCTCATCCGACGGGGATGACGTCGACCGCGACGCCGACCTTCTGCGAGCCGGGACCGACCAGCACGCCGTCCAGCGGCGAGACGTCGGCATAGTCGCGCCCGAAGGCGGTGACGATGTGGTCGTCGGCGACGATCAGGTCGTTGGTAGGGTCAAGCCCGATCCAGCCGGTCTCCGGCCCGCACCAGAGCATCACCCAGGCGTGGCTGGCGTCCGCGCCTTCGAGCCGCTTCTGGCCGGGCGGCGGAATGGTGCGGATATAGCCGCTGACATAGGCCGCCGGCAGGCCAAGACCGCGCAGGCCTGCGATCATGATATGGGCGAAATCCTGGCAGACGCCGTGGCGTTTGGCGAAGGCTTCGGCCAGCGGCGTCGAGACCTCGGTCGCCTCGGGGTCGTACTCGAACTCGGCGCGGATCCGCGCCATCAGATCGCAGGCGGCCTCCAGCACCGGCCGCAGCGGCGAAAAGCTCTTGCGGGCATAGGCGACGACAGCGTCGACCTGCGGCGCGAGCCGGCTCGGAAAGAGCTGGTGAGCCGGCGAATCCGGGGCGAGGCTGCCCGAGGCCAGCGCCAAAGCCGCCACCTCCTCCCAATGCCGGGTCAGGCCGGGATGGGGCGCGGGCGGACGATTGACCGCGATTCGCGCCTTCATCTCGACTTTGAGCTCGCGATGCGGCTTCGAGATGATGACCGTCGTCATCCGGTTGCCGAAGAAGCATACGCCGTCGATCCGCTCGGCCGGACGTGGCGAGATCGAAAGCTCGCTGCGCTCGACGCACTGGCCGCCGTCATTGCGCGGCAGCAGCCGCAGGATGCAGCGCGCGAGCGGGACCGGACGGCTGTAGCCATAGGTCGTGATGTGACGCAGATCGTAGATCACGCGATGCCCGTCAGCCTCGAGCCTTCGGGCGCGCTGTTCTGCAGGAAATAGCGCTCGGCGACCGCGCTGGAGAGCCCCATCAGCAACTGCTCGAACAGCAGGATGCCGCTGCGGTCGAGCCGGGCGGCCTCCGCGATGCGGCATTCGGCGGCGAGCTTCAGCGCAAGACGGCGCGGCGCCTCCAGCATGCCATCCTCGTTGAGCGAAGGGAGGGTGGCGATCTCGGCATCGAGCCGGTCGATCTGGAAGGCGGCCGAGCGCGGATTATAGGGATCGAGCATGACGAGATCGAGCACCGGCTGCAGGCTCGCGCCGAGCAGATAGCGCGAGCGGTAGGTGATCTGCGAATCGGTCAGGTCGAGCAGGGCGTCGAGCGCATCGGCCGGCGCGCTCGATTCGGCGAAATGGCGGGCGAAGCGGCAGGTGGCGATGCCTCGCTCGATCCGCCTGCCGATGTCGAGGAAGCGCCACCCCGGCCCGCGCACCATGTTTTCCTGTGAGAGGCCCGAGAAGGCGGCGAGCGACTTCAGCGCGCGGTCGGCGATCTCATAGGCCTCGCCGGCGCTGGGCGGCTTGGCTGACGTGCGGGTCAACTGATGCTGCAGGTCGCTGAAGAGCCGCCAGGCGTCGATCGAAAGCCGCTCGCGGATGACCGAGGCCGTGCGCCTGGCCTCCATCACATTGGCCGCCGCCGAGCCGTAATGCTCCAGGTCGTGCAGCGCTGCCGAGGCCTGCAGTGTCGCCACCTGCCCCTTGCCGCCTGGCGCCGCGCCCCAGGCCACCAGGAGGTTGGCCAGCCTCTTCAGCGTATCAGTGCGGCCGGGCGTCGCCGTATCGGCGTCGATCAGCCGGCCGAGCAGCGCGCGCACCAGCCGAAGCGTCGCCTCGGTCCGCTCCAGATAGCGCCCGAGCCAGAACAGATTGTCGGCCGCCCGGCTCGGCAGCGTGCCGACGAGCCGGCGGATCGCGGTGCGCTCAGGCGTCTGCAGCAGCGTCACCGGCTCGACTGGCGCGTCCGACGTCACCCAGACATCCGAGGAGCGGACGCCGCTCCTCATGCTGACGGCGCGCGCGTCGGGCTCGTCGGAGATGCGGCAGAATCCGCCGGGCATCACCTTCCAGCCATCGGGGGTGGCGGCCGCGAACACGCGCAGCGTCACCGGGCGCGGCTGCAGCCGGCCGTTCTGAAACACCGGCATGGTCGAAAGCCGCACGACCTCCTGCCCGACATAATCCATGCCGCGCGCCTCGATGCGGGCGCGAAGCGCGGCCCGCTCCGCTGCCGGCAGTTCTCCCGCGAGCACCGGGCCGGTGTCGAGCCCGCCGCCGGCCGCCCGAAAGGCCGGCGCGACGCTCATCTCGTCCAGCCGCTCGAGCACGGCGGCGCGTTCCTTGGGCTGGCCGCACCACCAGGTCGCGATCGCGGGCAGGATCATCGCCTCGCCGAGAAGCTGCCTGCCGATCGCGGGCAGGAAGCCCATCAGAGCCCGCGCCTCGACGACGCCGGAGCCGAGCCCGTTTGCGACATGGACATTGCCCTGCCGTACGGCCTGGACCAGTCCCGCCACGCCGAGCTGCGAATGCGCGTTGAGTTCGAGCGGGTCGGAGAAATCGCCGTCGATGCGGCGCCAGATCACGTCGGCGCGCTTGGGTCCGGCGATGGTGCGGACATGGATGCGCCCGTCGCGCATCATCAGGTCGCCGCCCTCGACCAAAAGGAAGCCGAGATAGCGCGCCAGATAGGTCTGCTCGAAATAGCTTTCGTTCAGCGGGCCGGGCGTCAGCAGGCAGATGCGCGGCTCGACGCGCTTGGAACGGGACACAAGTCCGGCGCGAAAACCCTGGAAGAAGGCGGCCAGCCGCTCGATGTTCATGGTCCGGAACAGTTCGGGAAAGGCGCGCGCCTGGGCCAGCCGGTTCTCCAGCGCGTAGCCCGCGCCCGAAGGCGCCTGCGTGCGGTCGCCCAGCACCCACCAGCGCCCGTCGGGTCCCCGGCCGAGATCGGCCGCGTAGAGCTGGAGCGAACCGCCGCCGGGCGCGCCCTGCAGCGGGCGCAGATAATCCGGGCTGCCGGTGACGATCGAAGCCGGCAGCAAGCCGTTGGCGATCATCTCGCCGGGGCCATAGATGTCGTCGAGCAGGCCTGACAGCAGTTGCGCCCGCTGTGCGACGCCGGCTGCGATCGTCTCCCATTCCGCGCCGGGAATGAGCAGCGGCACATGGGACAGCGGCCAGGCGCGCTCGCCGGCGAGCGGATCGCGCGTATCGACATCGCCATGGACGCGGTAGGAGACGCCGGTGTCGCGGACATGCCGATCGGCGAGGCCGAAGCGCTGGCCGAGTTCGTCCTGGCTGAGCGCGCTCCATTCGGCCAGGAACGGCTCCCAATGCGGCCGGATCGCGCCGTCGCCATCCATCATCTCGTCGCGCGCGCCGGTCAGCGGCCGGTAGCCGGACAACAGGGCGTTGCGCCGTTCCGTCTTCAATCGTGTCGACGAGGAGCGGCCTTGCAGCGCCATCGGTCCCGTTCATCCCCCCATCGGACGCCGCAGATCCAAGGTCATTGGAAAATCCGGGCTGCGTTCTTCCGGCGGAATCGCCAGCGCTCCGGGACTATGACCGATTGACTCGAAACGCGCGAGCCGCCGCGCCTCCGCTTCGTAGGAATTCACAGGCGGCGTCTCGTAGTTGCGCCCGCCGGGATGGGCGACATGGTAGACGCAGCCGCCCAGCGAGCGCCCCACCCATGTATCGACGATGTCGAAGGTCAACGGGGCATGTACCGGAATCGTCGGATGCAGGCCGGACGCCGGCTGCCAGGCCTTGAAGCGCACGCCGCCGATCGCATCGCCTGAACGGCCGGCGGGTGTCATCGGGATACGGCGGCCGTTGCAGGTCACGATATGGCGGCCGGGCACGAGCCCGCTCGCCTTGACCTGCAGGCGCTCCACGGAGGAATCGACATAGCGCACCGTGCCGCCGATCGCGCCTTCCTCGCCCATGACGTGCCATGGCTCCAGCGCCTGCCGGATCTCGATCTCGACGCCGCCATGCTCGACTCGGCCGTAGAACGGGAAGCGGAACTCGGCCTGCGCCTCGAACCAGGCCGGGTCGAAGGCGTAGCCGGCGCGGTTGAGGTCGGCGAGCACCTCGCCGAAATCCTGCCAGACCATCTCGGGCAGCATGAAGCGGTCATGCAGCGTCGTGCCCCAGCGCACCAGCTTGCCGGCTTGCGGCTCACGCCAGAACCATGCGACCAGCGCCCGGATTAGGAGCTGCTGCGCGAGGCTCATCCGCGCGTCGGGCGGCATCTCGAAGGAGCGGAACTCGATCAGTCCGAGCCGGCCGGTCGGCCCGTCTGGCGAATAGAGCTTGTCGATGCAGATTTCGGTGCGGTGCGTATTGCCCGAGACGTCGACCAGCAGGTTGCGCAGCAGCCGGTCGATCCGCCAGAGCGGGATCGCGGGCTCGCCGGGCCTGGGGATCATCGAAAGCGCGATCTCCAGCTCGTAGAGCTGGTCGTGGCGCGCCTCGTCGATGCGCGGGGCCTGGCTGGTCGGGCCGATGAACAGCCCCGAGAAGAGATAGGACAGGGACGGGTGGCGGTTCCAGTAGAGGATGATGCTCTTGAGCACGTCCGGCCGGCGCAGGAAGGGCGAATCCGGCGGGGTGACGCCGCCAAGAACGACATGGTTGCCGCCGCCCGTGCCGGTATGGCGGCCATCGACCATGAACTTCTCGGCGCAGAGTCGCGACTGCCGCGCCTCCTCGTAGACGCCGCGCGTGATCGCGACCGCCTGTCGCCAGTTCTTCGCCGGGTGGATGTTGACCTCGATCACGCCGGGATCGGGTGTGACCTTGATGTTGCTCAGCCGCGGATCGTGCGGCGGCGAATAGCCCTCGATATGGACCGGCTGGCCGAGCTCCGTCGCCACCGCCTCGACGCTGGCGATCAGCTCGAGATAGTCCTCCAGCTTTTCGACCGGCGGCAGGAAGACGCAGAGCACGTTGTCGCGCACCTCGAGGCTGAGCGCGGTGCGGACATGCTCGCCGCCGATCTCCTGTTCGGTGCGGTCTTGTGCGCCAGAGCCCGGAGCAGGATCGACGGCGCGGGACATCTGCGCATGAGCCCCCATTCCGCCCCCCCAGTCCTCATCCTGAGGAGCAGCCGAAGGCTGCGTCTCGAAGGAGCCTCCAGAGACCACTGGAGCATCCTTCGAGACGGCCACTGGCGCGGCCTCCTCAGGATGAGGTCTGAGGGATGCGGAAGGTGACTGGCTGGCCGATGGCAGCGGCCCGCGCGGCTCCATCGGATCCTGCGGGTGGATGTGCGGATACTCGTCCTTGGGCACGACCGGCAGCGAGCCCAGCGGCAGCCGGTAGCCGACGGGCGAATCGCCCGGCACGAGAAAGAGCTTGCCGCGTCGGAGCTTCCATTTCTCCGAGCGCCAGCGCCGGTCGCCGGCTAAGCCCTGCCAGCGCTGCACGGGAATGACATAGCCGCGCGGATTGCCCAGGCCGAGCTGGAACACCTGCGCCATCCGCGCCCGCTCTTCCGGGTCGGCGAGACGCGGATCAAGCGGATCGACATTGTCTGGAAGCTGCGCCTCCTTCAACAGCCAGTGGCCGGTGTCTTCATAGGCCGGCAGCACATACTCCGCGCCGAGCCCGAGCTTCTCCGACAGGCCAGCCGCCAGCGCTTCCGCGTCGCGGATCGAGGCGGCCTGCTCCAGCTCGCGGTCGCCGCCGGTCTTCGCGCCGGGTTCGCGCGCGATCAGGGCGGCATCGCGCCAGATCGGCTCGCCATCGGCGCGCCAGTAGAGAGCGAAAGCCCAGCGCGGCAGGCTCTCGCCCGGATACCATTTGCCCTGGCCGTAATGCAGCATCCCGCCGGGCGCGAAGCGCTCGCGCAGCCGCCGGATGAGTTCGTCGGCTTTCTGGCGCTTGGTCGGGCCGACGGCGTCGATGTTCCATTCCGCCCCGGTCTGGTTCTCGATCGAGACGAAGGTCGGCTCGCCGCCCATCGTCAGACGGACGTCGCCGGCCGAAAGGTCCGCCTCGACCTGCTCGCCCAGCGCATCGAGCCGCTGCCAGGATTCGTCGGAGAAGGGCAGGGTAATGCGCGGCACCTCGTGGACGCGATCGACCCGCATCGAAAAGTCGAAAGAGGTTTCGGCATAGCTCGCAACGCCCGAGACCGGCGCGGCCGAGCGGTAATGCGGCGTCGCCGCCAGCGGCAGATGGCCCTCGCCGGTGAGCAGTCCCGAGGTCGGGTCGAGCCCGATCCAGCCCGCGCCGGGGATGTAGATCTCGGCCCAGGCGTGCAGGTCGGTGAAGTCCTTGTCGGTGCCGCGTGGACCCTCCAGCGGGTCGATATCGGCCTTCATCTGGATCAGGTAACCGGAGACGAAGCGCGCCGCGAAGCCCAGATGCCGCATGATCTGGACGAGCAGCCAGCTCGTGTCGCGGCAGGAGCCGGATTTGATGTCGAGCGTATGCTCGGGCTCCTGCACGCCGGGCTCCATCCGGATGCCATAGGCGATGCCGGCCGCCAGCCGCGCATTCAGGTCGACGATGAAGTTGACGGTGTTGGTCGGCTCGCGCGGGATCGTCTTGAGATAGGCCTCCAGCAGCGGCCCCGGCGGCTCGGTGACGAGATAGGGCGCAAGCTCGGCCCGCAACTCGTCGGGATAGGCGAAGGGGAAGGTCTCGGCGTCGGTCTCGACGAAGAAGTCGAACGGATTGATGATCGACAGCTCGGTGACGAGATCGACCTCGATCCGGAACTCCTGCACCGGTTCCGGAAAGACGAAGCGCGCCAGCCAGTTGCCGCTCGGGTCCTGCTGCCAGTTCACGAAATGCTCGGCCGGCGAGACTTTCAGCGAGTAGCTGTTGATCGCGGCACGGCAATGCGGGGCCGGTCGCAGCCGGATGATCTGTGGGCCGAGCGTGACCGGCCGGTCATATCTGTAATGAGTGACGTGGTTCAGCGCGGCGATGATGGCCAAGACGGACCTGCTTCCATGCGCGAGGCGAAGGCGCCAGGCGCGGTTACGTTAGCGGCGCAGAACGGGCGCGCAAAGCCGCAACTTGCGCAAGTCAGCGCCGGCAAAGCAGGCCTCTGCGCAAGAATCAGGCAATCTCTTCCTGGTTGTCGCACCTCCCTGATGGCGGCGCTGGACATCGCCTGCCGAGTGGTTCCACATTGCACGAAGCGCCACGGCCATCGTCCTCAAACGAGCCGCAGGCCTGCAACAGATGGGGATTTTCATGCGTCACGTCACCAAACTGATGGTCGCCTCCGCCTTCTCGGCGCTGATGGCGACGACCGCGCAGATCACGGTGTCCCTCGCGCAGACGCCCAAGGACACGGTCGTCATGGCCAAGCAGATCGACGACATCATCACGCTCGATCCCGCCGAGGCGTTCGAGTTTTCCGGCGTCGAGGTCGGCGCCAATGTCTACGACAAGCTGATCGGCGTCGATCTCGCCAAGGGCAACGCGCTCGTCGGCGAACTCGCCGCGAGCTGGACGGTCAGCCCCGACAACCTGACCTACACCTTCAAGCTGCGGCCGGGCGTCAAGTTCCATTCCGGCAACGCCTTGACCGCCGCCGACGTGGTCTATTCCTTCCAGCGCGCCGTGACCCTGAACAAGTCGCCCGGCTTCATCCTGACCCAGTTCGGCTTCACCAAGGACAACGTGCTGGAGAAGGTCAGGGCGAGCGACGATTCGACCGTCGTCATCACCGTCTCCAAGCCCTTCGCGCCGACCTTCTTTCTCAACTGCCTTACCTCGGGCGTGGCGTCTATCGTCGACAGCAAGCTGGTCAAGGCCAACGAGAAGGACGGCGATTTTGGCAATGGCTGGATGAAGCTGAACTCGGCCGGCTCGGGCGCCTACAAGGTCCGCGCCTACCGTCCCAACGAGCAATATGCGCTCGACGCCAACGAGGGCTGGTACAAGGGCGCGCCCAAGAACAAGCGCGTCATCGTGCGCCACGTCGCCGAGCCCGCCTCGCAGCGCCTGCTGCTGGAGAAGGGCGACATCGACATCGCCCGCAACCTCTCCAAGGACCAGCTCGCCGCGGTCAAGACCAACAAGGACGTCGAGATCGTCCAGGGCGACAAGGGCTATATCCTCTATCTCGGCCTGAACACGAAGAACCCGAACTTCGCCAAGCCGGAGGTGCGCGAGGCGCTGAAATGGCTGGTCGACTACAAGTCGATCGAAACCAACATCGTCGAGGGCACCTACAAGCACCATGAATCGTTCCTGCCCAAGGGCTTCCTCGGCGCGATCGACGACAAGCCCTACAGCTTCAATCCCGCCAAGGCGAAGGAACTGCTCGCCAAGGCCGGCCTGCCCAACGGCTTCTCGGTCACCATGGATGTGCGCTCGGTCTCGCCGATCACCGATATCGCCCAGGCGGTGCAGGCGAGCTGGGCCCAGGCCGGCATCAAGCTCGAGCTGATCCCCGGCGACGGCAAGCAGACGTTGACCAAGTACCGCGCCCGCACCCACGACATCTATATCGGCCAGTGGGGCCCGGACTATCTCGACCCGCACACCAATGCCGAGACCTTCGCCATCAACGAGAACAATGGCGAGGACGCCAAGTCGAAGACGCTCGCCTGGCGCAACGCCTGGGATATCCCGGACATGACCAAGGTCACCCAGGCCAACGTGCTGGAGACCGACGCCGCCAAGCGCGCCGCCGTCTACGGCTCGCTCCAGCGCGATCACCAGATGGTCTCGCCCTTCGTCATCATGTTCCAGCAGGTCGAGGTCTCGGCCGAGCGCAAGGGCGTCAATGGCTGGGTGATCGGACCGAGCTCCGACACCAATTTCTACGCGCCGATCGCGAAGAACTGAGCTTTCGAGCTGCCACCACCCGCCGTGTCCTGACCGGATGCGGCGGGCTTTCTGCTTTTGACGAATGCAAGCCGGACGCATGATCGAGCCAGAAACCGCCACGCCCGCTATGCAGGACAGGATGCGGCGATGACGAGCCTCACCGACACGCCGATGCCTGTGCCGGTTCCGACCCGTAAGCCGGGGGCGGGGCGCGCGATGCGCTGGGGCAGGCTCCTCTGGCGCGAGCTGACCACGGTCGCGATCACGATCTTCGGCCTGCTGCTGGTGACCTTCTTCATCGCCCGCGTCATCCCGATCGACCCGGTGCTCGCCGTCGTCGGCGACAATGCGCGCCCAGACGTCTACGAGAACGCCCGCATCGCGCTCGGCCTCGACAAGCCGCTCTGGCAGCAATTCGCATCCTATGTCGGCAAGGTCTTCACCGGCGATCTCGGGCGCTCCGTGCTCACCTCCAACACCGTCGTCGAGGACATCAAGCGCGTCTTTCCCGCGACGCTGGAATTGGCCACGCTCGGCACGTTGATCGGTGTTCTGCTCGGCGTGCCGCTCGGCATCGTGGCGGCGGTCAATCAGGGCCGCTGGCCCGACCAGTTCGCCCGCATCGTCGGGCTGATCGGCTATTCGATTCCCGTCTTTTGGCTCGGGCTGATGGGGCTCCTGCTGTTCTACGCCAAGCTCGGATGGGTGTCCGGCCCGGGCCGCATCGGCATCGCCTATCAGGACTTCGTCGACCCGATCACCAACATCATCATGCTGGACGCGGCCCTGCAGGGCGAATGGGACGCGTTCCGCAACGCCTTCTCGCATCTGATCCTGCCCGCTTCGGTGCTGGGCCTGCTCAGCGTCGCCTATATCAGCCGCATGACCCGCAGCTTCATGATCACCGAGCTGCAGCAGCAATACGTCATCGCCGCCCGTGTGAAGGGCCTGTCGGAATGGCGCGTGGTCTGGCGGCACGCCTTGCGTAACGCCGCCGTGCCGCTCGTCACCGTGATCGCGCTCTCCTACATGCATCTGCTTGAAGGTTCGGTGCTGACCGAGACGATCTTCGCCTGGCCGGGGCTCGGCCGCTACATCACCAACTCCCTGCTCAACGCCGACATGAACGCGGTGCTCGGCGGCACGCTGGTCGTCGGTGCGGTCTTCATCGCGGTCAACCTGTTCACCGACATCCTGGCGCGCATCGCCGATCCGAGGGCGCGGTGATGGCCGTAACCTCCCGAACAGCCTGGCTCACCACCGACTCGCCGACCTCCCGACGGCAGGCGCGGCTGGGTCAACTCTACCGGCAATGGCTCGCTTTCCGGCGCAACCGGCTTGCGCTGGCCGGGCTCGGCATCGTCGTCGCGCTGCTGCTGATCGCGGCCTTCGCGCCGCTGCTGGCGCCGCAGGACCCGCTCGCGCAAAACCTGCCGGGCCGGCTCCAGCCGCCGTCATGGCAGCATCTTTTCGGCACCGACTCGCTTGGCCGCGACATCTACAGCCGCATTGTCTACGGCACCCGCGTCACGCTGGTCATCGTCATCCTCGTCGTCATCCTGGTGGGGCCGATCGGCCTTTTGATCGGCGCGGCCTCGGGCTATCTCGGCGGCTGGGTCGATCGGCTCCTGATGCGCATCACCGACGTCTTCCTCGCCTTCCCCCGGCTCGTGCTGGCGCTTGCCTTCGTCGCCGCCCTGGGGCCGGGGCTGGAGAACGCGGTCATCGCCATCGCCATCACCGCCTGGCCGCCCTATGCCCGCGTCGCCCGGGCCGAGACGCTGATCATCCGCAGCCAGGACTATATCGCGGCCGTGCGCCTGCAGGGCGCCTCGCAATGGCGCATCGTCTGGAAGCATGTCGTGCCCATGTGCCTGCCCTCGCTCATCGTGCGCACCACACTCGACATGGCTGGCATCATCCTCACCGCCGCGGGCCTCGGCTTCCTCGGCCTCGGCGCGCAGCCGCCGATCCCGGAATGGGGCGCGATGATCTCGGCCGGCCGCGAGCAGATCTTCGACCAGTGGTGGGTCGCGACCTTTCCGGGGCTGGCCATCTGCATCGTCGCGCTCGGCTTCAACCTGCTCGGCGATGGCCTGCGCGACGTGATGGACCAACGATGAGCATGCCGGTCGCCGCCAACGCCAACGAGCAGCCTTTGCTCGAACTCGACGATCTCCGGGTCGATTTCCACACGCCTACTGGCATCGTCAACGCCGTGCGCGGCCTGTCCTTCACGCTGGGGCGCGAGCGGCTCGGCATCGTCGGCGAATCCGGTTCCGGCAAGTCGATGACCGGCCGCGCGATCCTCGACCTGATCCCGTATCCGGGCGTGGTCAGCGCCGGCCGCATGGCCTATCGCGGCCAGAACCTGCTGACGATGGACAAGCGCAGCCGCCGCAAGCTGCGCGGCCGCCACATCTCGATGGTGATGCAGGATCCGAAGTTCTCGCTGAACCCGGTGCAGACCGTCGGCACGCAGATCGCCGAGGCCTATCGCGTCCACCACAAGGCGAGCGCCCGCGAGGCGAGGGAGCGCAGCCTGTCCATGCTGGAGGCCGTGCAGATCAGGGAGCCCGCGCGCGTCTACGACCTTTACCCGCACGAGGTCTCGGGCGGCATGGGCCAGCGCGTCATGATCGCGATGATGCTGATCGCCGAACCCGAGATCCTGATCGCCGACGAGCCGACCTCGGCGCTCGACGTCACGGTGCAGTTGCAGGTGCTGAAGATTCTCGACGATCTCGTCACCAGCCGCGGCATGGGGCTTATCTTCATCAGCCACGATCTGCACCTCGTACAGTCCTTCTGCGACCGGGTGATCGTGATGTATGGCGGCAAGGCGATGGAGACGCTGCCCGCCGCCGAGCTCTCCGATGAAGGCGCCCGCAGCCGCCGCCATCCCTATACGCTGGGCCTGCTCGGCTGCCTGCCGGAGCTCGACAGGCCGAAGGGCAAGCTCGCGACGTTGACCCGTGATCCGGCATGGCTGGCATGAGCGCGAACATGACCGCCACGCCCGCCATCGCCGTCGAAAAGCTCAACGTCTTCTTCGGCGACAGCCATGTCGTTAAAGACCTCTCCTTCACCGTTTCACCCGGCGAGAGCTATGGCATCGTCGGCGAATCCGGCTCGGGCAAATCGACCGTGCTGCGCGTGCTCGCCGGCCTGAACCGCGACTGGAGCGGCGCGGTCGCGATCCTCGGCGAGAGCCAGCCCAAGCTCAGGAGCAAGGCGTTCTACCGCTCGTCCCAGATGGTCTTCCAGGACCCTTACGGCTCGCTGCATCCCAAGAAGACGGTGGACGACACGCTGGCCGAGCCGTTGACGATCCACGGCCTCGGCGATGCGCAAGCGCGGATCGGGCGCGCCATGAGCGATGTCGGCCTGCCGGCCTCCTTCCGCTTCCGCTATCCGCACCAGCTCTCGGGCGGCCAGCGCCAGCGCGTCGCAATCGCGCGCGCGCTCGTGCTGGAGCCGACGATCCTGCTGCTCGACGAGCCGACCTCGGCGCTCGACGTCTCGATCCAGGCCGAGGTGCTGAACCTGCTCACCAGCCTGCGCCACGCGCGCAAGCTGACCTACATCCTCGTCAGCCATGATCTCGCCGTCGTCGCCCATATGTGCGAGCGCCTGCTGGTGATGCAGTTCGGCGCCGGCGTCGAGGAGATGACGGCCGCGACGCTGGCCGCCCGAGCCCCGAAGACGGACTACGCCCGGCAATTGCTCACCGCGAGCGAGGGTTTCAGGCGGGCTGGCTGAAATACCCGTCATTGCGAGCGCAGCGAAGCAATCCAGGCGTCTCGCGCCGACCTCTGGATTGCTTCGCTGCGCTCGCAATGACGACAGGGCGACGATGCCCGTCGTCCAAAGCGTTTGGCATCGGGCCTGCTTGGTCGCATTGTCGTCGCAGCTCTGGGTTCGATTGCACCGGAGCCGATACGGAGCCTGGATACCCATGGACGCCATCGTAGACCGCGCCATCCGCCCGGAGGCCGCGCCGCAGCGCACGCCGGTGCCGCCCTTCGACCTCGTCATCTTCGGTGCGAGCGGCGATCTCGCCCTGCGAAAACTCTTCCCGGCGCTGGCCCAGCGCAATACCGAAGGCGTGCTGCCACCCGAAAGCCGCATCCTTGCCATCGTCCGCAAGGACGAGGACGTCGTGGGGCTGCCCGATCAGATCGCCGGACGGTTGAAGGAGGAGGGCCTCGCCGCCGACCAGATCGAGGGCTTTTTGCGCCGGCTGACCATGGTTCAGGCCGATGCGCTGAAGCCGGAGACGTTCGAGGCGCTGAAGACGGCGCTGGGCGACACCGACCGTGTCCGCTCCTTCTACCTGTCGACCCCGCCCGATCTGTTCATCCCGATCTGCCAGAACCTCGCCAAGGCGGAGATCCTGACGCCGACCTCGCGCGTCATCCTGGAGAAGCCGCTCGGCCGCGACCTCGCTTCCGCGCGCGAGATCAACGACGCTGTCGCCGCGATCCTGCCCGAAAGCCGGACCTACCGGATCGACCATTATCTCGGCAAGGAGACGGTCCAGAACCTGCTCGTGCTGCGCTTCGCCAACACGCTGTTCGAGCGCTCCTGGTCGAGCCGCGACATCGACAACATCCAGATCACGGTGGCCGAGACCGTAGGCTTGGAGACCCGCGCCGGCTATTACGACAAGGCCGGCCATATGCGCGACATGGTCCAGAACCACGTCATGCAGCTTCTCTGCCTCTTCGCCATCGAGCCGCCCAACATGCTGGAGGCCGATGCGGTGCGCGACGAGAAAGTCAGGGTGCTGAAAGCGCTGCGGCCCATCGTCGGCCCCGATGTCCAGCGCCACACGGTGCGCGGGCAGTATGGGCCGGGCCAGAGCGAGGGCCAGCGCGTGCGCGGCTATGCCGACGAACTCGGCCATGCCTCCAACACCGAGACCTTCGTGGCGATCCGCTGCGAGCTCGACACCTGGCGCTGGGCCGGCGTGCCGATCTATCTGCGCACCGGCAAGCGCATGGCGCAGCGCTATTCCGAGATCGCCGTGACCTTCAAGCCGGTGCCGCATTCCATCTTTGGGCAGGGCGGGGGCTGCGACAGGCTCGACGCCAACCGCCTCGTCATCCGGCTCCAGCCCAATGACGGCGTCCAGCTTCAGCTCATGATGAAGGTGCCCGGCTCCGGCAAGCTGAAGATCGTGCCGCGCCAGCTCGATCTGCGCTACGAGACCGCCTTCGACGTGCGCACGCCCGACGCCTATGAGCGGCTGCTGACCGACGTGATCCGCGGCGACCAGACCCTCTTCATGCGCCGCGACGAGGTCGAGCAGGCCTGGGCCTGGATCGACCCGATCATCGCCGGCTGGCAGGAATACGCGCCGCAGCCGCATCGCTACGCCGCCGGCTCATGGGGGCCGTCGCAGGCGATCGGGCTGATCGAACGCGACGGCCGCTCCTGGGCCGATCCGGATTTCGTCTGATGGCCATTCACGAGGCCGCGGCCGGGCCGGTCGCCTGGCACCGCTTCGAGGCGTTGGGCGACGCGTCGGAGGCGCTGGCCGAGGCCGTCGCGATCAGGCTTGCGGCCGTGATAGAGGCGCGTGGCGCAGCGCTGATCGCCGTGCCGGGCGGCACGACGCCGGCGCGTTTCCTCGCGGCGCTGGGCGCGCACGATGTGGCTTGGGACAAGGTCACGCTCCTGCCGACAGACGAGCGCTTCGTTTCGCCCGGCGACGCCGCCTCGAACGAACGCATGATCCGCGCGAGCTTCGCGCCGCTGGCGCAGGACAGGGCGCGCTTCCTGTCCTTTCACGACCATGGCGACGATCTCGAAACCGCCGCCAGTGCGATATCCGGCGCGCTGGCCGATCTGCCGCCGATCGACATCCTCGTCGGCGGCATGGGCGCGGATGGTCACATCGCCTCGCTCTTCCCCGGCGACGCCGACGCGCTGGGCGCGGACCCGGCGCATCACGCGGTCGCCGCCCGCCCGCCCGGCCTGCCGGAGCGCATCTCGTTGTCGCCCTCGCGACTTGCCGAGGCAGGCTGGGCGGCGCTGCTGGTTTCGGGCGCGGAGAAGCAGCAGACGCTGGCCAGCGCCCAGGCGCTGCCCGCGTCCTTTCCCGTCGGTATTCTGCTCGGTCGGCCGCAGGGGCTCGACGTCTACTGGAGCAAGGTCTAAGTCGTTCCGGTCCTTTCAATCGATTGAAGAGTTCCGCTATGGATGAAGCCGCCGCCATCGCCCGCCTTCAGGCCTGCGGCATCGTGCCCGTGGTGGTGATCGAGGACGCGCATCTGGCCGCGCCGCTCGCCCGCGCTCTGCTGGCCGGCGGCATCGACGTGATCGAGGTCACCCTGCGACGCCCGGCCGCGCTCGCCGCGCTGGAGACGATCGCGCGCGAGGTCTCCGGCATCCTCCCGGTCGCCGGGACGGTGGTGACGCCGGCTCAGGTCGTCGATGTGAAGGAGGCCGGCGCGCAGGCCGTGGTCAGCCCCGGTTTCAGCGAGGCGGTCGACGATGCGACGCGCGCCGCAGGACTGCCCTGGCTGCCGGGCGTCGCGACGGCGTCCGACTGCATGCGCGCGGTCTCGGCCGGCCGCCTGACCTGCAAATTCTTCCCCGCCGAGCAGGCCGGCGGCACGGCGACGCTGAAGGCGTTGTCCGGCCCGTTCCCGCAGATGCGCTTCTGCCCGACCGGCGGCGTGAGCCTGACCAATCTCGGCGACTACCTCGCTTTGAAACAGGTTCTCTGCGTCGGCGGGTCTTGGCTCGTTCCTGCGGACGCCATCGCCAATCGCGATTGGGCGCGGGTGACGCAACTGGCGAGGGAAGCGCGCGAGAAGGTCGCGGCGCTGCGGGGGTGAGCCTCACTTCCGGCAGGCGAAGGGCAGGAACGTGCTGCCCATGCCCTCGTTCATCGCCATCAGGACGAGGATGTTGGCGAGGTCGAGTTCCTCCTTCGAGCGCGGGCAGACATCGCCCGGCGTCGGGCAGCCCGAGGCGAGGAAGGCTTCGTGCCGCGCGATGAATTCCGGACTCAGTCCCGTCCTGCCGCGCTTAGCCAGCGCCTGCGTCCAGGCCTTGCCATAGCGCTCGCATTTGACCGCAGGCCAGTTCTCGATGCGGCTGACCTGCGCCTTGGCCGGCGCAAGCCCGGCGAGCAGCAGGCCGAACGCTGCGATCGAAAGCGCGCGCCTCACGCCAGCCGCTCCACCACCAGATCGGCGATGGCGAGCGAACTGGTCAGCCCCGGGCTCTCGATGCCGAGCAGGTTGACGAGGTTCGCCACGCGATGGACCGCCGGCCCGTCGATCCGGAAATCCGGCATCGGCTCGCTCTGCGAATGCAGCTTCGGCCGGATGCCGGCATAGTCGGCGACGAGCGCGCCGTCCGGCAGCGCCGGCCAGTAGGTCCGGATCGCCGCGTAGAACCTGTCAGCCCGCGTCGGATCGACGATCAGATCCTGATCGTGCTCGACCCATTCGACGTCGGGCCCGAACTTCACCCGCCCCGCCATGTCGATGGTGGCGTGAATCCCTAAACCCGCGGCCTCTGGGATCGGGTAGACCAGATGTGAAAACGGCTGCTTGCCGAGCAGCGAGAAGTAGTTGCCCTTGGCGTAGTGCTGGACCGGCACATGCTCGGGCGGAAACCCCGAGAGCTTGCCCAGCAGGCGCGGCGCGCCGTGGCCGGCGGCGTTCACCACTGTCCTGACCGTGTAGGTCGCCGGGTCCTCGCCGCCGAAATCGACGCTGAACCCGTCTCCCTCGCGCCGCCAGCCGGCGATCGGCGTGTTCAGCGCCAGCGATCCGCCCGCCGCCTCGGAGTCTCCGAGCAGCGACAGCATCAGCGCGTGGCTGTCGACGACGCCGGTCTCGGGCGAGAGCAGCGCGATCTCGCAGGTTACCTCCGGCTCCATCGCCCTGGCCTGCGCCGCGTCGACCCAGCGCAGGCTGTCGACGCCGGACGCGGTGGCGCGCGCCAGGATCGTCTCCAGCACAGGCTTCTGAGCGGCGGATGTGGCGACGATCAGCTTGCCGCAGGCCTTGTGCGGCAGTCCGCGCTCGCGGAGATAGGCGTAGAGGAGCTTGCGTCCCTCGACGCAGACCTGCGCCTTCAGCGAGCCCGGCGGATAATAGATGCCGGCATGGATGACCTCTGAGTTGCGCGCCGAGGTCTGCGTGCCGATGCCGTCCGCGGCCTCGGCGATCACGACCTCGCGCCCGGCCAGCGCCAGCGCGCGGGCGCAGGCGAGGCCGACGACGCCGGCCCCGATGACGAGGCAGTCGATGTCGGTCACGGGCACCCCCTTCTCCCCTTGCGGGAGAAGGTGGCGCGCAGCGCCGGATGAGGGGTTGCACCGCCCTTGCCGAACGGACGACGGCAATCGCAATTGTGCGACAAAGCGCAGCGCGACCCCTCATCCGTCAGCGCTGCGCGCTGCCACCTTCTCCCGCAAGGGGAGAAGGGAGCGCTCCCGGCGGCAACCATCCTCAGGCGTGCCTGGGCATCGCCATTTCGACGAGGCTCGCCCAATAGGTCACGCCGACGGGGATCGCCGCGTCGTTGAACTCGTAGGCCGGGTGGTGGACGCCGGCGGAATCGCCGTTGCCCATCATGATGTAGGCGCCCGGCCGCTCCTCCAGCATGAAGGAGAAATCCTCCGAGCCCATGGTCGGCGGAACCTCGGTGTCGATCGCGTCCTTGCTGAAGGCGCTGCGCACGGCGCTGGTGACGAAATCGGTCTGGCCGGCATGGTTGAAGGTCACCGGATAGCCGCGCTCATAGTCGATCTCGGCGCTAAGGCCGAAGGCCAGAGCCGTGCCGTTGACGATCTCGCGGAAGCGCTTCTCGGCGAGGTCGCGCATTCCGGCTGAGAGCGTGCGCACGGTGCCCTTGATCTCGACATGCTGGGGAATGACGTTGAAGGCCTCGCCCGCCTTGAACGCCGTTACCGAGACGACCACGGAATCGAGCGGATCGGCATTGCGCGAGGAGATGGTCTGCAGCGAGGTGACGAGCTGGCAGGCGGCCACCAGCGGGTCGATCGTCTCGTGCGGCTTGGCGGCGTGGCCGCCGCGCCCCTCGAGCTTGAGCAAAAAGCGGTCGGCCGCAGCCATCATCGCGCCCTTGCGGATCGCGAACCGGCCGATCGGGATGCCCGGCATGTTGTGCAGGCCGTAGACCTCCTGCACGCCGAAACGCTCCATCAGCCCGTCCTGGCACATCTCTCGCCCGCCTGCGCCGCCCTCTTCGGCCGGCTGGAAGATCATGATCGCGGTGCCATCGAAATCGCGCGTCTGCGCCAGGTACTTCGCCGCGCCGAGCAGCATGGCGGTGTGCCCGTCATGGCCGCAGGCGTGCATCTTGCCAGGCACGGAAGAGCGGTGCTCCAGATTGGTCTCCTCATGGATCGGCAGTGCGTCCATGTCGGCGCGCAGGCCGATGACCTTGCCGGAGCCTGCGCCCGAACTCGCACCCTTGCCCTTGATCACGCCGACGACGCCGGTGCGGCCGATGCCGGTGACGACCTCGTCGACGCCCCATTCCCGCAGCTTGTCGGCGACGATGCCGGCCGTGCGCTGCACGTCGTACATCAGCTCGGGGTGCTTGTGGAAGTCGCGGCGGATCGCGGTGATCTCAGGGCTGAGCGCGGCGATCAGGTCGGATTTGGGCATTGTCGTCCTCGGGCGAAAAGCGCGGCGGGCTGTCTGCGATGGGCGCAAACTAGCGGCGCAGCGATGCGCTGTCCAAGCCGATTGCCGCATGAGGGGGCGGAGCGGGCGGAATAGGGCAGGCGACCGGCGCGTGGGGCGGCAGATCTGTCGGCGGTGTGATTGAGTCGTTTGAAGATGATCATGGCGGTATCGGGCTGTTTCCATTTGATGGCGAGCAAGAACGCCAGGCGCATTCCGCATCGCCTGCCATGATTTGGCCTTGCCTTGTGAATAGGTCGCCAGATCAGCGCTCGGCCAGACCAGAATTGGTGGCCTGAGCTTTCCTCTCCTCCCATCTCATGTCTGGACTGAAATGCGTCTTCTGATGACGGCCGCCTTTATTGCGGCCAGCGTTCCCGCGTTCGCGGCCGATGTTGCCACGCCCAAGATCTCCTTCCAGCCGCAGGTCAAGGGCACGGCCTGTCTCAAGCGCGAGACGCTGGCGATGATCGACGAACTCGTCGCCAAAATCGGCCCGATCCAGATCACCTCGACCTGCGGCGGCCGCCACGCCCGCCGCTCGCAGCACTACAGCGGCAAGGCGATCGACTTCCGTCCGCTCGCGACCTCGCCAAGGAAGGCCGCGGCCGCCGCCCGATCACTGGAGAGCGTCGGTGGAGTCGGCACCTATTCCAACGGCCTCGTCCATGTCGATGTCGGCGAGCGGGAGTTGTCCTGGCATGGGCATAAGCGGGCGAAGCGGCGTTACGCTCAGGCAAGGTGAGGCACGCCTCCCTTCTCCCCCTCGGGGGAGAAGGGAGGCGTGCCTCACCGTCATGGTCGGGCTTGTCCCGACCATCCACGTCTTGACCACGTCTCCGCCGGACATCGCCATCAGAAGGCTCGCCCGCCACCAGCGGCGCAAGACGTGGATGGTCGCCACAAGGGCGACCATGACGGGGAAGGGGCTGATAAGGCGAGTGCCTGCGTTCGACCCGTTGCGGTCGTGAGCGTCAGGGATACGGCGTGCCGTCCTTGTGAAGGAAGCGACCGTCGGCGTTTGCGCTCATAAGGTCTATATCGGAGCAGATCGTGACGTCCTCTGGATGCCGCGAACCAATCTCAATGTAGAGGGCATCCTTGGCAGAGCGATTGATCATGTTATGGCCATTCCCCGCTCCTTTCGGAAAGGCGGCGGCGTCGCCGGCGCGGAGCACGGTCTCACCCTCATCTTCGACGAGGACGAGTTCGCCCTCCAGCACATAGACAAACTCGTCTTCGTGAGAATGCCAATGGCGTTGGCTTGACCACTCGCCCGGAGGCAAGCGCGTAACGTTCACGCCAAAATCGCTCAATCCGCCAGCATCGCCCAGCTTCTTGCGAGATCGATGCGCGGTCAGTGCAGCGAAGGGCATGGGATAGCCGACCCCGATTCACTCCGGGACCCTCTCGATGTCAACTTTTGGCATCTCTGCCCCTCCAGAGCGGCAAGCGCTGCGACGATAATGCTATCATCGTCCGCAAACGACCCATAGCAGCCCAACCGCCGCCTCCCCTACACCCCAAACTCCGCCCGCCACGCCGCCACATCCTCCAGCGCCACGTTCGAGCCGCAGAGCACCAGCCCCACCCGCTCGCCCGGCTTGAACATCTCTTTTCGCGCCATCGCCGCCGCCACCACGCAGGCCGCCGCCGGCTCCAGCAGCACGCGGCCGTTCTGCAGCACCCAGACCAGTTCGCGCACGGCCTCGGCATCGGGCACCACGATGATGTCCTCCAGGAATTGCCGCGCCGCGGCCATGGTGCGTTCGGTGGCGAAGGGCGCGCCGAGCGTGCGCGCGATCGAGGTCGGGCGGATCGCGACCGGCTTCCCCTCTGCCAGCGCCTGCGTCATGGTCGTCGCGCCCTCGGTCTCGACACCATGGATGCGCACCGCCGGATCGAGGCCCTTCAACGCGGCTGCGACGCCCGCCGAAAAGCCGCCGCCGCCGATCGAGACGAAGACATGGTCGAGACGACCGCTGGCGTCCGCCGCCATTTCAAGGCCGAGCGTGCCATGGCCGGCGATGATCGCCGGGTCGTCATAGGAATGGACATTGGTCATGCCCTTGCCGGCATAGGCGTCGGCCTTGGCGAAGGCTTCGATCGAATCCTCGCAGAGCTCGACCTCGCCGCCGAGGCTCTTGGTCAGCGCGATGTTGAAGGGCGCGGCGTTCTTCGGCATCAGCACCAGTGCGCGCGTTCCCATCGCCTTGGCAACGAGCGAGACCGCGATGGCGTGGTTGCCGCCGGAGACGGTGACGACGCCGCGCGCCAGCTCCGCCTCGCTCAGTCGCATCAGCTTGTTGAAGCAGCCGCGCACCTTGAAGGAGCCCGCGAGCTGCAGCGCCTCGACCTTGACCATGGTCTCGACGCCGAGCCGGGCCGAGAGGCCGGCGCTGTGCCAGGTCGGCGTCCGGCGGACCTTGCCGGAAATGCGCGTGGCGGCGGCCTGGATGTCGGCAAGGGTCACGTCGAAGGTCATGGCGGCAGGCTTTCGGTTGGTTTGCACCGGTTATAGGCGCTGATTCAACTGCAGGTCAGCGTGCGTCACGCATCCCCGTCAAGCGCTTCCGGGATTGACCCGGCGCGCATGCCGACTAGCGTGCGGCACGAAACCTGCCTTCGGTTGGAACTTTGGAGAAATGCCGTCGTGAACCTGTCGCCCAAGGAGATGCTCGCCAGACTGGTTTCGTTCAACACGGAATCGCAGCGCAGCAATCTCGAGCTGATCCATTTCTGCCGCGACTACCTCGCCAGCCACGGCGTCGAGAGCATGCTGGTGCCGAGCGAGGACGGGCAGAAGAGCAATCTCTTCGCCACGATCGGCCCGAAGGTCGATGGCGGCGTCGTCCTGTCGGGCCACACCGACGTCGTGCCGGTGGCGGGCCAGGACTGGACATCGGATCCCTGGACGCTGACCGAGCGCGACGGCAGGCTCTATGGCCGCGGCACCTGCGACATGAAGGGGTTCGACGCCATCGCGCTGGCGCTGGTGCCGGAGATGCTGAAGGCGCCGCTGAAGCGCCCGGTCCATATCGCGCTCTCCTATGACGAGGAGGTCGGCTGCTTAGGGGCGCGCATTCTCGCCAAGGCGATGACGGCGGCGGGCGTAAAGCCCTCGGCCGTGATCGTCGGCGAGCCCTCGATGATGCAGGTCGTCACCGGCCATAAGGGCGGCACCCGGATGAAGACGACCGTGCGCGGCCATGCGGTGCATTCCAGCCGCGTCGATGTCGGCGTGCCCGCCGTGATGATCGCGGGCGAGCTGATCGCCTGGCACAACCAGGTGATGGCCGAGAACAAGGCCCGCGCCAAACCCGACAATCCCTTCGAGCCGCCCTGGACCACGCTGCATGTCGGCGTCGTGCAGGGCGGCACGGCGGTCAACATCACGGCCGAACACTGCAGCTTCAGCCACGAGGTCCGGGTCATCCCCGGCGAGGAGGATGCCGACTATGTCGGCCGCTACCGCGCCAGGGTCGCGGAGCTGGAGGCCGGGATGAAGGCGATCGCGCCTGCCAGCGGCATCGACTGGGAGATCACCTCTTTCACCCCGCCGCTTGGCCCGGAGGTCAACGGCGAGGCCGAGGCGCTCTCGCGCCGGCTCACCGGCGACAATGGCAGCCATGTCGTCGCCTATGGCACCGAGGGCGGCCTGTTCCAGGCCGAGGGCTGGTCGACCGTGGTCTGCGGGCCGGGCGACATCGCGCAGGCCCACCAGCCAGACGAGTTCATCACGGTGGCGCAGCTCGACGCCGGCGCGAAATTCGTGCGCGGCGTCATCGCCGAGCTGTCGCGCTGAGCCGCCGGCTGTTCGAAAAGTTCGATCTGGAACGAAATCGCGTGAGCGGGGCTGGACGCCGGCGCGCAAGCCTCTCTACTCTGCCGCCATCTCCGGTTGTCCGCGCAACGACGTCAGGACGACCGGAAGCCGCTCCCGGGAGGAGTGGACCACCACCATGGGAGATGTCGAATGTCCTTCAAGACGAACTGCCTCGCCGCCGTCGCCGGCCTCGCGCTGCTCTGCGGCACAGCCCAGGCGCAGACCCTGCGCTACGCCAATCAGGGCGAGCTGAAATCGCTCGACCCCTACACCGTCAACGAGACCACGACGCACGCCCATCTCGGCCACCCCTATGAGGGGCTGATCCGGCGCGGCAAGAACCTCGAGATCCTGCCCGGCCTCGCCGAAAGCTGGACGATCTCGGATGACGGCAAGACCTGGCGCTTCGCGCTGCGCAAGGGCGTCAAGTTCCATGGCGGCGAGGATTTCACCGCCGACGACGTGGTCTTCTCGGCCGACCGCGCCCGCGCGCCGGGCTCCAACGTCCAGACCCGCGTGCCGACCGGCACCAAGGTCGTCAAGATCGACGATCACACGGTCGAGTTCCAGCTCACCTCGCCGAACCCGATCCTGCATTACCAGTGGGACACCTGGTACATCCTCTCGAAGACATGGGCCGAGAAGAACAACTCGACCGCGCCGACGCCAGCCAGCGCCACCACCCCGACCTTCGCCTCGCTCAACGCCAACGGCACGGGCGCCTTCAAGGTCGAGAGCCACCAGCCCGGCGTGAAGACCGTGTTCAAGGTCAACGAGAACTGGTGGAACAAGTCGCCGGAGCACAATCTGAAGGAGATCGTCTTCACGCCGATCGCGTCCGACGCCACGCGCGTCGCGGCCCTGCTCTCTGGCGAGGTCGACGTCATCGAGCCGGTTCCGATCCAGGACATCCAGCGCGTCAACGGCACGGGCACCGTGCAGGTCCTGACCGGGCCGGAGCTGCGCACCATCTTCCTCGGCATGGATCAGGTCCGCGACGAGCTGGTCGAGTCCAGCGTCAAGGGCAAGAACCCGTTCAAGGACATCCGCGTCCGCAAGGCCTTCTATCAGGCGATCGACATCGAGACGATCAAGACCCGGGTCATGCGCGGCCTCGCGACGCCCTCTCCGTTGATGATCGCGCCGGAACTCTTCCCCCATACCGGCTTCACCCGCGCCAAGTTCGACGCGACCGAAGCCAAGAAGCTGCTGACCGACGCCGGCTATCCCGACGGCTTCACCGTCGGCATGGACTGCCCCAACGACCGCTATGTCAATGACGGGCAGATCTGCCAGGCGGTCGTCGGCATGCTGGCGCGCATCGGCGTCAAGGTGAACCTCAACGCCCAGCCCAAGGGCCAGTATTTCGCCAAGGTGCTGAAGCCCGGCGGCTACAACACCTCGTTCTATCTGCTCGGCTGGACGCCCGGCACCAGCGATTCCCATAACGTCCTGTTCGACATCATGGGCTGCCGCGACAACCCGGCCTCCTCGCGCGGAGAGGCCAATGTCGCGGGCTACTGCAACAAGAAGGTCGACGAACTTACCGACAAGATCATCGTCGAGGCCGACAAGGCCAAGCGCGATGCCATGATCAAGGAAGCCTTCCAGATCGCGGCCGACGATTTCGGCTACATCCCGCTGCACCAGCAGGCGCTGGCCTGGGGCGTCTCGAAGAAGGTCAAGCTGACGCAGCGCGCCGACAACGCGGTGCATTTCCAGTACGCGGTCAAGGAGTGAGCGGGACCGGCTCTCAACCTCTCCCGTCATTGCGAGCGTAGCGAAGCAATCCAGAGCCGTGCGCTCAACGGCCCCTGGATTGCTTCGTCGCTCCGCTCCTCGCAATGACGGGGAGCGCAGTCCCCCAAGGCGTCCATGTTCGCTTTCATCCTGCGCCGCCTGTTCCAGTCGCTCATCGTCATGCTGAGCGTGGCGCTGATCGCCTTCGCGATGTTCCGTTTCGTCGGCGATCCGGTGAACCAGATCGTCTCGATCGACACGCCGCAGGCGCAGGTCGCCGAGATCAGGCGTTCGCTCGGGCTGGACGACCCATTTCTCGTCCAGTTCGCGCGCTACATCTGGAACGCCGCCCGGCTCGAATTCGGCGTCTCCTACCAGTTCCGCCTGCCGGTGATCTCGCTGCTCGGCGAGCGCGCGCCGGCGACTCTCGAACTCGCCTTGATGTCGGCGTTGTTCTCGCTCGTGGTCGGCATCCCGATGGGCGTCTACACGGCGCTCAAGCGCGAAAGCTGGCTGGCGAAAGTGTTCCAGGCGGTCTCGCTGATCGGCATCAGCCTGCCGACCTTTCTGATCGGCATCCTGCTGATCTACCTGTTCTCGGTCACGCTCGGCGTGCTGCCCTCCTTCGGGCGCGGCGAGGTCGTCAGGCTCGGCTCATGGTGGACGACCGGGCTTTTGACGGTGTCCGGTCTCAAGGCGCTGGTGCTGCCCTCGATCACGCTCGGCCTGTTCCAGATGACGCTGATCATGCGGCTGGTGCGCGCCGAGATGCTGGAGGTGCTGCGCGCCGACTACATCAAGTTCGCCCGCGCGCGCGGCCTGAAGACGCGGGCCGTCCATTTCGGCCATGCGCTGAAGAACACGCTGGTGCCGGTCATCACCATCGCGGGCCTCCAGCTCGGCTCGATCATCGCCTTCGCCATCATCACCGAGACGGTGTTCCAGTGGCCCGGCATGGGCCAGCTCTTCCTGCGCTCCGTCCAGAACGTCGATATCCCGATCATGGCGGCCTATCTGATGCTGATCTCCTTCCTGTTCGTGACGATCAACCTCGCCGTCGATCTCCTCTACGCGGCGGTCGATCCGCGCCTGCGCGCGACGGTGGGGGCGCATTGATGGGATGATGATCGTGTCCAGAACTCATGCAGGACGGCGGCGCAATACCCCTTCCCCCCGCTTGCGGTGGGGAAGGCCGGGATGGGGGGGCGAACGACCGGGTGAGCCAGCCATCGCCATGTCGTACCCGGTCGGACGGCCCCCCACCCTAACCCTCCCCACCGCAAGCGGGGTGAGGGGATTCGCGAAGTGCCTCGCCCGAACATGTCCCCATCTCATCGACGGCGGCATGGCATGAGCACGTCCTCCGAAGCCCCCTCCCGCTGGTCCCGCATCCGCGACAGCGACATCCTCGCCAGCTTCCTGAAATCGAAGGTGACGATGGTCGCCGCCTTCGTCGTGCTGATCCTCTTCATCGGCGCGGCGTTCTCGCCCTGGCTCGCGCCGACGAACCCGTTCGACCCGGCCACGGTCTTTCTGGCGGATTCGATGATCCCGCCGGCCTGGCAGGATGGCGGCGAGGCCCGCTTCATCCTCGGCACGGACGATCAGGGCCGCGATCTCTACTCCGCGATCCTCTACGGCATGCGCGTCTCGCTGATCGTCGGCGGGCTCGGCGTCGCGCTCGCGGCCTCGATCGGCATCACGCTGGGCCTGCTCGCGGGCTATCTCGGCGGCCGCGTCGACGCTGTCATCATGCGCATCGCCGATGTCCAGCTCACCTTCCCGGCCATCCTGATCGCACTCCTGATCGACGGCGTCGTGCGCGGCCTGTTCAAGAGCGCCTCCCGCGAGGACACCGCGATCTATGTGCTGGTGATCTCGATCGGCCTGTCCTTCTGGGTGCAGTATGCCCGCACCATTCGCGGCTCGACGCTGGTCGAGCGTAACAAGGACTATGTCATGGCTGCCCGGCTCGTCGGCCTGCCGGCGCCGCTGATCATGCTGCGTCATGTCCTGCCAAACGTCATCGGGCCGGTGCTGGTCATCCTGACGATCAATCTGGGCCTCGCGGTCATCACCGAGGCGACCCTCTCCTTCCTCGGCGTCGGCCTGCCGGCGACCCAGCCCTCGCTCGGCACGCTGATCTCGATCGGCAACCGCTACCTGTTCTCCGGCGACTGGTGGATTGTCGCCTTCCCCGGCATCACGCTGGCCGCGCTGGTGCTGGCGGTGAACCTGCTCGGCGACTGGCTGCGCGACGCGCTGAATCCGAGGCTGCGATGACCGGCGCAAAATTGTGCAAATGCCGCTTGGCCATGCGCTTTGCGCGCATTAGCACCGTGACTCGCGCGCACTCTTTCCCTAGCATCCGTCGCTTCGCCGGCCTCAGTCACGGGCCGCTCTCGGGAGGCATGATCTCATGAAACCGCGTTTTCTCACCTTGGCCGCCGCGCTGCTGGGTGCTTCGGTCCTGGCGCTCGGCGCCGCCGATGCCCGCCCGCTGAAATGGGCCCGCTCGGGCGACGCCCTGACGCTCGACCCCCATGGCCAGAACGAAGGCCCGACGACGGCGCTGAACCAGCACATCTATGAGGGCCTGACGGAGCGCGACCACACCGGCAAGCTCGGCCCGCTGCTGGCGACCTCCTGGCGTGTCCTGCCCAATGACCCGACGACCTGGGAGTTCAAGCTCCAGTCCGGCATCAAGTTCCATGACGGAGCGCCCTTCACCGCCGACGACGTGGTGTTCTCCTATGAGCGCGCCATGCAGCCGACCTCGGACTTCAAGGGCTACCTGTCCTCGGTCGAGAAGGTCTCGAAGGTCGACGACCTGACCGTCCACATCAAGACCAAGGGTCCCAACCCGCTGCTGGTCAACAACACGGAATCGATCCGCATCCTGAGCAAGGCCTGGGCGGAGAAGAACAACGCCGTGAAGGCGCAGGACTTCAAGAACAAGGAAGAGAATTTCGCCGTCCGCAACGCCAACGGCACCGGCCCCTTCATCCTCGTCTCGCGCGAGACCGACGTGAAGACGGTGATGAAGCGCAATGACGGCTACTGGAACAAGGCCAAGGTGCCGCTCGAGGTGACCGAACTCACCTTCGTGCCGATCAAGCAGGACGCCACCCGCGTCGCCGCCCTGCTCTCGGGCGAGGTCGATTTCGTTCAGGACGTGCCGGTGCAGGATATCGCCCGCCTGAAGAGCGCGCCGAAGATGCGCGTCACCTCCGGCGCCGAGAACCGTACCATCTTCTTCGGCATGGACGTGGCGTCCGCCGACCTCAAGGGCGACGACGTCCAGGGCAAGAACCCCTTCGCCGACAAGAGGGTGCGACAGGCGCTCAACATGGCGATCAACCGCGGCGCAATCCAGCGCGTCGTGATGCGCGGCGAGTCGGTGCCGACCGGCATCATCATGCCGCCCTTCGTCAATGGCTGGACCAAGGAACTCGACGCCGCGCCGGCGACCGATGTCGCCAAGGCCAAGGCGCTGCTCGCCGAGGCGGGCTATCCCAACGGCTTCTCGACGACGCTCCATTGCCCCAATGACCGCTATGTCAACGACGAGGGCATCTGCCAGGCGGCTGTCGGCATGTTCGGCCAGATCGGCGTCAAGGTGAACCTGGTCTCGCAGTCGAAGTCGATTCACTTCACGCTGATCCAGAAGAACCCGCCCGAGACCGAGTTCTATCTCGTCGGCTGGGGCGTGCCGACCTATGACAGCGACTACATCTTCTCCTTCATGTACCATTCCCGCACCGGCTCGCGCGGATCGTGGAACGCGACCGGCTACAAGGACGCCGAGATCGACAGCATGATCCAGTCGCTCTCGCAGGAGATCGACATCGCCAAGCGCGACGCGACCATCTCCAAGATCTGGACGAAGCTGAAGGACGAGACGATCTACCTGCCGATCCACCATCAGGCGCTGAGCTACGCGATGAACTCCTCGCTCGACATCCCCGTCGACGTGGCGAACTCGCCCAAGCTCAAGATGGTGTCGTTCAAGGGCTCGTAGTCTTTCGCGAAGTCCTCATCTGACCCTTATCCGTCATGCTCGCCCTTGTGGCGAGCATCCACGTCTTGGTCGTAGAGCGCGACGAAGGAAGACGTGGATGGTCGGGACAAGCCCGACCATGACGGGGAAGAGCCGAACTCAGAAAGAAGAGCCCTGAATGCTCGCCTATATCCTGCGCTCGCTGATGCAGGGGCTGGTGGTGATGCTCGCCGTCGCCTTCATCGCCTTCACCATGTTCCGCTTCGTCGGCGACCCGGTCGTCAACATGCTGGGGCAGGAGGCGACGCTGCAGGACCGCGCCGAGCTGACCGAGCGGCTCGGCCTCAACGACCCCGTGCCGCTGCAGTTCGCGCGTTTCGTCGCCGACGCGGCGCAGGGCGATTTCGGCGTGTCCTGGCGTCAGGGCCGCAAGGTCTCCTCGCTGATCGTCGAGAGGCTGCCCGCCACGGTCGAGCTCGCCGTGCTGTCGGCGATCTTCGCCTTCGTGGTCGGCATCGCGCTCGGCGTCTATGCCGCGATCAGGCGCGATGGCTGGATCGCCAATCTCGTCATGTCGCTCTCGCTGATCGGCGTCAGCCTGCCGACCTTCCTGATCGGCATCGGGCTGATCTATATCTTCGCGGTCGAGCTGCGCTGGCTGCCCTCCTTCGGGCGCGGCGACACGGTCCGCATCGGCTGGTGGACCACCGGGCTGCTCACGGTGAGCGGGCTGAAATCGCTGGTCCTGCCGGTGCTGACGCTGGGTTTCCTCCAGCTCACCCTGATCATGCGCCTCGTGCGCTCGGAAATGCTCGAGGTGATGCGCGCCGATTTCATCCGCTTCGCCCGCGCGCGCGGCATCCCCGAGCGCAAGATCGAGTTCCGCCATGCGCTGCGCAACACCATGATCCCGGTCATCACCATCGCGGGCTTGCAGCTCGGCGGCGTCATCGCCTTCGCCATAGTCACCGAGACGGTGTTCCAGTGGCCGGGGCTCGGTGCGCTTTTCGTCAACGCCGTGCAGTTCGTCGATGTTCCGGTGATGTCGGCCTATCTGATGTTCGTCGCCTTCGTCTTCGTGCTGACCTCGCTGATGGTCGATCTGATCTATGTCGCGCTCGATCCTCGCCTGCGCGGCAGCCCGGCCATGGCGAAGTGAGGCGGGCGATGAGCATGAATGACCAGAGCGCTCGGGCGCTGAGCCCTCTCCGTCATGGTCGGGCTTGTCCCGACCATCCACGTCTTCCGTCGTCGAGCGCTACGCCCAAGACGTGGATGCTCGCCACAAGGGCGAGCATGACGGCCTGGAGGAGCGCGCGATGACAACTGCTGTTCCTCCCGCAAAGCCCCCCGGCCGCCTTGCGCGCTGGTGGGATTCCGACATCGCCTTTTCCTTCCGCTCCTCGCCGGTGACGGTCATGGCGACGCTGCTGGCGCTGCTGCTCGTGCTGGCGGCGGTCGCCGCGCCCCTGATCGCGCCCTACGATCCGTTCGATCCCGCCTCGCTCGATCTCTCCGACGGCTTCTCGAAGCCGATGGAGCCCAACGAGATCACCGGGAAGGTGTTCTGGCTCGGCTCGGACGGGCAGGGGCGCGACATCTTCTCGGCGATTCTCTACGGCTCGCGCATCTCTCTGCTGGTCGGGGCGGCGTCCGTGCTGTTCTCGCTGGTCATCGGCGTGGGGCTCGGTCTCGTCGCCGGCTATGTCGGCGGCCGCACCGAGGCGCTGATCATGCGCGTTGCCGATATCCAGTTGTCCTTTCCCGCCATCCTCGTGGCGCTTCTCGTCTTCGGCGTGGCGCGCGGGCTGATCCCGCCGGCCCTGCAGGAGCGCGCGACGCTGTTCGTGCTGGTCGCCGCCATCGGCCTGTCGAACTGGGCGCAGTATGCGCGCACCGTGCGCGGCTCGACGCTGGTCGAGAAGAACAAGGTCTATGTCGATGCCGCCCGCCTGATCGGTCTGAAGGCCTGGCCGGTGATGCTGAAGCACGTCCTGCCCAACGTCGCCGGCCCCGTGCTCGTCATCGCCACGATCAACCTGGCGCTCGCCGTCATCGAGGAGGCGACCTTGTCCTTCCTCGGCGTCGGCATGCCGCCGACCCAGCCCTCGCTGGGCACCCTGATCCGCTTCGGCCAGCAGTACCTGTTCTCGGGCGAATGGTGGATCCTGCTGTTTCCGTCGCTGGTGCTTGTGCTGCTTGCGCTCTCGATCAACCTGTTCGGCGATTGGCTGCGCGACGCGCTCAATCCGAAGCTGAGGTGAATGGCGTGAGTCAACCCGTCCTCTCCGTCCGCGACCTCACGGTCGAGTTCGTCACCCGCCGCGCCACGCTGCGGGCGCTCGACAAGATCTCCTTCGACATCGCGCGCGGCGAGGTGCTCGGCGTCGTCGGTGAGTCCGGCGCGGGCAAATCCGTCACCGGCTCGGCCATCATCGGCCTGATCGACCCGCCCGGCCGGATCGCGGGCGGCGAAGTCGTCCTGTCCGGCGAGCGCGTCGACAACCTGCCGCCCGACGCAATGCGCAAGGTGCGCGGCAAACGCATCGGCATGATCTTCCAGGACCCGCTGACCAGCCTCAACCCGCTCTACCGCGTCGGCGAGCAGTTGATCGAGACGATCCAGACCCATACCGATTTGAACGCGAGCGACGCCCGCAAGCGCGCCATCGCGTTGCTCGACGAGGTCGGCATCCCCGCCCCGGAGCGCCGCATCGACGGCTATCCGCACGAGTTCTCCGGCGGCATGCGCCAGCGCGTGGTGATCGCGCTCGCGCTCTGCGCCGAGCCGGAGTTCATCATCGCCGACGAGCCGACGACCGCGCTCGACGTGTCCGTGCAGGCGCAGATCATCGCGCTGATCAAGCGGCTCTGCAAGGAACGCGGCACCTCGGTGATGCTGGTGACCCACGACATGGGCGTCATTGCCGAGACCGCCGACCGCGTCGCGGTGATGTATGCCGGCCGCATCGCCGAGATCGGCCCGGTGCGCGAGGTGGTGAAGCAGCCGCTGCACCCCTACGCCAAGGGTCTGATGGGCGCGATCCCCTCGCTCGAGGGCGATGCCGAGCGGCTCGTCCAGATTCCAGGCTCGATGCCGCGCCTCTCGGCCATCCCGCCCGGATGCGCCTTCAACCCGCGCTGTGCGCAGGTGTTCGCGCGCTGCCATGTCGAGCGGCCGGAACTGATCCCGGTCGGAGACCGCAAGGTCGCCTGCCACCTCTATGACGAACCGGGCGCGATGGGCGGTAAGGCGGAGATCGCGGCATGAGTGAAGCTCCCCTCATTCAGGTCCGCGACCTGCGCCGCGTCTTCGACGTCTCGAAGCCCTGGCTGAACCGCGTGCTGGAGAACTCCCCCCGGCAGTACCTGAAGGCGGTCGACGGCGTGTCCTTCGACATCCGCAAGGGCGAAACCTTCGCGCTCGTCGGCGAGTCCGGCTCGGGCAAATCGACGGTGGCGCGCATGGTCGTCGGCCTGCTGCCTCCGTCGGATGGGACGGTGTCGATCGCGGGCGTCTCGATGAATGACGTGAACGTCGCGCAGGAGCGCCAGCGCCTGCGCCGCCGCATCCAGATGATCTTCCAGGACCCCTACGCCTCGCTGAACCCGCGCTGGCGTGTCGGGCGCATCATCGCCGAGCCGATCCGCGCCTTCCAGATCATCGACGGCGAGGCCGACATCCTCGCCCGCGTCGGCGAACTCCTGACGCTGGTCGGCCTGCATCCCGACGATGCGAAGAAATTCCCGCACGAGTTCTCCGGCGGCCAGCGCCAGCGCATCGCGATCGCCCGTGCGCTCGCCTCCAATGCCGAGTTCATCGTCTGCGACGAGCCGACCTCGGCGCTCGACGTCTCGGTGCAGGCGCAGATCCTCAACCTGATGCGCGACCTGCAGCAGAAATTCGGCCTGACCTACCTGTTCATCTCGCATAATCTGGCGGTCGTGCGGCACATGGCGACGCGCATCGGCGTGATGTATCTCGGCCGGCTCGTCGAGGTCTCGGAGGGCAAGAGCCTGTTCTCCAACCCGCGGCATCCCTACACCCGCATGCTGCTCGACGCGGTGCCCGATCTCGCCATGGTCGGCAAGGCGCGCGAGGGCGTGAAGGGCGAGATCCCGAACCCGATCTCGCCGCCCTCGGGATGCACCTTCCACCCGCGCTGCCCGCTGGTCTTCGACCGTTGCCGGGTCGAGAACCCGCCGGTGATCGACGGCGTCGCCTGCCATGCGGTCAATGAGGGCCGGGTCGCGGCGGCCTGAGCGTCACTCGCTGGCGGGTGCGGTCCCGCCTGGCCCGGCCGCCTTCGGCCGCCCTTGCGCGCCGGCCCTCAGGGAGAGCGGCGCGACCGGCCGGTCGGTGCGGTACTGCCCGCGCGCGATCGCGCTGAACAGCAGCGCGACGGCCGCCAGCGTCATCAGCCACCAGGGCTGCAGCGTGGCGAAGCCGAGCGCCGTCAGCGCGAACGCCGTGACATAGGCCGCGACCCCGCCGGCCGCGAGCGCGCCAGGCATGCGGCCGGCGGCGCGGATGGCGAAGTAGAGGCAGGCGGAGGCCGCCGCCGCGCCGACGATGCCGAGCTCGTACCAGGTCTCGAACAGCAGCGTCGCCGGCGTCGTGGGCGGCAGCGCGCCGGTGATGCGCCCGCGCAGCACGGTGTCGAGCCCGTGTCCGGTGACGAGCTGGATCGGCGCGCGCAGCACGACATCGGCCCAGACGGCGAGCGCCAGCACGAAGTCGTTGGCGCTGTCGGGCAGCCGCGCCACGACCGGCGTCAGCAGGAAGGGCAGCAGCGGCGCAAACAGCATCGCAGCCGCGATGATCGCGGCGATGATCCGCACCGCCTTGTCGCGATTGGCGCTGACCGCCCCGAAGGCGACCGCGCCGCAGATCATCGCAACCGCCTCGCCATCCTCGAAGCGCGACAGCGCCAGCAAACCGACCGCGATCGACAGCGCCAGCGCGCTGAGGCCCCTGTCGCGCGAGAGCAGCCAGGCCAGCGCCGGCCAGGCCATGATCAGCACCACGCTGACGCCGCGCTCGACGCTGCCGGGCTCGGCCTCGACCGGGCGCAGGGCCGCGACCACGATCAGCGCCAGCGCGAACACGGCCGCCACGCCGGTGCCGAGCGCCGCCAGGTTGAGGTTTGAGGCCCGCATGCGCTCGGGCAGGGCGGCGACGCCGCAGAAGCCGAGCGCCACGGCCAGGACGAGGTTGCTCGCCTTCTCGGCGGCCGATATCGTGTAGGGGCTCCAGATCAGCGACAGCACCGCCCAGCCGACGAGCCCCAGCAGGATCATGCCCGGTCGGCTGAACACGGCGCGCTTGAGCGTCGCGGAAAAGATGGCGGGCGCCTCGACAAGCGCCGCGATCACCAGCAGCACGACGCCGATGGGCGCCAGCACCACGGCGGCGCGGCGCGAGACCAGCGATGCGATCGGCAGCGCCACCGCGAGCGTCGCAAAGCCGATCCGGCGCAGCAGCAGGGCGGCGTCGGTGGCGGGGTCGAGTGGGCCTTGGGCGTTCCGGCGTGGCATCGGGGTCAACCAGAGGCTGGCCTCGTCCGGAAAAAGCGCCGGAGATCAACCTCTTCGCCAGCCTAGCGGGCCGCTTTGCGCAACGCTGTAGGTGCGGCGCAACACTGCGCGGCGATCTGAAAGTGGCGGTTGATCGTTGCACCGCCCTGTCCCCTTCCCCCCGCTTGCGGTGGGGAAGGGTTAGGGATGGGGGCGGCACGACCGGGTGAGCCGAGCATGATCGAAGTTGTGCCCGGTCGGACTGCCCCCCCACCCCAACCCTCCCCACCGCAAGCAGGGGGAGGGAGCGGCAGGCGTCGTCGCATGAATGCCTTTCCGCGACGAAAGCCCTCTGGTCGGCGCGGCGCTTTCATGGGATGGAACGGGCGATGACCCTGCTCGCCGCCATCCCCTATGCCCGGGGTTTCCCGATCGATCGCTTCATGGCCGATCTCGCGGCGCAGCTGCGCGGCTGCGGCCTGCGGCTCGCCGGCGTCGTCCAGCACAATGAGGGCGATTGCGACGGGGCCTGCGAGGCCATGGCGCTGGAGGAACTCGCCAGCGGGACGCGCTTTCCCATCAGCGAGAACCGGGGCGCGGGCGCGAGCGGCTGCCGGCTCGACGCGGGCGGCCTGGCGGCTGCCGGCGGCGCGCTGGGAGAGGCGCTGACTGGGCCGGTTGATCTCGTCATCGTCAACAAATTTGGCCGGCAGGAACTGCTGGGGCAGGGGCTGCGGCAGGAGATCGTCGCGGCGCTTGTGGCCGGTCTGCCGCTGCTGATCGCGGTTCGCGAGGATTTTCTGCCGGGCTTCCGCGATTTCGCCGGGCAGGACTGGGCCGAACTCCCGGCCGATGCGCAGGCCGTCGAGACCTGGGCGACGGCGCTCAGCCCTCTCGCGGCCTGAACGGAGCGACCCGCCTTGGCGCAGGATATGAGCTTCCTCGACGACTATCTGGTCCGGCCCGATCCCGCCGCAGCGCGCTTAGGGGCGTCCGTGACCGGCATCGACCAGACCGGCAGACCCGTCGAGACCCGCGTCGTCACCGAGCGCGCGCTGACGCTCTATCTGAACGCGCAGGAGATCGTCACCATGATGACGATCGGCGATCACCCCGACGCGCTGGCGCTGGGCTATTTGCTCAACCAGAACATGTTGAAGCGCGGCGATGTCGTCGAGGCCGTCGATTATGACGAGGAGCTCGAGGTCGTCGTGGTGCGCACGCCGGAGCGGACCAATTTCGAGGAGAAGCTGAAGAAGAAGACGCTGACCTCGGGCTGCGCTCAAGGCACGGCGTTCGGCGACCTGATGGAGGCGATCGACGAGATCGAATTGCCCAAAGCGGAACTGCGCACGAGCTGGCTCTATGCGCTGACGAAGAAGATCAACACCACGCCCTCGCTCTATCTGGAGGCCGGCGCGATCCATGGCTGCGTGCTCTGCGAGGCCGATCGGCCGCTGGTCTACATGGAGGATGTCGGCCGTCACAACGCCGTCGACAAGGTCGCCGGCTGGATGTTCCGCAACGATGTCGATCCCGGAAAAATGATCTTCTACACCACCGGCCGGCTGACATCGGAGATGGTGATCAAGACGGTGCGCATGGGCATCCCCGTGCTGGTCTCGCGCTCGGGTTTCACCGAATGGGGGGTGGAACTGGCGCGCAAGGCGGGGCTGACGCTGATCGGCCGCGCGCGCGGCAAGCGCTTCGTCGCGCTGGCGGGGGAGGGGAACATCGTCTTCGATCAGGATCCGGAGACCGTCGAGGAGGAGGGCGGCAAGAGCAAACGCAAGGGGGCGGGCGGCGATGAGTGACAAGGCGCTGACTGCGAATGCCAGTTTGCCTTGTCCTGCTCATCTGCTCAATTCTGACGAGCATGCAATCTGGTGGGACCGCCCAAATCCAATCCGCTATGCTCGACGGCAGGCTGGGATCGCCGTTTTTGTTGGCGCGTTTTTTATAGCCATGGCTTCTTTCGCAGTCCTCAAGGCAATCGACGACCAATACTACTTGATCGTCGTATTATGCATTGGCTCGGCCGGCGTAGGTTTATACGCCATGAGCCAGCCACTGCGCCGCTACATTCAGGCGCGTCATGTAGTTTATCTGTTGACCGACAAGCGCGCCATCGTCGCTGACAGTTGGGTGATCAAAATTATCCTGCTGCCTATGATCTCGTCGATTGAGGTCACACGAACCAACAGTTCTTTCGCAGACGTGCTCTTCTTCGATGTCGTGTTTGAGAATAGCGAAGGCGCCAATACCATTCGCGACGGCTTCATCGGCATCCTCCATGCAGACGCCGTCGCGCGCGAAATGCGCCGCCTTCAGGCCGCCGCCTCATGACGCCCCCCACCCTCGGCCTGCTCCTCGCCGGCGGTCTCGCCCGGCGCATGGGCGGCGGCGACAAACCGCTTCGGACGATCGCGGGCAAGACTATCCTCGCCCATGTGATCGAGCGGCTCGCCCCCCAATGCGACGGGCTGCTGATCAACGCCAATGGCGATCCGGCGCGCTTTTCCGATTATACCCTCCCGGTCGTCGCCGACAGCGTCCCCGATTTCGCCGGCCCGCTGGCCGGCATCCTGGCCGGGCTCGACTGGATGGCTGAGAACCGCCCGGAACTGGACTGGCTGGTCAGCGTCGCGACCGACACGCCCTTCATCCCGCGCGACCTCGTCGCCCGCCTGCACGAAGCGCGCGCGCAGGCAAACCTCCCGCTCGCCTGCGCGGCGTCGGGCGGCTGGACGCACCCCGTCATTGGGCTCTGGCCGGTTAGCCTCCGCGCCGAGCTGCGCCACGCGCTCACCGTCGAGGACGAGCGCAAGATCGACCGCTGGACCGCCCGCCATGGCTGCGCCTGCGCGGAGTGGCCGGTCGATCCCGTCGATCCTTTCTTCAACGCCAACAGGCCCGAGGATATCGACGAGGCCGAGCGGCTTTTCGCCTCGCTAGATGATCGAGACCCACAGCCCTCATCCTGAGGAGCAAGCCGAAGGCTTGCGTCTCGAAGGATGCTCCAGCCAGCTCCCTCTGGAGCATCCTTCGAGACGCCGCTTCGCGGCTCCTCAGGATGAGGGCTGTGGGATACGCGGCAATTGATCCTGCTTCGTCGGAGCCGCTTGATCCGCAGGCCTCGCCTCGCTATCTCTCTTGCGAATAAGAAGAGCTTATCGGCACTGCCTTTGGGGGAAGACCATGAAATCATTCGTTTTGGCCGTCGTGTTCGCCGTCGTTGCCGCTTTTGGCGCGAGCCTCGTGCTCGAAGGCTTCCAGCGCCCCGTCGACACCGCGTACTCGACCGGCGGCGTCAGGTTGTAGAGCCCTACTCGATCACGATCCGCGGCGCGGCCCTGACCGCGCCTCCAGCCAGCCCCGCCATCACCTTCCGCGCGATCGCTAGATAGGCCTTGGCGTGGCCTGAATCCGGATCGCTCGCGACGATCGGCCGGCCGCCATCCGAGGTCTCGCGGATCGGCATAGCAAGCGGAACCTCGCCGAGGAACGGCACGCCCTGCCGCTCCGCCTCGTGCCGCGCCCCGCCATGCGCAAAAATGTCCGAGCGCGTGCCGCATTCCGGGCAGATGAAATAGCTCATATTCTCCACGATGCCGAGGATCGGCACCTCGACCTTGCGGAACATCGCGACGCCGCGCCGCGCATCGAGCAGGGCCAGGTCCTGCGGCGTCGAGACGATCACGGCGCCGGCCAGCGGCGTCTGCTGCGCCATGGTGAGCTGCGCGTCGCCGGTGCCGGGCGGCATGTCGACGACCAGCACGTCGAGTTCGCCCCAGGCGACCTCGCGCAGCATCTGGGTGATGGCCGAGATCACCATCGGCCCACGCCAGATCATCGGCGTCTCCTCGTCGATCAGGAAGCCGATCGACATGATCTTCAGCCCATAGGCCTCCATCGGCGCGAGCGTGCGGCCCTGGACCAGGCGCGGCTTGCCGGTGATCCCGAAGATTTTCGGCACTGAGGGGCCATAGATGTCGGCGTCGAGCACGCCGACGCGCAGGCCGAGCGTGGCGAGCGCGACGGCGAGATTGGCGGTGGTGGTCGATTTGCCGACGCCGCCCTTGCCGCTCGCGACCGCGATGATCTGCTTCACGCCGGGAATGCCGGCGGCCTTGGGCGTCGGGCCGCCGGGGCCGGGCGTCGGGCGCTGCGTCTGGGCCCGCGCCTGCGCGGCGGCTGATGTCGGGGCCTTGTCCGCAGTCAGCCCGACCAGAACCTGCGTCACGCCGGGCAGGCCCGAAACCGCGCTCTCGGCCGCCTTGCGCACCGGCTCCATCGCGGCGGCCTCGGTGGCGTCGATGCCGATGGCGAAGATCACCTTGCCGCCGTCGACAAGGATGTTGGCGACGCGGCCGGATGCGGCGAGCGACTGTCCGCTCGCCGGCAGTTTCACCAGTTCGAGCGCCCGCAGAATATCGGCTTCGGTCAAGGCCACGCTGCCAGCTCCATCCGCCGCGCCGTCAGGCCGCGGCCTTGCGAATATGGAAGACGAGCAGCTCGCCATCGCTGTGGCTGTGCTCGATCAGATCGCCGGTTTCGCGCATCAGGTTGGGAATGTCGATAGCGGCCATCGCATCGGTGCATTCGACGACGAACAGGGCGCCGGGCGCTGCGCCCTTCAGCGCCTTGCGCACGCGCAAGGCGGGCAGGGGGCATTTCAGGCCGCGCAGATTAAGGGGGGTGGGGGACATGGGGAGCGCCGCGTTCCCCTTCTCCCTCGGGGGAGAAGGTGGCCCGGCGTAGCCGGGTCGGATGAGGGAAGACAGGGCGAGCGCGCTAGAGATGAGCGTCCGCGCTTCGGCGGGGCCCTCATCCGTCAGCGCTCCGCGCTGCCACCTTCTCCCCCGAGGGGATAAAGGCGGTCAAGCGCTAAGCTGCCTTCGCCGCCCCGTAATAGCTCTCGCCGGTCTTGGCCATGCGCTTCAGCTGCCGGTTCGGCTTGAAGCGCTCGCCATGCCTCTTCGCCAGCCCTTCGCAAAGCTTCACGAAGGCAGCCGCGCCCATATTGTCGATATAGCTCAGCGTGCCGCCTGAATAGGGCGCGAAGCCGAAGCCGATGATCGAGCCGACATCGGCCTCGCGCGGATCGGTGACGACGCCTTCCTCATAGGTGCGCGCGGCCTCCAGCGCCTGCGTCACCAGCAGGCGGTGGATCAACTCCTGCATGTCGACCTTCTCGGGATCGATGCGGTTCTTCGTCAGCTCGGCGAGGCCGGGCCAGAGCCGCTTGGGCCCGGCTTCCGGGTAGTCGTAAAAACCCTTCTTGTTCTTGCGGCCGAGACGGCCGTGTTTCTCGACCATGTCCGACAGCAGCTTCTCCTGCGCCGGATCGACCGCCGCGTCGCCGAGCTGGACCTTGGTCGCCTTCAGCACCTTGAAGGCGAGATCGACCGCGACCTCGTCGTTGAGCGACAGCGGCCCGACCGGCATGCCGGCCTGCTTGCCCGCCTGCTCGATCATCGCCGGCGGCACGCCCTCCATCAGCATGAGGTGACCCTCGCGGATGTAGTTGCCGACGCAGCGATTGGCATAGAAGCCGCGCGTGTCGTTGACGACGATCGGCGTCTTCTTGATGGCGCGGACGAAGTCGAGCGCCATGGCGAGCGCCTTCTTGCCGGTCTTCTTCGCCATGATGATCTCGACCAGCAGCATCTTCTCGACCGGCGAGAAGAAATGCACGCCGATGAAATTCTTCGGCCTTTGCGAGTGCTCGGCGAGCCCCGTGATCGGCAGGGTCGAGGTGTTGGAGCCGAAGATGGTCTTGGGGCCGACGGCGGCCTCGACCTTGGCGATCACCTCGGCCTTGACCTTCGGATCCTCGAACACGGCCTCGACGATCAGGTCGCAGCCCTTCAGGGCGGCGTAGTCGGCCGTCGCCGTGATGCGGCCGAGCAGCGCGTCGCGGTCGGCGGTCTTGGCGCGGCCCTTCATGATCTGGTCGGAGACCAGCTTGTGCGAATAGGCCTTGCCCTTGTCGGCGGCCTCCTGGTCGCGGTCGACCAGCACGACGTCCAGCCCGTTCTGGGCCGAGACATAGGCGATGCCGGCGCCCATGAAGCCGGCGCCGACGATGCCGACCTTCTTCAGCTTGGAAGCGGGCACGTCGGCCGGGCGGCGCGCGCCCTTGTTGAGTTCCTGCATCGAGACGAAGAGCGAGCGGATCATCGAGGCCGCCTCCTTCGTCCGCAGGATCTTCGCGAAATAGCGGCTCTCGATCTTCAGGCCGAGGTCGATCGGGAGCTGCAGCCCCTCATAGACCGCCGACAGGATGGCGCGGGCGGCCGGGTAGTTGTCGTTGGTCTCGCGCCGATAGATCGCGTTGGCAGGCGGCCAGATTTGCATGCCGGCCGGCGAATGGACCTTGTTGGAGGGCAGCTTGAAGCCCTTCTGGTCCCAGGGCGCGGTCGCCGCCGGGTTGGCCTTGAGCCAGTCCTTCGCGTTCTGGACGAGCTCAGTGCGGGGCGCGACGGCATGAACGAGGCCGGTGTTGCGGGCGGGAAGCGCCTTCACCTGCTCGCCCTTGAACATCATCTGCAGCGCGTCGCCGGTCTGCATCAGCCGCGCCACGCGCTGCGTGCCGCCGGCTCCCGGGAACAATCCCACCTTGATCTCGGGCAGGCCGACGCGGGTGGAGGCGTCGTCGGAGGCGACGCGATACTGGCAGGCGAGCGCAAGTTCGAACGCCCCGCCGAGGCAGACGCCGTGGATCGCGGCGGCGAACGGCTTCCCGCAGGTCTCGAGCTTGCGATAGAGCAGCGAGAGCTTCCGGCTCTCGTCGAAAAAAGTCTGCATCGCGACCTGCTCGCCCTTGTCCTTGGCCAAGCCCACGTAGAGGTCGCGCAGGCCCTGCAGCATGGTCAGGTCCGCGCCGCCGGAGAAGGCCTCCTTGCCGGAGGTGATCACGCAGCCCTTGATGGCCTCGTCCGAGGCCACCTTGTCGATGATGGCGTCGAGTTCGGCCATCAGCTCGGGCGTGATGACGTTCATCGAGCGACCGGGCATGTCCCAGGTCGCGGTCGCGATGCCATCAGCGTCGGTCTCGAAGCGGAAATTGGTGAGGTTCATGGGGACTCTCCTGAATCCAGGTGGCTCCCCTTCTCCCCTCGGGGGAGAAGGTGGCCCCGCGAAGCGGGGTCGGATGAGGGCCGGCCCGGCGCAGCCGGGACGGATGCGAGATGGCGTGCGAACGCGAGGCGTTGATCGATTTCGCGCAGGACGAGTTCGAGGCCGGTCAAGACAATGTCGTTAGTGAAGCGGAGAATGAGGTAACCCTGACTCCGTAGGACTGAATCGCGCTGCGCATCGTGACAGCGCTGCTGGGCGTCTTCATGCGGCTCGCCATCCAGCTCCACGATGAGGCGCTGCTCGAAACAGCAGAAGTCGGCGATATATGGGCCGATCGCCATCTGCCGCTTGAACTTCAGCCCGCCGAACCGTCGGCCGCGCACCGCTTGCCAGAACATCGCTTCCGCGCATGTCGGCTCACGGCGCTGGCCGCGCCCGAAATCACGAGTGCGGGTGCTGTTCCAACGTTGCAGTGGAGCCTCCTACGCGTCATGACTTTGAAAACCGCGTCCGACCCCGCTTCGCGGGCTCGGCCCTCATCCGTCAGCGCTGCGCGCTGCCACCTTCTCCCTCGAGGGGAGAAGGATTGGCGCTAGACCCGTTCGATGATCGTCGCCACGCCCATGCCGGCCGCGACGCACAAGGTCACCAGCGCCGTGGTCTTGTTCGTCCGCTCCAGCTCGTCGAGCACGGTGCCGAGGATCATCGCGCCTGTCGCCCCGAGCGGGTGACCCATCGCGATCGCGCCGCCATTGACGTTGAGGATGTCGTCGTCGATGTCGAAGGCCTGCTGGAAGCGCAGCACGACTGAGGAGAAGGCTTCGTTCAGCTCGAACAGGTCGATGTCCTTCGTCGTCATGCCGGCCTTCTTCAGCACCAGCTCGGTGACGTCGACCGGGCCGGTCAGCATCAGGGCGAGATCGGAGCCGACGGTTGCGAAGGCGCGGATGCGGGCGCGGGGTTTCAGCCCTGCGGCCTTCCCGCCCTTCTTTGAGCCGACCAGAACGGCCGCCGCGCCATCGACGATGCCGGACGAATTGCCGGCATGGTGGACATGGTTGACGAACTCGACATCCGGATGCGCCGCGGTCGCGACCGCGTCAAAACCGCCCATCTCGCCCATCTGGACGAAAGAGGCCTTCAGCGCCGCCAGCGCCTGCATGTCGGTGTTGGGGCGGATCGTCTCGTCGCGATCGAGGATGATCAGGCCGTTGACGTCGGTCACCGGGATCACGGAGTTCTTGAAGCGGCCCTCGCCCCAGGCGGCGGCCGCGCGCTTGTGCGAGCGCACGGCATAGGCATCGACATCGTCGCGGGAAAAGCCGTATTTCGTGGCGATCAGGTCGGCCGAGATGCCCTGCGGCATGAAATAGGTGTCGATGGCGACGCTGGGATCGACCGCGATGCCGAAGCCCGAAGCACCCATGCCGACGCGGCTCATGCTCTCGACGCCGCCGCCGATCGCCAGCTCCTTCTGGCCCGACATCACCTGCGCGGCCGCGAAGTTCACCGCATCGAGCCCCGAGGCGCAGAAGCGGTTGATCTGGATGCCGGGCACCTCCTTGCCGTAGCCGGCCTTCAGCGCGACCGTGCGGGCGATGTCCGCGCCGGCCTCGCCGACCGGATCGACGCAGCCGAAGACGACGTCCTCGACCAGCTTCGGCTCGAAACCGCCGCGCTCCTTCAGCGCGCGCAGCGTGGTGGTGCCGAGCTCGATCGCGGTGACCTCGTGCAACGAGCCGTCCGCCTTGCCCTTGCCGCGCGGCGTGCGGACATGGTCGTAGATGAATGCGTCTGCCATTTGCGGCCTCCCGGGTGGTATTCTTTTCGCTTGAACCTGGCCGTCATTGCGAGCGCAGCGAAGCAATCCAGCGTTTGCGCGAGACCTCTGGATTGCTTCGCTGCGCTCGCAATGACGAGCTTGCGTCAGAATTGATCGGCGCTCAGCGCCATCGTCGAATCCGCGCCCGATGTGATCCGGGTCAGATGCGCCGCCGTCTCCGGCAGCGAGCGCTCCATGAAGAAGCGCGCCGTCGCCAGCTTCGTGTTCATCCGCTCGGTCGAACCGTTCGCGCCGGCCTTGAGCTTGTCCTGCGCGACCTTGGCCATCTTCGCCCACATATAGCCGAGCGAGACCAGTCCGAGCAGATGCATGTAGTCGGTCGCGCCCGCGCCGGCATTGTCTGGCTTGGCGAGCGCGTTCTGCATGAACCACATCGTCGCCTGCTGGAGATGGCCGAGCGAGGCCGCAAGCGGGGTCAGCAGCGGCTTCAGCGCCTCGTCCTCGCCGTTTTCCTTCAGGAAGCCGCCGACCTCGTTGAAGAAGGCCATGATGGCGCGCCCGCCGTCGCGGCCGAGCTTGCGGCCGACGAGGTCCATCGCCTGCACGCCGTTGGCGCCCTCGTAGATCATCGCGATGCGGGCGTCGCGGACGAACTGCTCCATGCCCCATTCGGCGATGTAGCCATGGCCGCCATACATCTGCTGGGCCTTGACCGCATTGTCGAAGCCGACATCGGTCAGCACGCCCTTGAGCACCGGCGTCATCAGGCCGAGCTGGTCGTCGGCGGCCTGGCGCTCGGCGGCGTCGCCCGAGCGATGGGCGATGTCGGACTTGATCGCGTTCCAGAGCACGAAGGCGCGTGCCGCCTCGTTGAAGGCCTTGATCGACATCAGCGTGCGGCGCACGTCGGGATGGACGATGATCGGGTCGGCGGCCTTGGCAGGCTCCTTCGCGCCGGTCAGCGCCCGGCCCTGAATGCGGTCCTTCGCATAGGCGACCGCGTTCTGGTAGGCGACCTCGGACTGGGCCAGCCCCTGGATCGCGACGCCGAGCCTTGCCTCGTTCATCATCACGAACATGGCGTTGAGGCCCTTGTTCTCCGCGCCGATGAGCCAGCCCTTCGCCCCGTCATAATTCATGACGCAGGTGGCGTTGCCGTGAATACCCATCTTGTGCTCGATCGAGCCGCAGGAGACGTGGTTGTTCTCGCCAACGGAGCCGTCCGCGCCCACGCTGTTGCGCGGCACGACGAAGAGCGAGATGCCCTTCACGCCGGCCGGCGCACCCTCGATCCGCGCCAGCACCAGATGGATGATGTTCTCGGTGATGTCCTGCTCGCCGGCCGAGATGAAGATCTTCGTGCCGGTGATGGCGTAGGAGCCGTCTCCCTGCGGCACGGCCTTGGTCTTGATCAGGCCGAGATCGGTGCCGCAATGCGGCTCGGTCAGGTTCATGGTGCCCGACCAGACGCCCTCGATCATCTTGGGGATGTAGGTGCGCTTCTGCTCGTCGGAGCCATGGACGTAGAGCGCCGCGATCGCGCCCATGGTCAGGCCGGGATACATCGCGAAGGCCATGTTCGCCGAGGAGGCGAACTCGTTCATCACCGCGCCCAGCGTATAGGGCAGGCCCTGCCCGCCATAGTCCGGGTCCATGGCCAGCCCGATCCAGCCGCCCTGCGCATAGGCCTCGTGCGCGGCCTTGAAGCCCTTCGGCGTGGTCACCCTGCCGTCGGGATGGCGCGTGCAGCCTTCCTGGTCGCCCGACAGGTTGATCGGCTGCAGAACCTCTTCGCAGAGCTTCGCGCCTTCGCCGAGCACGGCCTCGACCACGTCGGGCGTCGCATCGGCGAAACCAGGCAGGTTGTTGTAGCGTTCGATGTTGAAGACGTCGTTCAGCAGGAACAACGTGTCTTCGACGGGCGCCTTGTAGACCGGCATCGCATCCTCCCTCGGTGGTCTCGACGTGTTCTGGCAAGGAACCGCGCGGCCGGTCGCAGCCGGTGGCGTCCTCGATAGTTCATATATAAACTATTTGACGTCCAGGGCAAGAGGGTATGCCCGCCCTTCGATGCTGCCGGTCATCATCGCCCCGTCGTCGCCAAAGCAAAAGGCCCCGGACGCATGTCCGGGGCCTTTATTGCGACGCTGACAGGGAGTCCGGCGCAAGATCGCGCCCGGCGCTGGCTCACGCCTTGGTCAGCCGGCCCAGCGTGGCCTCGAGTTCGGCGATCGCGCCCTCGATCTCGCTGCGCTGGCTGCGCAGCAGGTCGAGCTGCTCGACGATCTGCTCGCGGCTGAGCTGGAGGCCGCCGACGGAGGCCGAATCGGCCGTGCTGTCGGTCAGGCCCTTTTCCTCATTGGCGAGCATGGCGCGGATTTCGACGAGGGTGAAGCCGAGCTGCTTGCCCTTCAGGATCAGCGCCAGACGGGCCTTGTCCCGGCCCGAATAGATCCGCGTCAGGCCTGAGCGGCTGGGCGCGAGCAGGCCGCGCGACTCGTAGAAGCGCAGCGTGCGCAGCGTCACGCCGAAATCGCGGGCGAGGTCGCTGATGGTGAAGCCGCCCGAGAGGTCCTGATCGGCGGCAATGGAGACGGATGCTTTCGAGGACGACGAGGCGGAAGAGCGGCTGTCCTGATTCGGGGCGGCCGCCAGAGCAAAGCTGTGGCGCGTCATAATGATGATATCCCTGGGGTGAGAGCTCGGGGGGGCCGGCAACGATGGCGGCCATGTTCCGTTGGGTGAGCACATAAGCGAGACGCTGTCCTAGCGTCAGGTAATGAGCCCGTTTTCGGGGGCAAATTACGGTTATGTGACGCCTTCGGTTGCGAGGGCTGGCCGTGCGCTTGCGCCGTTCGCAAAAAATTAACCCGTCCGGCGGCCGATCTTAACCGGCTGTTTACCATGGCTGCCAAAAGTCGGGGCTGCGGATCGGCGTTTCGTCAGCGGCAACCTAATCTTCACGGATGGTCGAATTCGCAGGGAAGGCAGCGGCAAGCAGGGGCCTGCGCTTCTCCCAACAGGAACCGGCCCCGCAGGCGAGCGTTGACATGGCCACGAGCTTGCCCTGGAGCGTCAAGGGCGTCGATCCCCGGACCCGCGACGCCGCGAAGGCGGCGGCGCGCCGCGCCGGCATGACGCTGGGCGAATGGCTAGACCACAAGATCCGCGATGAATCGCAAGGCGCGTCCTCCGATGCGCCGGAGCAGCTCGACATCGCCGCCCTGTCCGAGCGGCTGGCGCGGCTCTCGCAAGGCCAGATGGAGACCTCGTCGCAGGCTGCCGTCAGCGCGGCGCCAACTCGGTCCGAGCCCGCGCAGCCCGATATCGAGGCCGTCATCTCGCAGGCCGCCGCCACCGAAAGGCTGACGCGCGAATCCAGCGCCAGGACGGCCGGCGCGCTCGATTCGATCGCGCGCTGGATCGAGAACACCGAGCACCGGATGACCGCGAGCGAACGCGCCGCCGCCGAGCGGCAGGAGCGCGCCACCACCGTCATCGCCGACGCGATCAAGACGATGGGCGAGCGGCTCGTCGATGTCGAACGCAAGGCCGTCGAGGCCCAGCGCAAGCCCGCTCAGGCGGAACCCGCCAGAAGCGAGCCCGCCCGCGCGCCGCGTCTCGCCTTCAGCCGGGACGGGCTGGCCGCCGCCGTCACCGACATCCGCACGCGTCAGCGCGCGCTCGATGCCGACCGCATGCCGCAGGCCGCCATGTCTCATGCGGCACAGCGTGCGTCCCTGCCGGAGGCGCGCGTCGCCGCGCTGCGGCAGGATCTGCGCGATCTCAGCGCGCGAATCGTCCCGGCCGCCCAGCCGGCCGAACCGTCCTGGCGCCAGGCGACGACCGCCGCTTATGCTGCGCCTGCCGCCGCCTATCAGCCGGCCGGCAACCCGATCGAGCAGATGATCGCCGATCTCGGCGCGCGGCTCGACCGCCTCGACCGCCGCGACGGCCTCGATCCGGTGCTCAAGCCGCTGGCCCGCATCGAATCGGAAATGGCAAGGCTGGCGCAGGACCGCGCCGGCGACAGCTACCAGCGCGTCGAGCTGGAGATCGCCCATCTCGCCGCCAAGGTCGATGCGCTGGCCGCGCGCGGCGGCGACCGTTCGCTTCTCGCCCCGGTGATGCGCGACATTGGCGAACTGCGCGACATGATGGCGGCGTCCACCGGCGATCAGCGGCTGGAGGATGTCTCCCACCAGATCGCCTCGCTGTCATCCGAGCTCGGTCGCCTGCGCGACACCCAGCCGGACGGACGCGAAATGCGCAGCCTGGCGCTGGCGATCGAGGATGTGCGCGACGCCATCATGGCCGACCGCGCCCAGGACCGCGCCCATGGCGGCCACGCTGATCCCGCCCCGATGAACGCGCTCGCCCGCCAGATCGAAGGGCTCGCCAGCCGCATCGACGCGCTGCCGACGATGCGTCCCGAACTGATCGACGCGCAGGCCGAGCAGCTTGCCGCCCGCATCGCCGAGATGGACCTGACCGGACGAGGCGTCTCGGATGATCTGTCGCGGCGGATCGAGACCTTGGTGGGCAGGCTCGAAAGCCTCGCCGAGCGCCAGCCCGGCGGGCTCGAAGGCCGTCTCGACGCCCTCCAGCAGCGCATCGAGACATTGGTCGAGCAGGGGCCGCAGGCGGTGACCCGCCAGATCGCGGCATTGGCCGATCGGATCGAGACCCTCGCCGCCTCCAGCAATCTGGGCCAGGTCGTCGCCGATGGCGGCGCGGTGCAGGTCGCCCGGGTCGACCTTCGCCCCGTCGAGGACATGCTGCGCAATCTCGCCGACAAGATCGACGAAGCCGGCCGGCCCGGCGCGGATTCGGACGCCTTCGATGCGCTGGAGCAGCAGATCTCCGGCCTCGCCGCGCGGCTCGACCAGGCCGCCGCCACCCGCTCCGCCGAAAGCGGCATCGAACGCACGCTGCAGGACCTCGTCGGCCATCTCCAGACCCTGCGCGAGGAGACCACCCAAGCCATGCAGCGCGCCGCGAGCGCCGGCAAGGGCGCTCCCGCCAGCGGCATCGCGGAGCTGAGCAGTCTGGTCACCGGCCTGCGCGACACCCATGTCTCGTCCGGCCGCCAGACCCAGGATGCGATCGGCGCCGTCCACCAGACGCTGGAGACGGTGATCTCGCGGCTCGCCAGCCTCGAGGCCGATCTCGCCGCCGACCGCCAGAACGCAGCGCCCCGCACGCCGATGCCGCCGCGCGCCGCCGCCCAGCCGCTAAGCCGCCCGCCGGCGATGCCCAAGACTCGCGATCTGACGCCGCAGGATGTCGGCGCACGCGATCTCGCCGGGCCGGAGCCGATGGTCGCCGCCGACCGCATCGTTGCCGATCGCTTGCCGCGCACGGATGCCGCGCCGGCTGTCTCGCTCGATCTGCCGCTGGAGCCCGGCTCGGGCCGTCCGCGCACCGAGGCCATGGCGGCGTCCGGACAGGATGCGCAGGCGATCCGCCAGAACCTCATCGCCGCCGCGCGCCGCTCGGCCAAGGCGGCGACCGACGCCGCGGCCGCCGCGCCCGCACCCGCAGCCGAGACGCCGAAGACCGGCGGCCGGCTCAAGGAGATCATGGAGAAGCGCAAGCGGCCGATCCTGCTCGGTCTCGCCGCGATCGTGCTGGCCATCGGCACGACCCATGTCGTGACCGGCGCGCTCAAGGGCGGCAAGACCCAGCCCAAGCCTGCGGTCGCGACGCCGGCGATCGAACCGTCGTCGGCCGCAGTGCCGGAGGCTCCGGCGGCCGACAAGACCAAGGATCAGAGCTCGGCGCTGGCGCCGGCCCCCGCCGTCGCGCCGGCCGCTCCCTCGCTTGCGATCGCGGGTCCGACGCTTGCGGCCACCGCAGCGCCTGAAGTGACGGGCTCGACGGCGCAAGGCGTGACGATGCCGCCCTTGCCTGCCGCACCGGAGCCGGTGCAGCAGGCGACGAATATCGGCGATCTGCCGGCCGGGCTCGGCGGCGCGGGCGTCCGCAAGGCGGCGCTCGCCGGCGATGCGCGGGCCGTCTACGAACTCGCCGCCCGCGCCGCCGACGGACCGGGCGCGGCGCGCGACACCAAGGTCGCCTTGCGCCTGTTCGAGCGCGCAGCCGTCGCCGGGCTGACCCCGGCGCAGTTCCGCCTCGGCAACATGTTCGAAAAGGGCATCGGCACGCCGCGCGACATCGCGCTCGCCCGGGTCTGGTACACCCGCGCCGCCGAGCGCGGCAACGCCAAGGCGATGCACAATCTCGCCGTGCTCCATGCCGAGGGCATTTCCGGCAAGCCCGATTACGCGACGGCGACCGAGTGGTTCCGCAAGGCGGCCGAACTCGGCGTCCGCGACAGCCAGTACAATCTGGCGATCCTGCTCGGACGCGGGCTCGGCGTGGCCGCCGATCTCGGCCAGTCCTATCTCTGGTTCGCGGTCGCGGCCGGCCAGGGCGACGAGGACGCGGCAAAGAAGCGCGACGAGGTCGCGCTGCGCCTGACGCCGGCCGATCTCGCCACGGCGAAGATGTCGGCCGAGCGCTGGCGGCCGGCCCCCCTCAAGGCGGAGGCCAACGAGGTCGTCCCGCCGGCCAAGGGCTGGGATGAAACTCCGACGGCGGCCAACAGGAAGCCCGCCAAGCCGCCGGCGCGGAGCTGAACCCGCCGGTTGCACGCATCCCAGGCGGAAAGGCAACGCAGGAGCGGCGTACCGTCATGGTTTCGACGCCTTGAGCGTTCATCACGACGCCATGGCGCGTCGTCCAACGCCCGTTCTCGCGACGTAAGGATTTGTCTAACCGGATTGGTGCAATCTGGGACGACAGGACGTCAGGCGCCGATTCCGGCGCGCGAGGATTGCGGGTGCAGATCTATCTTCCCATCGCGGAGCTGCCGATCAGCATCCTGATGGTGCTGGGACTGTCGGGCGCGGTCGGCTTCATCTCGGGCCTGTTCGGCGTCGGCGGCGGCTTCCTGCTGACGCCGCTCCTGATCTTCCTCGATATTCCCCCTGCGGTCGCGGTCGCGACGGTCGCCGCGCAGGTCGCCGGCTCCTCGATGACCGGCGTCCTGACCTATTGGCGCAGACGCGCGCTCGATCTCAAGCTGGGTGGGGTGCTCGTCGTCGGCGGCATCGTCGGCACCGTGCTCGGCGTGCTCTTCTTCAATTCCATGCGGCGTCTCGGCCAGCTCGAACTGGTCATCAACCTGTCCTATGTCACGTTGTTCACCATCATCGGCGGGTTGATGCTCTACGACGCCATCCGCTCGGCCCTGCGCGTCCGCGCCGGCCAGCCCGGGCGTCTGCGGCGGCAGGCCGGGACGCACCCGCCCTGGATGGGCCTGCCCTGGCGGGTGCGCTTCCATCGCTCGCGGCTCTACGCCAGCGTCATCCCGATCGCGGGACTGGCGGTGGTGATCGGCTTCATCGGCGCTGTGCTCGGCGTCGGCGGCGGCTTCATCCTCGTGCCGGCGCTGATCTACTTTTTCCGCATCCCGACGGCGGTCGTGGTCGGCACCTCGCTCTTCCAGATCCTGGTGACCATGACCGGCGCGACGATGCTGCACGCGGTCACCAACCAGTCGGTCGATATCATTCTCGCCACGCTGCTGCTCATCGGCGGCGTCATCGGCGCGCAGTTCGGCGGGCGCGCGGCGCGCAATCTCAACGTCGAATCCTTCCGTCTGCTGCTGGCGCTGCTGATCCTCTCCGTCGGCCTGCGCTTCGTCATCGAACTCGTCGTGCCGCCGACCGAGCCGTTCTCGGTCATCCTGCCGGAGAGCGCGCGATGAGCCGGCGTCTCCTCATTCTGGCGATGTTCCTGCTGACGGCGCTGGCTCCCGCCCGGGCCGAGACGTTGATCGCCTCGATCTCGAGCCACCAGATCCAGATCACCTCGAACTACACCGGCGACCAGCTCACCGTTTTCGGCCTCGTCGAGCGCGACGGGCGTACCGCCTCGCGCGGCGACCCCTATGACCTCGTGATCACCGTGCGCGGGCCGCGCCGCATGCTGCTGGTGCGCGAGAAGGAGCGGCTCGGGCCGATCTGGATCAACCGCACGCAACGCCGCTTCCCCGACAGCCCGGTGTTTCTGTCGGTGTCGAGCAACCGCCCTCTAAGCGAGATCCTGAGCCCCGACACCGCGCTGCGGGAGCGCATCGGGCTGGCCAATGCGGACCGGCCGCCGCCGCTCTCGTTCGATGTCGATGCGCCGCTGGCGCGCTTCCAGGCGGGCATGATCAGGATGCTGGAGGAAAAGGGTCTCTATGCCGAGAACGAGCGCGGCGTGACCTTCCTTTCCGGCACGCTGTTCAGCGCGCCGATCGAGGTGCCGGCGACCGCTCCGACCGGACCCTACGAAATCGACATCGTGCTCTATTCGGGCGGCGTGCCGCTGGCGCGCCAGTCGACCAATTTCGAAGTGGTCAAGACCGGCCTCGAGCAGGGACTGGCGACGGGGGCCCATGAGCGGTCGTTCCTCTACGGGCTCGCGACCGTTGCGCTGGCGCTGCTGCTCGGCTGGCTGGCGAGCGTCGTGTTCAGGCGCGACTGAGCGTCGCCGTGGCGCGCGCCTCGCGCGGCGTCTATAGCCTTGCAGGACAGCCACCGCCCCCGCTTCCGCGAAAGCCGCCCATGTCCGACAAGACGATCCCGCTTCCGGCGCTGCTGCTGGGCGCTGCCGGGCTGATCCCGTTCGTGGCGGGGGCATCCGCGCTGACCTTGCAAGTGCCGCTGCCGGTGCTGGGAGCAGGCGAAGGGCTGGCGCGGCTCGTGATGATCTACGGGGTCGCGATCCTGTCCTTTCTCGGCGGCGTGCGCTGGGGCATCGCGCTCGGCTTCGAGGACAGGCGGATGGCGGCGCGCGATTTCGTCGTCTCGGTCGTGCCCGCGCTTGTCGGCTGGGGCGCGGCCATGCTGACGCTGCCTGCGGCGCTTTGGGTTCTCTGCGTGGCGTTCGTGCTGCTCGGCCTGCTCGATTACGGGCTCATCTGCCGTTATGTCGCGCCGGAATGGTATGGCCGGCTGCGGCTCGCCTTGTCCGCGGTCGCGGCGACCGCGCTCGGCGTCGCGGCGTCCGCCGCCGCCTGACGGTCGCGTCAGCCGAGCAGACCGGCATAGGCGTAGAAGGGCGCGAGCGTGCCCTCCGCGATCGTCGTCCAGTCATCGGCCATCTCGACCAGACCGTCCGTCCGGGTGAGCGAGGTCAGGACGCCGGCACCGTCCTGGGCGTGCTTGCGCGCGACCATGACGCCGTCGTCGCCCGGCGACAGCGCGACGCGGACATATTCGCGCCGGCCCTCCTTCTTGCGGTAGGGGAAGCCGAGCCTGACCGGCAGCGCGGCCGGGGCGCGGTGCTCTGTCCCGGCGAGCCGCGCCAGCAGCGGCCGCGCCACGAAGGCGAAGGTGACGAAGACCGCGACCGGGTTGCCCGGCAGGCCGACGAACGGCGTGGTTCCGAGCGGTGTCTTGCCGATGACGCCCATCGCCACCGGGCGGCCGGGCTTGATGCCGATCCGCCAGAAATCGAGCGAGCCGGCCCGGGCCAGCGCCGTCTTGACGTGGTCCTCCTCGCCGGTCGAGACGCCGCCGGAGGTCAGGACCAGGTCGCAGGCTTGGGCGGCCTCGCCGAGCCGCTTCGCGAGGCTGTCGGGCTCGTCGCGCAGGATGCCGAGATCGAGAACCTCCGCGCCGGCCCGCGCGACCATGGCCGCGAGCAGGCTGCGATTGGCGTCGTAGATCGCAGCCGGCCCGAGCGGCTGGCCGGGCTCGGTCAACTCGTCGCCGGTGGAGAAGATCGCGACGCGCGGCCGACGGCGCACGGTGACCTGCGTCAGGCCCAGCGCCGCCAGCAGGCCGATATCCTGCGGGCGCAGGCGGTGGCCGGCGGCGAAGGCCTGCTCGCCGGCCGCGATGTCCTCGCCGGCAGGCCGCGCATTCGCGCCGCGCTTCAGCCCGGCCGGCAGACGCACGCAGCCAGCCTCGACCGTAACGTCCTCCTGCATGAAGACCGTATCCGCGCCTGCCGGCATCGGCGCGCCGGTAAAGACGCGCACCGCCACGCCGGCCGTGGCGACCCCGGCGGCGTCCGCACCCGCCGCGATGCGGCCAGCGAGCGCCAGCGCCGTCTCCCCGGCAGGAGCGAGATCGGCGAAGCGCACCGCATAGCCGTCCACCGCCGAATTCGCGAAGGGCGGCAGGTCCAGCCCGGCGATGACGGCCTCGGCCAGCACGCGGCCGTCGGCCAGTCCGAGCGGCAGCGTCTCCACCCCGGTCACCGGCGCGGCGAGCCCGGCGGCGCGGACGCTCGCCTGCTCGACGCTCATCAGCGGTCCGCCGAACGCCTCGTCGTCGCGGCTTAGCTGCGCCATGGCCGCCTCACTGCTTCGCCAGCCGCGCGAGCACCTCGGCAAGCGGCTCGGCGTGCTTCAGGGCGGCGTCGGCGATGGCGGCGATGTCGTCGAGGCCGATCACCGGGCGGCCGGCCTCTGGAAAGGCGGTGTCGCTGGCGACCGCGCGGATGGTCGCATCGCCCGGATGCAGCGGCGGCTTGCCGTTGGCGGCGCGATGCACCTCGATCTTCGCATGCGGCGCGCGCTTGAAACCCTCGACGATGACGAGATCGACCGGCGAAAGCCGCCCCAGCAACTCCGCCAGCGTCGCCTCGGGCTCGGCTCGCAATTCGCGCATCAGCGCCCAGCGCCGCTCCGAGGAGATCAGCACCTCGCGCGCCCCGGCCTCGCGATGGGCGTAGGAATCCTTGCCCGGCGTGTCGAGATCGAAGGCGTGATGGGCGTGCTTCAGCGTCGAGACGGAGACTCCGCGACGGCCGAGTTCCGGGATGAGGCGCGTCAGCAGCGTTGTCTTGCCCGCGCCGCTCCATCCCGCCAGACCGATCACGCGCATCGAAAGCCTTTATGAGAAACAAAACCGGGCGCTTTCGCGCCCGGCTGTCATCTTTCAGTTTGCCCCGCGCGGTCAAGCCGGGCGGGGCAGGGAGAGGGTCATTCCGCCGGCTGGAGCTTGCCGCCGGGAACATGCCCCTTCTGCATCTCCTCGGCGACCCAGAGCGAATGATGCTCCTTGGCCCAGTTGAGATCGACCTCGCCGGAGCCCATAGCATCGAACGCGCCCTCCATGCCGATCGAGCCGATATAGATATGCGCGAGGATGACCGCGATCATGATGACGCCGACCACGCCGTGGATGACGTTCCAGAACTGCAGGTTCAGCACGCCGCCTGCGAAGGCGGGGAAGAGCAGGTAGACGCCCGACACCGAGAGCGCCGCCCCGCCGAGCACCACCGACCAGAAGATCACCTTCTGGCCGGCGTTGAAGCGCCTCGCCTCGGGGTGCTTGTTTCCGACGATGCCGCCGCCTGCCGCGATCCATTTGAGGTCGAGCGCGCTCGGGATGTTGTCCTTGATCCAGACCACGAGCATCAGCGCAATGCCGAGCATGAACGGCCAGGCGAGATAGTTGTGCGACCACTTCGCCACGATCGAGACGTTGGTGAAAGCCTGCGGCCCGATCAGCGGCAGCAGCACCGCCTTGCCGAAGGTGACGTTCAGCCCCGACAGCGCCAGCACGATGAAGCAGGCGGCTGTCAGCCAGTGCATGAAGCGCTCGAAGGCGTTGAAGCGCGTCAGCGTGCGCCCGGCCGGGCCCGCCTCGATCTTGATGCGTCCGCGCACGAGGTAGAACACCGTCAGCAGCAGCAGCATGCCGATAACCGCGATCGCGCCGATCCTGACCATCGTGCCCTGGTGGAAGGCCCGCCATTCGCGGCCGGCAGGACGCTCTAGCGTCGCCGCCTTGCCGTCGGGAATGGTGATGCGGCCCTGGAGTTCGGCCGACGGATTGCCCTTCAGCGCGTCGAGGAACTGCTGTTCCTTGACGGCGTTGGCGGTCGGATTGACCTGCTGGGCGGACGCCGGGGCCGCCGGCAGGGCGGCGAAGGCCAGCAGCAGGCCGAGCGCCAGGAAACGAAGGTGAGCGCCGAGACGCATGGGCGAAATCCTCTCGCGAGATGAACCGGATAGTGAGGCTATGGGGAGAACGCGCCCGGCCTCGCGGCCGGAGCGCGCCCAACCCCGAACTCTCAGATCGCGATCGTTTCCTTGTAGGCGGTCTGCCAACCCCAGGCGCCGGAGCCGTAGCCGCGCTTGACCACACGCTCCTTGTAGATCTGGGCGATGATCTCGCCGTCGCCAGCCAGCAGCGACTTGGTCGAGCACATCTCGGCGCAGAGCGGCAGCTTGCCCTCGGCCAGACGGTTCGAGCCGTATTTCTGGAACTCGGCCGGCGAGAGATCGGCCTCGGGGCCGCCCGAGCAATAGGTGCACTTGTCCATCTTGCCGCGCGAACCGAAGTTGCCGACCTTGGGATATTGCGGCGCGCCGAATGGGCAGGCGTAGAAGCAATAGCCGCAGCCGATGCAGAGGTCCTTGGAGTGCAGCACCACGGCGTCGGCCGTGGTGTAGAAGCAGTCGACCGGGCAGACGGCCGCGCAGGGCGCATCCGTGCAGTGCATGCAGGCCATCGAGACCGAACGCTCGCCGGGCTTGCCGTCATTGATCGTGACGACGCGGCGGCGGTTGATGCCCCAGGGCACCTCGTTCTCGTTCTTGCAGGCGGTGACGCAGGCGTTGCACTCGATGCAGCGGTCAGCGTCGCAGAGGAATTTCATACGGGCCATGGTTCAGTTCCTCTTCACGCCGCAGCGATCTGGCAAAGCGTGACCTTGCCTTCGTGCATCGCAGTCACGGGGTCGTAGCCATAGGTGGTGACGGTGTTGACCGACTCGCCGAGCACGATCGGGTCGGTGCCCTTCGGGTAGTTCCCGCGCTGGTCCTGGCCCTGGTAGAAGCCGCCGAAGTGGAACGGCATGAAGGCCACGCCCTTGCCGACACGCTCAGTCACCAGCGCCTTGACGCGGGCTTTCGAGCCGTTCTCGGGGCCCGACACCCAGACGAACGCGCCGTCCCGGATGCCGCGCTCGCTTGCGTCCGCCGGGTTGATCTCGACGAACATGTCCTGCTGCAGCTCGGCCAGCCACTTGTTCGAGCGGGTCTCTTCGCCGCCACCCTCGTATTCGACGAGGCGGCCCGAGGTCAGCACGATCGGGAACGACTTGGCGACGCCCTTCTCCACTGCGGCCTTCTGCACCGAGGTGTGCAGGTTGGGGATGCGCAGCGTGCGCTCGTCGGGACGGGCCGGCCATTTGGCGACGAGATCGACGCGCGGCGAGTAGATCGGCTCGCGATGGACCGGCACGGGGTCGGGCAGGTTCCAGGCGTTGGCGCGGGCCTTGCCGTTGCCATAGGGCACGCAGCCATGCTCCAGCGCAACGCGCTGGATGCCGCCCGAGAGGTCGTTCGCCCAGTTCACGGCGTCGATGTTGTTGCCGCCGATCCAGGAAATGGTCGCGATCTCGGCCGGCGTCAGGTCCTTGTCCCAGCCGAGCTTCTTCAGCGAGCCCATGGTGAACTCGGGGTATCCGTCCTTGATCTCCGAGTTCAGCGAGTAGGAGCCGTTCTCCGCCAGCATCGTGTCGTTGACCTTGCTGCCATCGGCGAGCGTGCGCTCGCGGGTCAGGCCGAAGCGCGGACGGAAGGTGCCGCCGCCATTCTTCGCCTCCAGCGAGGTGTTGTAGAGGATGTGCGTGCCGGGATGCTTGAACTCCGGCGTGCCCCAGCACGGCCAGGGCAGGCCGTAATAGTCGTTGGCGACGGGCGAGCCGGCCGCGCCGCGCAGTGAGACCAGGTCGAACTTGTCCTGGTTCGCCATGTGGAGCTTCAGGCGCTCCGGCGACTGGCCGGTATAACCGGTCGACCAGCCGCCCCTGTTGATCTCGCGCAGGATCGATTCAGGGCTCGGCTCGGCGCCGAACTTGCCCTGCACCATCTCGTAAGGCTTGAACATCGGCTCGGCGAAGCCGAGCTTCTGCGCCAGCCGGTAGATGATCCAGTAATCGTTGGCGGACTCGAAGATCGGATCGACGACCTTCTCGCCCCACTGCACCGAGCGGTTGGAGCAGGTGCGCGAGCCCGAGCACTCGAACTGCGTCGCGGCCGGCAGGAGATAGGTGCCGTTCTTGCGCTGGCCCAGCGAGACGAAATTGGTCGGATGCGGATCGGCGACGACCAGCAGTTCCAGCTTCTCCAGCCCCTTCACGGCGTCGGGCATGCGCGGGATGGTGTTGCCGCCATGGCCCATGACGATCATGGCCTTGAGGTTGTCCTTCTGGTCGACCTGCTCGGCCGGCAGATTGGCCGCGTCGAACCAGCGGGTCGAGGTGTGGCCCGAGGTCTCCATATTGGCCTTGCGCGTGCGCGCCGGGCGGCCGCCCTTGGCGGGAACCTCGTCGAAGCGGGTGACGAAATAGTCGTAATCGACGTTCCAGACGCGCGCCCAATGCCGCCAGGCGCCCTCGACCAGCCCGTAATAGCAAGGCAGATTCGAGATATCGAGGCCGAAATCGGTCGCGCCCTGCACGTTGCAGTGGCCGCGGAAGATGTTGGCGCCGTTGCCCATGCCGCCGACATTGCCGGTGGCCAGCAGCAGGTTGCAGATGGCGCGCACATTGGCCGTGCCGACCGAGTGCTGGGTCACGCCCATGCACCAGATGAAGGTGGCGGGCTTGACCTTGGCGAAGGTCTCCGCGGCGCGCTTCATCTGCGCCTCGGGCACGCCGGTGATGTCCTCGACCGTCTTGGGATCGTATTTCTCGACCTCCTTGCGGACATCGTCCATGCCGTGGACGCGCGCGGCCAGGAACGCCTTGTCCTCCCAGCCATTCTTGAAGATGTGCCACATCATGCCCCAGATCACCGCGATGTCGGTGCCCGAGCGGATGCGGATATAATCGGTGGCGTGTGCGGCGGTGCGGGTCAGGCGCGGGTCGAAGACGATGACGTTGGCGCGCTGGACCTCCTTGCCCTCGAGGATGTGCTGCATCGAGACGGGATGCGCCTCGGCGGCGTTGGACCCCATGAAGATGACGGTCTTCGAATTCCGGATGTCGTTGTAGGAATTCGTCATGGCGCCGTAGCCCCATGTGTTCGCGACGCCGGCGACCGTGGTCGAGTGGCAGATGCGTGCCTGATGGTCGACGTTGTTGGTGCCCCAGAAGGCCGCGAACTTGCGGAAGAGATACGCGCCCTCGTTGGAGAACTTGGCCGAGCCGAGCAGATAGACGGAATCCGCGCCGGACTTGGCCCGGATCTCCATCATCTTGTCGCCAATCTCGTTGATCGCGACATCCCAGGAGATGCGCTGCCACTGCCCGTCGACCAGCTTCATCGGGTACTTGATGCGGCGGTCGCCATGGGTGAGTTCGCGCACCGACGCGCCCTTGGCGCAGTGCGAACCCCGGTTGATCGGGCTTTCCCAGGCCGGCTCCTGGCCGACCCAGACGCCGTTGGCGACCTCGGCCTTGACCGTGCAGCCGACCGAGCAATGGGTGCAGATGTTCTTGACGACCTTGGTTCCGGTCGCGGGGCCGAAGGTCGCGGCTTCCGCCTTGCGGACCGAGCCGATGGTCAGCGAGCCGGCGACGGCTGCGCCGCCGGCGACGAGCCCCGAGCGCCGCAGGAAGGTGCGGCGGTCCATGACGCCCGATGACAGGCCGGCCATCGCCGCCTGGAGCTTGCCGCGCTGGATGTCGGCCGATTTGCGCTTGATGAGCATGGGATCGCGCCTCTCAGTAACGGTTCGAGCGGTAGAAGGCCTTGACGTGGTCGCTTTCCTTGTAGCGCGCCCTCGTCTCGTCCTTGCCGGGGTCGACGGCCTGCGCCGGCGTCACCATGGCCGGCGCGACCGCGACGGTCGCGCCGGCGCCGAGCGCCTTGAAGAAGCTGCGGCGGTCGAAGGCCGATTTTTCGGTCTCTTTTGCCTTTTGCGACATGGTCGTTTCTCCAGCGTCGAATGCGGTCACGACGGCAGCCTCGCGGCTTCCGTCTCGATGGCGATGAACAGGCTGCCGATGCGGCCCACGGTCCGATAGAAATTGGAGGCCCTGGCGACTTCGAGATCGGCGAAGAAGCGCTCGGCCCAGGGCGCGAGATGGCGGGCGAAGAACCCGTCGGCGTCGACGTCCTCGGCCACGAAGACGCCGCGCAGCAGATGCGCGGTGATGTCCATCAGGATGGCGATGTGGTCTTCCGGCTCGCCGGCGCGCTCGGCCCGCGCGATGCCGAGCTTGCCCATGTCCTCGCGAACCAGCGCCAGAGGCTTCTCGTGCAGAAAGCCGGTCAGGTAATAGGAGGCGTAGGGCAGAAGCTCGCCACGCCCGACGCCGACGAAGAGCTCGAAGAACTCGTCGCGGACCGCCTCGGGCGTGGTCTGGGCCGCGGCCTCGGCCAGCGCGATATGGGCCAGCCCGAGCGGCGTGCCGTCGCCCTGCAGCCCCTGCAGCGCCGCCAGCGTCTCGGCCGTCGGCGAACGCCAGAGCAGCGCGCCGATCAGTTCGAACTCGCTGGCGCGGGCTTCGTCGATCGGGTCGATGTCGGGGGCGGCCTCGGTATTCAACAGGATGGGCTCATGGGTTGGAGAGGCGAGGGGATAGAGGTCCGGCCGCAATTCGCTGCGCGAGACGCCCGTCAGCGCCTCCACCGAGAGCACGCGATCGGCAGGCACCCGCTTCCAGCTTGAAATGGCCGGCTGCGACACGCCGACACTGCGGGCGAGCGCTCTCACGCCGCCGGCCGCGCCGATTGCCCTGTCGAGTGCCGGATCCCGCATGGTCCGCGTCGTTCCCCTGAGCCAACTCGCGGCGTTCGATCGCCGCTGCCGTTTTTTAGAGCAGTGATAATGAGCGCTTATCGCTTGAAAATACAACTATTCCAAACTGAATTCAGACTGGCATCGCGCCACCGCCGCGTTTGCGAATCCGCACGGCCGGCGGGTCCGACGGCGCCGAATTTTGCGCTGCAGCATAAACGCCATCGACTGGAATCGCCGCTTTTTCGCCGCTTTTCAGCTCGCCGGCAGCGTCGCCCGTCAACCTGACGCTCTCGATGTCAGGGTCTTCGGCCACGTCTTGTTGCGGCGCAGCATCGTCATTGCGACTTTCGTCGTAGTTCACATTCTGGTGCGGCATGCTGTCGCCGGTTGCCTCGGCAACCATCGGATCGGGCGTTTCCGGCTTCGGCGTCTCGCCGAAGATGCCACGCACCATCGCCGCGACATCGTCCGATTCCGTCAGCGGGCCATAGCCCGGAGCGCCGCCGGGGATGTTCCATTCCAGCGCATAGTCGCGCGCCGGATTTTCGAACCCGGCGATGAACGGGTCGCTCTCCCAGGCCCGGCGCAGCGCGGCAAGCTTCCAGCTCTCGGGCACGTTCTGCTTCAGCCAGTGGGCGACGTCGAAATCCTTGTCGATCAGATCGAGCGAAGGTGGCTCGATCATTTCGGGCTCGGGCGCGGGCTCGATGGCGGTAGCTTCTGCCGGCGGTGCGGCCGGAGCGTCGGGCGTCGGAGCGGTTGCAGGTTTCTCAGCCAGCGCCTCGCGCTTGCGGCGCGACCAGCGCGTCAGGAAGCCGCCGTCATCCTCCTCGCCATCGCCGCGCGGAGCCATCAGCCGTCCTCCCCGCGCCGCGGGCCGGCCTCCGGACGCGGTCCGCCGCCCTTGCGCGGGTCGTGCTCCTGGCGCTTGCGCTTGATGAATTCGCGCTCGACATGGTGCGCGTCGAAGAAGGCGAGCACCTGCTCGGCGATTCGTGCCGGCATCGGCAGCGCCTCGACGATGTCGCCGACATTCTCGCAGTAGTCCTCGCCCTCGAATGGGTCGGCCGTGACGCCGACCAGCTCCAGCTCGGGCTCGATTCCGGTCGGCCTCACCGCCACCCAGAGCTTGGCCCGGCCGGCCTGAAAGTTCTCGCGGAAATGGGCGGTGTCGACCGAGTGCAGCGTCAGCACGGCCGGCCCAAGATAAAAGCTCGTCCGGTCCGGCTCCCGCTTCAGCTCGGTCCAGGGCGCGAGCGCGGGCGGCTCGGGCAGCACGGCGAGCGGCGTCCAGGCATGGTCGGCCCAGGGCGAGTCGATCCTGCGCCGTTCGACGACGATGCCGACCTCGATGTACTGCTCGGCCATGCCAGCCTCCTCAATGCGTCAGGGCGGGATCTGCGAGCGGCAGTCCCGCCACGAGGTTCTGCGGTTTCATGCGCAGGATTTTATCCTCCGACATCGCCATCAGTAGATAGATCGGCGCACCCTTGGCGGCCGGCAGCACCTGCGCCTCGGCGGGCAACGTCAGCCGGTAGAGCGCCAGCAGCCGCGAGGCCGCATCCTCCGCCATCGTCTGCCCCTGCCAGAGCGCGTTGCCGATTGCGGTCGCCTCCGCATCGAGGCCGACGAACCAGCGCCAGTCGGCATCCTTGACGCTCTCGACCGGCTCGATCGTCGCCTCAAAACCGTGGATCGCGCGCAGCCAGTGCCGCAGCGCTTCGCCCAAAGCCGCGCGGCCCGATGGATTGCCGCCGAGATCGAGCACCATGTCGAACCCGTCCGAGCGCTGCCAGTAGTGATCGGCATTGGCGGTCTTCAGGATGTCGAGCGAGGTCACCGCCGGGCCGCCCAGCATGGCGAGCAGCGGCGAGGCGTGCCGGTCGGCCTCGTGCCCCTCGATGATCTCGGCGTCGGCGAGCAGGATGGTGTTCTCGTGGAAGGTGACGCGCTGCGGGCGGAACAGACACTCGGCCGCCCGCACCACGAATGGGTCGTGGACCGCATCGAGCGCGCCGCGCAGGATCACATGGACGAGCTGGTCGAGAAACAGCGGCGGGATGCCGGCGACGCCCTGGCGGATCAGCGCCGCGTAAGCCGCCTCCAGCGTCGGGTGAGCGTTGAGCCGGTCGCGCCAGCCCAGCATGAAGCGCCAGTTCTCGCGCGCATCCTCATCCGCGATCGCGGCAATCTCGGCTTTGGAGATATCGGCCTGCGGCTGTTCCATCAGCTTCGCATGCAGGGCGCGCTCGGCGTCGCAGGCCTCCTCGGGCGGCAGCAGCTCCGGCCGCGCCAGATAAGCCTTGAGGAAGTCGTCGGTGACCGCGAGCCCGCCACTGGGCGCGCGGTCAAGCAGAAGATGGCCGGATGTGGCCCAGAAATGCGTCATGAGGCCAAAGTCTTTCTCAAATCCTGGGTCTTGCTCAAATTCAGCAGGTCGACCTCCTCGGCCGGCCCCTCCTCGCCCTCGACCTCGAGGAACTCGAAGGCGCGAAAACCTTCGCTGTCATGACTGGCACGGGGCGTCAGCGTGCGGAAGCGCTCGCGGATTTCGCCATCCTCGAGGCTGCGGTGCAAGGCCAGCAGCGTCTGTGCCGGATGGTCGCAAAGCGAGGCCGCGAAAGCGATCTCGCCTTCGGCCGCCGCGCGGGCGGAAGCGAGATCGGGCGCGCCGAGCTTGTCGACGAGCTGCGCGGCAAGCTGCGCGACCGCCGCCTCGCGTTCGTCCTCGCTCGCCTCGGTCACGACCGCCAGCGTGCTCCAGCCGAAGCTGCCGATGCCGAGAAAGCCGGAGCGGAACGCGACCCGACCCTTGGCGTCGAGCCCCTCGATCCGTGCCGGATCGAACAGGAAGGAACCCGTCACGAGCCATTCGCCGGGTTCCGCCGCGCGGCGAAACACCAGCGTGTCGGAGGGGTCGAGCCGGATGGCGCGAGGCAATTTCAGGGGGAAGACCATGTTCAGGCTCTACCCGTCATTGCGAGCGAAGCGAAGCAATCCAGGGGGTTCGCGCAATCCCTCTGGATTGCTTCGTCGGCTGCGCCTCCTCGCAATGACGGAAAGCGGCTCACAGCTTCGGCCCGCCGCTGTCGCGGTCGAGCCAGTCGGCGCGGGCCAGCGCCTCGACAAGGCTGCGCTTCTCCGTGTCGGCTTGCGAGGTCGCGACGAGGTCGCCATCGGGCTCGATGCCGTGGCGCGTGCCGACGACCTTGTCGAGACGGTCGAGCCAGCGCCTGGCGGTCGCCTTGGGGCCGTCGCCCTGCCACTGCGTCACGCCCAGCATCAGGTGCCGCGAAAAGGATTCGATCAGATCGACCGCATCGACCTCCTCGAACCCTTCCTCCGCCATGCCGACGCCGGTCTGGCCCATCGCGAACGGGCTCATCGTCGTGGCCCGCAGCATCGCGCCGAACACCAGCCAGTCCGGCACGGCGTCCTCCGCGCAGCCGTCGGGCCAGGCCAGTCGGCCGCCGCCGATCAGGCCGAGATCGTAGACCAGCGCGTCCGGCCAGCGGAACAGGATCGGCCGCTCGGGCGGACAATGCACCGCGAGCGCGTCGGCAAGCGCGTTCATGGCGAGGTAATGCGCCAGCCGCGCCTCGCGCAGGGGAGCGTCCGGCTCCAGCACCACGGCGAACTCGACGATGTCGAAGCGCCGCGCCCAGACCAGCGTCGCGGCCCCGGCGTCGCCAGCGATCGCCTGCGCATGGGCGAAGGCGTCGCCCGATTCGCGCAGCGTCACGAGCGTGAAGCCGGGCGGCAGCACCGGCTCGCGCCTGAGATCGTCTGAGCGCCGGACAGTCACGGCCATGACGCCGCTCCACGCGATCCCTCATCCTGAGGAGCAAGCGCAGCTTGCGTCTCGAAGGATGCTCCAGCGCGCACTGGACGATCCTTCGAGACGCCGCTGCGCGGCTCCCCAGGATGAGGGATTCGGGCCTTCATGTGTAATTTCTCCCCAAAGCCGCGACGAAAGGCGCGGCGTTTGTTTCTTTTGAACCTCTCCAATTCCATATATGCGTTGAAATCCGCAAGAGAGACGAAAAGACGCTCTCCCGGCCTCTGCTCCCAAGGACGCGACCGCCCATGACCGACGCCGCCCGCACGCTGATCGTCTGTTCGTGCGAGGACACGATGCCGCTCGATATGCCGGCGCTGGCCAAGGGCTGCCCGAGCGCCGACATCCGCAGCGCCCGTCATCTTTGCCGCACGCAGACCGACCTCGTCACGAAGCTGCTCGGCGAGAGCCAAGCCATCACCATCGCCTGCACGCAGGAGGCGCCGCTCTTCGAGGAGATGGCGGCCGATTTCGATTACGCGGGCGAGCTGATCTTCGCCAATATCCGCGAGACCGGCGGCTGGTCGAAGCAGGCGAACGCGGCCGGCCCAAAAATGGCGGCGCTGCTGGCCGCCGCCGCCGAGCCGATGCCGGCGATGGGCTTCACGACTTTGACCAGCAAGGGCGTGGCGCTGGTCTATGGCCGCGACGAGACGGCAATCTCCGTCGGCCAGCGTCTCGCCGAGCATCTCGACGTGACCATCCTGCTCAACCGTCCTGGCGAGATCGCGCCGCCGCGCGTGATGGCGGTTCCGGTCCTGAAAGGCACGATCGGGGCGGCGACCGGCTGGCTCGGCGCGTTCGAGCTGACGGTCAACGACTACGCCGCCCCGCTGCCCTCGTCCCGCGCGAAGCTGGTCTTCGGCGAGCCGCGCAACGGCGCGGTCTCGCAATGCGACATCGTCATCGATGTCTCGGGCGGGACGCCGCTGTTCCCGGCCGGCGATCTGCGCGCCGGCTATCTGCGAGCCGATCCGCGTGATCCCGCCGCGATCGAGAAGCTGATCAGCGACGCCAGCCACCTCGTCGGCGAGTTCGACAAGCCGCGCTATGTCCGGCTGAATGAAGACCTGTGCGCCCATTCGCGCTCGAAGAAGACCGGCTGCACCCGCTGCCTCGAACTCTGCCCGACCGGTGCGATCACCCCGAACGGCGACCATGTCGCGATCTCGGCGGAGATCTGCGCCGGCTGCGGGGCCTGCGCCGCCGTCTGCCCGACGGGCGCTGTCACCTATGCCCTGCCGCCGACCGACGCGCTGCTGCGCCGCCTGCGGACGTTGCTGACCACTTACGCACAGGCCGGCGGGCGCGACGCCGTCGTGCTGCTGCACGATGCCGAGCATGGCGAGCCGCTGATCGACGCGCTGGCCCGCTTTGGAGAGGGCCTGCCGGCCCGCGTCCTGCCGCTGCGCGTCAACGAGATCACGCAACTCGGGCTGGAAACCTATGCCGCGGCGCTCGCCTTCGGGGCCTCGGCCATCCGCGTGCTCGGCCGCGCCAAGCCGAAGCATGATCTCTCCGGCCTGACGCGCAACCTCGACTACGCCAACACGCTCGGCCGCGCGCTCGGCTTCGGCGAGGGCAGGGCGGGCGTAATCGAGACCGACGACCCCGACCAGCTCTCTCTGGCCCTTTCGCAGATCGCGCCCGGCCAGTCCTCCGCCAGCCCCGCCCGCTTCCGCCCGATGGGCGAGGGCCGGCCATTGCTGCGTCAGGCCGTCTCGGAGTTGCACGCCGCGGCGCCGACGCCGGTGCCGGCCATCGCCATGCCCGAGCGCGCGCCGTTCGGCACCATCCATGTCGAGACGGAAGGCTGCACGCTCTGCCTGGCTTGCGTCTCCGCCTGCCCGGTGCAGGCACTGTCGGACAATCCCGAGCGCCCGACGCTCGCCTTCCAGGAAGACCTCTGCGTGCAATGCGGGCTCTGCGCCGCGACCTGCCCCGAAAAGGTCATCACGCTGGAGCCGCGCATCGACTTCGACGCCTGGAAGGGCGGCAGGCGCGTGCTGAAGCAGGAGGAGCCGTTCCACTGCATCAACTGCGCAAAGCCATTCGGCGTGCGCAGCACCATCGAGAAGATCGCCGCCAGGCTCGAAGGCAAGCACTGGATGTTTTCGGGCAGCGCGGCGCAGCGCATCTCGGTGATCAGGATGTGCGAGGATTGCCGCGTCGAGGTCGTCGTCAACGAGAGCTTCGACCCGCATCTGTCGCCCCAGCGCCCGCCGGTGCGGACGACGGAGGACTATCTGCGCGAGCGGGCGGAGCGCGGAGAAGACCCGTTGCAGTAGGAGGTTCCTCCCCTCCCCCTCGTGGGGAGGGGATGGGGGTGGGGGGAGAACGGCCGGGCGAGCGGCAATGCGAGACAGGCTGGTATCGGCGGAAGTTCAAAGCTCGAACCGCTCTCTTTGACTTTCCGCCCCCCACCCCTAGCCCCTCCCCACAAGGGGGGAGGGGAATTACCGCGTCACCTTCTCCAGCCAGTCCACCAGCGCCTGCCGATCTTCAGCCGAACCGATCCTCTGCTCGGGCATCTTCGTGCCGGGCGTATAGGCGTTCGGTCCCACCTCGAAGAGCTTCGCCACGGTCTCCTTGCTCCAGACGATGTCCATCGTCCTGAACGCGTCGGAATAGGCATAACCCGGCGCGCTCGCGATCCTGCGCCCTAAGATGCCGTGCAGGGTCGGACCGGCGCGGTTGCCGTCGGCCGGCGTCAGCGTGTGGCAGGCGGCGCAGGCGCGAAACACCTGCGCGCCGCGCTCGCCCTGAAACGCCGCCAGCACATCCTCGCCGGCGCGCGGCACGACGGGGCCAATATGCTCGCCGGTGACGGCGTTCCAGCGCCGCACCAGCCGGTCGGCACCGCCCGAAAGCAGGGTCCGTCCGTCCGGCAGAAAGGCCAGCGACCAGACCGGCAGCCCCGGCCCGACCAGCGTCGCCCGGATCGTCCGCGTCCGGCGGTCGATCAGCGCGACCTGACCGCGCAGCCCCCCCGCCGCGATCGTCGCGCCGTCAGTCGATAGGGCCAGCGCGATCAGCGGCGTCTGGCCGATCGCGATCTCGGCGCGGGCCGCTCCGTCAGGGCCGAACAGCCGCAAGATTCCGTCGGCGGCGGCGACCGCGATCTCGCCATCGGGCGCCACGACGACGCCGTTCAGCGCGGCCGGCAGCGTCACGATCCTGGCCGCGCCGCCATCGGCCGGCCAGATCCGCAAGGTCGCGTCATAGCCCGAGGAGACGACCGCGCCGCCGGGCGCGAACGCGACGCCGTTGACCGGCCCCTTGTGCCCCTCCAGAACGCGTGCTGTGCCATCGGCCAACGAGACGACGCGTACCGTCTCGTCCCAGGAGGCCGAGGCGAGATGCCCGCCTTCGGACGAGACGGCGATGGCGGACACCGGACCCTTATGGCCTTCCAGAACCCGCGCCGGCTCGGCAGCGTCGCCCTGCCACAGCGCGATCCGGCCATCCTCGGCCCCGGTCGCGAAGCCGAGGCCGTTCACGCTCGCGACCGCATTGATCGCGCCCTGATGGAAGCGCAGCACCTTGTCGGCAGCGCCGCTCTCCAGCCGCCACAGGATCGCCGACTGGTCGAACGAGCCGGTCATGGCGAACCGCCCATCGGGAGACGCGGCGACGGCGCGGACGGGTCCGCCATGCCCGCGCAGTTCCTGCGCGGGGGCGGGGGCGGGGGCGGCGAGGAAGAGAACTGCGGCCAGCGTTGCGCAAGCGGTCCTTCTCATTCAGTGAGCCACCGCCCGGATCACCCGCCGCACCTTCTCCGTAAGCTCCCCGATCTGCTCTTCCGTGATGATCAGAGGTGGGGTCAGCGCGAGCGTCTCGCCGGTGATCCGGATCATGATCCCTTCCTCGCGAAAGGCCCGGTCCATCGCCTCATAGGCGCGCTTGCCGACGCCCTCGGGGCGCGAGGCGAGGTCGATGCCGGCGACGAGGCCCAGCGTGCGGATGTCGAGCACGTTGGGCTCGTCCTTCAGCGACATGATCGCGTCGGCCCAGACCGGCTCCAGCGCCTTGGCCCGCTCGAACAGGCCCTCGTCGCGGTAGATGTCGAGCGTCGCGAGGCAGGCGGCGGCCGCCAGCGGATGGCCGGAATAGGTGTAGCCGTGGAACAGCTCGATGACGTTGTCGGGGCCGTTCATGAACGCGTCGTAGATGTGCTTGCGGCAGATCACGCCGCCCATCGGCACCGTGCCCGAGGTCACGCCCTTGGCGAAGGTGATCATGTCGGGGACGACGCCGTAGCGTTCGGCGGCGAACGCCGTGCCCAGTCGCCCGAAGCCGGTGATGACCTCGTCGAAGATCAAAAGGATGCCGTGCTTGTCGCAGATCTCGCGCAGGCGCTTGAGATAGCCCTTGGGCGGCGGCAGCACGCCGGTCGAGCCCGCCATCGGCTCGACCATGACGGCGGCGATTGTCGAGGCGTCGTGCAGGGTGACGATGCGCTCCAGCTCGTCGGCGAGATGCGCTCCGTAATCCGGCTCGCCCTTGGTGAAGCGCTGCTTCTCGCGGTCATAAGTGTGCGGCAAATGGTCCACGCCGGCGAGCAGCGAGCCGAAGAATTTCCGGTTGGAGACGATGCCGCCGATCGAGATGCCGCCGAAGCCGACGCCGTGATAGCCGCGCTCGCGGCCGATCAGCCGGGTCTTGGAGCCCTTGCCGGAGATGTTCCAGTAGGCGATCGCGATCTTCAGCGCCGTGTCGGCGGCCTCCGAGCCCGAGCCGGCGAAGAAGACATGGTCGAGGTCGCCCGGCGCCAGCGCCGCGATGCGGGCGGCCGCCGCGAACACTTTCGGATGGCCGAACTGGAAGGTCGGCGCGAAATCGAGCTCCTCGGCCTGGGCCTGGATCGCCTCGATGATCGGGCGGCGCGCATGGCCGGCATTGCAGCACCACAGGCCCGCCGTGCCGTCCATCACCGGCTTGCCCTCCGGCGTGTAGTAGAACATCCCCTCGGCGCGGGCGATCATGCGCGGGTTCTGCTTGAACGAGCGGTTGGCCGTGAACGGCATCCAGAAGGCGTCGAGGTCGTTGGGCGTGCCCAGCGGCTTGAGGGCGGATGTCATCGGCGGCGTTCCTGATCCGGTTAAGCGTCTCTCAACCTAACAGCACGACGGGGACTGTAAATCGCAAGCCGGGCGGGGCATCCCTGCGCCGGCCGAAGACCGGCTACGCGCGACAAGACAGGTGACGTTACGTCGCGCCCGGCCTAGGCTGCCATCGGGGGAGTGAGAAAACTGCATCGGGACCACAATGGTCGCTAGCGGCGAAACCCCGGACCGGCCAGACGACCAGACCGCGGCGCTGATCCGCGCGGCGCTGGACCGTGTTCTCGCCTCCGACGCCTTCCGCAGCGCGCCGCAACTCGCGGCCTTTCTGGGCTTCATCGTCGAGCGCAGCCTTGCCGGTCGCGCCGCCGAGTTGAAGGGTTACACCATCGCCGTCGAGGCGTTCGGCCGGTCCCCCGATTTCGACCCGCAGACGGACCCGATCGTGCGCGTCGAGGCGGGCCGGCTGCGCAAGGCGCTGGTGCAGTACTATGCCGGCGAAGGCGCGGCCGAGCCGCTCAGGATCACGATTCCGGTCGGCGGCTATGTTCCGAGCTTCCTGTCCGATGGTCCGGGCCTCGTCGCGGACGCGGAGGATCAGGCTCCCACGCCCGCCGACCCTGCGGCGGACAAGTTCATGGCGCCCCCGCCCCCGGACGAGCCGGTCGGCCAGCCGCACGGAGCTGCGGACCGCGTCGAGAGCGGGCGCGCCCGGCTCGCCATCGTCGGGCTCGTGCTGATCATCGTGATCATGGCCGTCGCGGTGGCGTCGACGCGGATCGGCCATCGCCGCGAGGCGGGCTCGCCCCCCGCCGGCGTCGCGCAGCAGAATCGGACGGCCCCGCCGCCTGCCGCCGCGCGGCCCCCGGTCGACGCCGCGCAGCAGCCGGTCCACCTCCCGGTCGTCACGGTGACGGTCGCCGCGCCGACGGACGATCCCGCGCTGGCGGAGGTGATGCAGCGCTTCGCCCGGCTGCTGGTCGACGTCATGGCGCGCTTCGACGATCTGATCTCGGTCAAGGCGCTGCAGCCCGGCGCGAGTGGCGTCGAGGCCGGCGCCTACGTCTTCGAGATCAACGCCAGCCGCGTCGGCGCGGATACGGAAGGGTTCGGCCGCCTGCGTTCGGTCAGGGACGGGCGGATCGTCTGGACGACATCGACGACGCGCACCCTGGGCGGCGGCCCGGACGATCCCGAACTGCTCGAACTGGCGCGCCGGCTGGCGATCCGGCTGGCCGAGCCCTTCGGCATCATCCATGCGGATTTCCGCCAGTCGGCCACCTCTCCGGCAATGCGCTGCATGTTCCAGGCTTTCGACTTCCGCCGCACCATGCAGCCGGCCGAGCACCTCGCCGCCCGCGCCTGCCTCGAGGGCGTGCTGGCCAAGGATGCCGGTTTTCATCCGGCCTGGTCCCAGCTCGCGCTGCTGATCCTCGACGAGTACACGCAAGGTCTCAACCCGCAGCCCGGACCGCCGCTCGACCGCGCGCTGAGCGCGGCGCTGACGGCGGTGCGGCTGGCCCCGTCAAGCGCGCGCGCCCAGCAGGTCATGATGGATGTGCTGTTCGCCCGGGGCGCGCTGGAAGACGCGATCAAAAGCGGCCGCGAGGCGCTGGCGCGCAACCCCTACGACCCCGACATCATGGCCGATCTCGGCTCGCGCTTCGTCCGGCTCAACCGGCCGGCCGAGGGGCTGCCGCTGCTCGCCCGCGCCGTGGAGCTCAGCGCCGGCCGGCCGCCCTGGTACGATTTCTATGCGTTTCTGGCGGCGCATCTGCTGGGGGCAGACAAGCTCGCCGAAAGCTACGGCACGGCGCTGCTGGCCGATCAGGGCGCGCTCAGCCTGCTCGGCCGTTCGCTCGCCGCCGCCAAGGCGAAGGACGAGGTCGAGCTTGCGACCTGCCTGCGCGCCCTCGTCGAGGCCGCGCCGCTCTTCGCCATCGACCCGCGGCTCTATCTCTCCCAGAAAGGCTTCGCGCCCGAGCTGATCGACCGCGTGCTCGCCGGCCTGGGGCCCAACGCGCTCGGCGTCCTGACGCGGAGATAGGGCCTTCGGGCATCGCCCTTTCTGGCGAATTCCACCGCTTTCTGCGCGATCTGGCCCCGACCATAGGCCGGGAGGCTCGCTTGACGCCATCGGCGCAGGTAACCTCGCGACATCATTCGTGATTCGCCGCTGTCGTCCCATCCTCCTCTTGCGCGGTCGCTCTCTTGGCCCCTGTCCGCCTGAACGCCCTGCACCCACTCGCCAGCGCCGTCACAGGCCTGTCGGCCGGCGCCGTCACCGCGCTGCTTCTGCCGGGCCCGCTCGGCGGCGCGCTCGGCCTGCTGCTGGCCGGCGGCGGGCTGATCGGCTCGGCGCTGGTCTCGGAGAAGCGCGCGGCCGGGCAGCGCGAGCAGGTTTTGGCGGCGATCGGCGAGGTCAAGGTCAGGCTGGCGACCAACGCGATCCGGCTCGATTCGCTGGCGCGCCGCGTCGAGGAACTGCCGATGCGCGAGGCTGACGCCGCGCCTGCGCGCGCGACGCTGAACGAACTCACGGCCGAAGTCGGGCTGCTCGGCGACCTGATCCATCAGGTCGCGACCACGCTCGCCGACCATGACGCGGAACTGGCCCTGGCACGCTCGCGCCAGCAGGCGGCGCCGCCCGCGCCCGCGCCCGCGCCGCTCCCGGTGGTGCTCGACCCGGAGGCCGCCATGCGCGCCCGGATCGAGGCCAAGGCGGCCGAGCGCGAGGAGACGATCAGGCAGGCGCAGCGCCGCGCCGCCGACGAGCGCGCCGCCGTGATCAGCCAGGCGCTGTCGGAAGGCCGCGTCGAGGTCCATCTTCAGCCGATCGTGCAGTTGCCGCAGCGGCGCACGCGCGGCTACGAGGCGCTGGTCAGGCTGCGTCTCGACGATCAGACGCTGCTGCTGCCCGAACATTTCGTCAAAATCGTCGAGGAGCGCGGCTTCGGCCCGACGCTGGATGCGCTCGTGCTGACGCGCGCGCTCGCCATCGCCCGCCATCTGGGCGCCAAGGACGGGAAGCTGTTCGTCTCGTGCAATTTCAGCGCGGCGACCTGGGGCTCGGCCAAGGCGCTGTCGGCGCTGTCGCGCATTCTCGACAAGTATCGCGAGCATGCCGGCCATCTCGTCATCGAGATGCCGCAGACCGTGTTCCGGGCGCTCGACCCGACGAGTCTGGGCTTTCTCGGCGCCATGTCGGCCAATGGCGTGCGCTTCGCGCTCGACCAGCTTGTCGATCTCAGGCTCGATCCGGCGTCGCTGGCCGATCGCGGGGTCCGCTTCGTCAAGGCCCCGGCCGCGCTTCTGCAGGCCGACGCGGTCGGCCGAGTGGCGGCCGACATCGCCGCCAGCGACCTCGCCGCGCTGCTCGCCCGCGCCGCGATCACGCTGATCGCCGACGACATCGAGGACGATCCGACGGTAGCGGACATGATCGAACTCGGCGTCGGCCTCGCGCAGGGGCTGGTCTTCTCGCCGCCGCGCCCGGTCAAGCCCGAGGTCTTCGCCGAGCCGTCGGCTGCGCCGGTTCGCGAGCTGGAGCCCGCGCCGGCCCGGCCTTCAGCCGAGGTCCTGGGATATCCCGCGCCCGTGCCGGCCGAGGAGGCTAAGCCCGAGCGCTTGCCCTTCCGCTCCGTGCTGCGCCGCGCCAGCGCCTGAGCGGCCGTCTTCTGTTTGCAACCGCGAAGAGCTAAGGCTCCATGACAGCCATGGAGCCTTCCGCTTTGCCGACATCCGAGACGACGACACAACCACTGACCGGCTTCGCCGGCATCGCCGACCGCTTCGACCTCTGCCTCTGCGACATCTGGGGCGTGGTCCATAATGGCGTCGCCGCCCATCGCGAGGCGGTCGAGGCGCTGCTCGCGATGCGCAAGGCGGGCGTCAGCGTGGTGCTGGTGACCAACGCGCCGCGCCCAAACGCCGAGATCAGACGCCAGCTCGACGGGTTCGGCGTGCCGGGGGACGCCTATGACGCCATCGTCACCTCGGGCGACGTCTGCCGGGGCCTCATCCGGGCGCGGGCCGGGCAGCCCCTCTACATGCTCGGCCCCGACCGCGACCTGCCGCTGATCGCAGGTCTCGACGCGCCCCGCGTCGCGCCGGATCAGGCGGCCTATGTGCTCTGCACCGGCCTGTTCGACGACGAGACCGAGACGGCCGAGACCTATGCCGGGCTGCTCGCCGGTTTCGCGGCGCGCGGCCTGACCCTGATCTGCGCCAATCCCGATCTGGTGGTCGAGCGTGGCGGGCGCATCGTGCCCTGCGCCGGCTCGCTGGCGCTGGCCTATGAGGAACTGGGCGGGCAGGCGATCTATGCCGGCAAGCCGCATGCGCCGATCTACGAGGCGGCGCTTGCGCTGGGCGAGGCAGCGCGCGGTTCAGCGATCGATCGCGCCCGCATCTGCGGCATCGGCGACGCCATCCGCACCGACATAGCCGGCGCCAACGCTTTTGGAGCCGCAAGCGTCATGGTGCTGGCCGGCATCCACGCGCAGGATCTGATGGAAGCGGACTGGGACCGGCGTCACGCCTGGTTCGCCGACCAGCTCCACAGGCCGCACTACGCCCTGCCGCATCTGGTTTGGTGAAAATCGGGCGGACGCTCTTTCGTCTTTGCGAGCGTAGCGAAGCAATCCAGAGGTTTGCGCGAGACGCTGGATTGCTTCGCTGCGCTCGCAAAGACGGATATGTTCAAGCCGCGCAGACCGACTCGATCTTGCTCTTCAGTGTCTGCGCGTTGAACGGCTTGACGATGTAGTTGTTCACGCCGGCTTTCTTGGCGGCGATGACGTTCTCGGTCTTCGATTCGGCGGTGACGATGATGAAAGGCGTATCCGAGAGCTTTTCTTCCTCGCGGACGCGGCGCAGAAGCTCGAAGCCGGTCATCGGCTCCATGTTCCAGTCCGAGATCACGAGGCCGTACTTCTTGTCGCGCATCTTCTCGATCGCGGCCGAGCCGTCCGAGGCGTCGTCGACATTCTCGAATCCGAGCTGCTTCAGCAGGTTGCGGATGATCCGGACCATCGTCTGGTAGTCGTCGACCACGAGGATCGGCATGGAGGGGTCGAGAGCCATTCTGGTGCTCCAAGCGTCGCGGATGCATCGCAGGCGGAAACCTGCGCGACGCCGCCTTCGCAAGGCAGCGTCCATAGGTCAACGGTCTTAGACCAGCGGCGTTTCAAAGCCGTTAATCGAAAGCCTGAGTGACGCTGGGGCACGAGGCGACGAGCGTGGGAACCGCGCGCCGTTCCAAAGTTCAATGGCGCGGCCGGCGGGCGCGTGAGAGGCTTCGCCGATCGCAATCCACGCGTTATGGTGGCGCCAAGCGCCCCGTTTCGCCAGTCCGGCCGGGAACGATGACGAAGACGCTCTATCAGGTCCATGCCTTCGAGGATCTGGCGCTCGGCCAGAGCGAGAGCCTGATGCGCACGGTGATGGAGCGCGACATCTCGCTCTTCGCCGACCTCTCGGGCGACGCCAATCCGATCCATCTCTGCGACCGTTATGCCGCAAACACCCGCTTCGGCCAGCGCATCGCCCATGGCATGCTGACCGCGAGCCTGGTCTCGGCGCTGCTCGGCACGCGCCTGCCGGGACCGGGCGCGGTCTATCTCTCGCAGACGCTGACCTTCCTCGCGCCCGTCAAGATCGGCGATGTCGTCACCGCGCGCGTCGAGGTCGTCGAACTCGTGGCCGAGCGCCGGCGCGCCCGGCTGTTCTGCGAATGCCTCGTCGATGGCAAGGCGGTGCTGGAGGGCGAGGCCTGGGTCGCCCTGCCGCCGTCGCGCCCGGCTTGACGCATCCGCCGGCTTGGGGCCAAACAGCGCCGCGCGGGGCTTGAAGCCCCGGCATTCCGGACGCTGAGCCACGATGACATCCCCCGCCGACGCGATTTCGGCCGCGCCGCACATCGCCTTCGTGATCGACCTCGCCAAGCCCGTGCCCGCCGATCTGCGCGGCGCGGTGATCGCGCTCGGCAATTTCGACGGCGTCCATCGCGGCCATGCCGAACTGGCGCGCAAGGCGGTCGAACTCGGCGAGCGACTGGGCCGCAAGCCTGCGGCGCTGACCTTCGAGCCGCATCCGCGCAGCGTTTTCAGACCCGACCAGCCGGTGTTCCGGCTGACGCCGCCGGCGATCAAGACCGAGCTTCTGGCCTCGGTCGGCCTGCCGACCACCTTCATCCTGCCCTTCGACCGCGAGATCGCGGCGATCGAGGCGAAAGCCTTCATCGACGATCTGCTGCTCGGCCGGCTCGGCGCGGCGGGCCTCGTCTGTGGCTATGATTTCCATTTCGGCAAGGGCAGGGCGGGTTCGCCGGAGATGCTGCAGGCCCACTGCGAGGCGGAAGGCGTGCCCGTCGTCATCGTGCCGCCCTTCGCCTTTGCCGGCGAGCCGGTCTCCTCGACGCTGGTGCGCGATGCTCTCAGCCAAGGCGACGTCGCCCGCGCCGCCGATCTGCTCGGCCGGCCCTGGTTCGTGCGCGGAGCCGTCGTCCATGGCGAGAAGCGCGGCCGCGACCTCGGCTATCCCACCGCCAACATGCATCTGGCCCGTGACTGCAAGCTGCGCCATGGCATCTATGCCGTTCGCATGAAGATCGACGGCCGCTGGCATGATGGCGTCGCGAGCTTCGGCAGCCGCCCGACCTTCGACGACGGCCCGCCCAAGCTCGAAACCTTCGTTTTCGACTTCTCCGGCGATCTCTATGGCAAACAGGTCGATGTCGCCTTTGTCGCCTGGCTGCGGGCCGAGGCGAAGTTCGAGACGCTCGATGCGCTGATCGTGCAGATGAACGCCGACAGCGCCGCGGCGCGCGACATCCTGGGCAAATCGCCGCCCTTCCTTCCGTAAGCCGCCTTTGCTAGAAGCGCTCCATGTCCGCTCATCGCGTCATGATCATACCGCCCCGGCGAATTACGGGCCCGGCCGCCGCCCCGCGCTGAAAGCAGCGCGGGCGTCAGCGCAGGCCGGGATGACATAAAGCCTTCCCCAATTCATCACGGACTTAAGCGCCGCGCCACCGCAGATGGCCCGCTCGTCCATTGCCCGAGCCGGACGACATGACCGACAAGCCAGCCGAGACGATCGACTATTCCAGCACCCTGTTCCTGCCGCAGACCGAGTTCCCGATGCGGGCGGGCCTGCCGCAGCGCGAGCCGGAACTGCTCGCCCGCTGGGCGCGGATCGACCTCTACCGCAAGCTGCGCGAGGCGGCACAGGGCCGCGACCGCTTCATCCTGCATGATGGCCCGCCCTATGCGAACGGCAACATCCATATCGGCCATGCGCTCAACAAGGTGCTCAAGGACCTCGTCACGCGCTCGCAGCAGATGCTCGGCCACGATTCCAACTACGTGCCGGGCTGGGACTGCCACGGCCTGCCGATCGAGTGGAAGATCGAGGAGCAGTACCGCGCCAAGGGCCTGAACAAGGACGACGTGCCGGTCGTCGAGTTCCGCAAGGAATGCCGCGCCTTCGCCGAGCACTGGGTCTCGGTGCAGCGCGAGGAATTCAAGCGGCTGGGCGTCGAGGGCGACTGGGACGACCCCTATCTGACCATGGCCTTCGGGGCCGAGGCGCAGATCGCTCGCGAGATCATGAAATTCGCCGAGACCGGCCAGCTCTATCGCGGCTCCAAGCCGGTGATGTGGTCCGTGGTCGAGAAGACCGCGCTCGCCGAGGCCGAGGTCGAGTACGAGGAGCATACGAGCGATACGGTGTTCGTGGCGTTTCCTTTGAGACAGGCAATGACAGGCGACATGGGTGCAACCCCATGGCCGGAGATTTGGAAGTCCGCCGAGGAGCTGGCTAACTCATCTATTGTTATCTGGACCACGACGCCTTGGACGATGCCGGGAAACCGCGCGATCTCGTTCCACAACAAGATCGCCTACGGCCTTTATCGCGTTACCGCTGCGCCAGAGCAGAATTGGGCGAAGGTCGGCGCGACCTACATCCTCGCCAAGAATTTAGCCGAGTCCGTCTTCAAGGCCGCCAAGGTCGATGCCTTCGAACTTGTTTCGGACGTGCCGGCCGATGCTTTCGCTGGCATCATCGCCGCCCACCCCCTGCGCGGCCAAGGCTACGACTTCGACGTCCCCCTCCTCGACGGCGACCATGTCACCGACGAGGCCGGCACCGGCTTCGTCCACACCGCGCCGGGCCATGGTCGGGAAGACTTCGACATCTGGATGGCCAACGGCCGGCAGTTGCAGGCGCGCGGCATCGACACCCACATCCCTTACACCGTCGATGCCGATGGCCGCTTCACCAAGGACGCTCCCGGTTTCGAGGGCGCTCAGGTCATCACCGACAAGGGCGAGAAGGGCGACGCCAACGAGGCCGTCATCAAGGCGCTCGCCGCCAGCGGAAACCTCGTCGCGCGCGGCCGGCTGAAGCACCAGTACCCGCATAGCTGGCGCTCGAAGAAGCCGGTGATCTTCCGCAACACGCCGCAATGGTTCATCGCCATGGACAAGCCGATCGGCTCCTTCCCTTCTCCCCTTGCGGGAGAAGGTGGCGCGGCGCGAAGCGCCGTGACGGATGAGGGGTCTCTCGACCTCTCCGGAAAGGCCGCGACCACCCCTCATCCGTCTGCTGCGCAGACAGCTTCTCCCGCAAGGGGAGAAGGGGAGCCCGCGCCGTCCCTCGGCGGCAATGTCGACACCCTGCGCAACCGCGCTCTTCGCGCGATCAAGGACACCCAATGGGTGCCGGCCGCCGGCGAGAACCGCATCAACGGCATGATCGCCAACCGCCCGGACTGGGTGGTCTCGCGCCAGCGCGCCTGGGGCGTGCCGATCACCGTCTTCGTCGAGAAGGAGAGCGGTGCGATCCTCGTCGATGCGAAGGTGAACGCCGCGATCGCCGAGGCCTTCGAGGCGGAAGGGGCCGACGCCTGGTTCACCGACACCGACGGCGCGCGCTTCCTGAAACCATTCGGCTACGATCCGGCCAAGTACGAGCGGGTCACCGACGTGCTCGACGTCTGGTTCGATTCAGGCTCCACCCACGCCTTCACGCTGGAAAAGCGGCCCGATCTGCGCGCCCGCCGGCGCGGCGACGGCGGCAATGACCGCGTGATGTATCTCGAAGGCTCGGACCAGCATCGCGGCTGGTTCCATTCCTCGCTGCTCGAAAGCTGCGGCACACGTGGCCGCGCCCCCTACGACATCGTGCTGACGCACGGCTTCTGCCTCGACGAGAAGGGCGAGAAGATGTCGAAGTCGAAGGGCAACGTCACCGCCCCGCAGGACATCATCAAGGATTCGGGCGCCGACATCCTGCGCCTCTGGGTCGCGGCGGCCGATTATTCCGACGATCTGCGCATCGGCAAGGAGATCCTCAAGACCTTCGTCGAGACCTATCGGAAACTCCGCAACACCACGCGCTGGATGCTCGGCACGCTCGCCCATTTCAGCGAGGACATCCGCGTCGCCGAGCCGCAGACCATGCCGGAACTGGAGCGGCTGATGCTGCACCGGCTGGCCGAGCTCGGCCCGCAGGTGGAGGAGGCTTACGCGACCTACGACTACAAGAAGGTCGTGAACCTGCTCTCGCAGTTCATGAACACCGAACTCTCGGCCTTCTATTTCGACATCCGCAAGGACGCGCTCTATTGCGATCCCCTGTCGAGCCATGTCCGCAAGAGCGCGCTGACCGTGGTCGATCATTTGTTCCGCTGCCTGGCCACCTGGCTCGCGCCGATCCTCGTCTTCACCACGGAAGAAGCGTGGCTGGAGCGTTACCCCGAGGCGAAGAGCCTCGACGGCTCGGTCCATCTCGAACTCTTCGCCAAGGCTCCGGCAAGCTGGCTCGATCCCGAACTCGCCGAGCGCTGGGCCAAGATCCGCAAGGTCCGCCGCGTCGTCACCGGCGCGCTCGAACTGGAGCGCGCCGCCAAGCGGCTCGGCTCCTCGCTGGAGGCCGCGCCGGAGGTGTTCGTCTCCGATCCAGACCTGTTCGCGGCGCTGTCGGGGGCCGATCTCGCCGAGATCAGCATCACCTCGACGATTCTGGTGCGCAACGGCGAAGGCCCGGCGGACGCCTTCCGCCTGCCGGATGTTCCCGGCGTCGCGGTCGTGCCGGCGCGGGCCAGCGGCGTGAAGTGCGCCCGCTCCTGGAAGTATTTCGATCCCGCGACGGCCGATGCGGCCTGGCCGGCGGTGACGCCGCGCGACGCCAAGGCGCTCCGCGAACTCGGGACGCGCGCAGCATGAGTACCTTCTGTCATTCCGGGGCTCGGCAAAGCCGAGAACCAGGAACCCACGGCCGGGCGGACCGCCAGACCTCGCGCCGGCCGTGCGGATTTCGGGAAGGCGAAGGGTTTCGCCTCGTCGTGGGTTCCAGGTTCTCCGCTGGCGCGGAGCCCCGGAATGACAGGAGAACGGCATGAGGCCCAACCGCTGCCTCGGCCTCGCCATCGTCGTGATCGTCTTCGCGCTCGATCAGGCGAGCAAGCTCTGGCTGCTGTTTTCGGTCGGCCTCGCCGAGAACGGCCCCTTTTCCGTGCTGCCTTTCATGGATATCGTGCTGGCCTGGAACCGGGGCATCTCCTACGGCCTGTTCCAGCAATACAGCGATCTCGGGCGCTGGGGGCTGGTCGCGATCTCCTTCGTCGCCGCGGTCTGGCTCGGTCGCTGGATGTGGCGCGAGCCGCGCCGGCTGACCGTTGTCGCGCTGGCGCTGATCATCGGCGGCGCGCTCGGCAACGGCGTCGACCGCGCGGTCTACGGCGCGGTCGTCGACTTCGTCCACCTGCATTGGGGCCGCTTCAGCTGGTACATCTTCAACGTCGCCGATGCGGCCATCGTTGTCGGGGTCGCTGCGCTCCTGTATGAATCGTTCCGCCCGGCTGCTAAGGCTGCGAGCTGAAAAGCGGACTTCGCCATCGTTTCGCCGCGCGCATGCGGTTGAGACGTAGGGCCAAGGATCGTCCAAGGGAGATAACCAGATGGCAAATCGCGCTTCGCGTGTTCTGCTCGCCGGCGGCCTGTTGCTTGCGGCCCAGCCCGCCTTCGCCCAGGAAGGCCTGCTCTTCAAGAACATCATGGAAGGCGTCATCGGCAAGCGCGGCGGCGAGGACATCGAGTATCGCGAGCGTCCGCCGCTGGTCGTTCCGCCCGGCTCAGCCCTGCCGCGCCCGCAGGAGCCCGCCAGCGCCCGCACCGCCGCCTGGCCCAACGATCCCGACGTCGCGCGTCGCAGGGAGGCCGCCGAGGCGCGCATCCTGCCCTTCACCGAAAGCGAGAAGACGCGCAACAACGCCTGGCTGAACCAGACCGAGCTTCGCCGCGGCCCGGCGGCGCGCGCCACGGGCCGCCCGGTCGTGGTCGAGGAGCTCAGCAACTCCAACAACCAGATCGAGCCGATCCGCCGCGCCAAGGAAGAGGCCGCCCGCCGTGGCCAGGAGGATCTGGCGCAGCTCAACTACGGCTCCGAGCCGCCGCGCCGCCTGCTGACCGAGCCGCCGGTCGGCTACCGCCGCCCCGCAGGCTCCGCCCCGGTCGGCCCCGGCCAGAGCGGCCCGCAGGAGGACAAGCAGGCTGTCGGCCAGCGCGAATTCCTGATCGGCACGACGCCGCTGCAATAGGCCGGCCAGCGCGTCCGCCATCGGCCCCCCGCGCCTCTGGCGCGAGGGCGTTCGCAGCCCTATTTCGCATGATGCGCCGGCTCCGGCGTGTCCGCCATCAGGAGACGGCGCAAGGTGAACATGCATTCGCGTCCGAGCCAGGCCGCCCAGCCCGTGGAATCCTTCCGGCTGGAGAACGGGCTGGCCGTCGTCGTCGTTCCCGACCGGCGCGCTCCCGTCGTCACCCACATGGTCTGGTATCGCAACGGCTCCGCCGACGATCCGGCGGGCAAGTCTGGCATCGCCCATTTTCTCGAACATCTGATGTTCAAGGGCACGGCCAAATGGCCGGCGGGCGAATTTTCCAAGATCGTCGCCGGTTTCGGCGGGCAGGAGAACGCCTTCACCTCCTTCGACTACACCGCCTATTTCCAGCGCGTGCCGAAGCAGCATTTGCGCGCCATGATGGATTACGAGGCCGACCGGATGACGGGGCTGGCCTTCGAGGAGAGCGTCGTTGCGCCTGAGCGCGACGTGGTGCTCGAAGAGCGCAAGATGCGCGTCGATTCAGACCCGGCCGCCCAGCTCGGCGAGGAGTTTTCCTCGGCGCTCTTCGTGCATCATCCTTACGGCACGCCGATCATCGGCTGGGAGCACGAGATCGAAGGTCTCGATCGGCAGGACGCCTTCGCCTATTACCAGCGCTTCTACACGCCCGAAAACGCGATCCTCGTGGTCGCCGGCGACACCGACGCGGCCGAGGTGCGCGCTCTGGCTGAGGCCAGCTACGGCGCGATACCCGCGCGCGGCGAGACGCCGGTTCGCAAACGCCCCGCCGAGCCCGATCCGCGCGCCGCGCGCCGGGTCGCATTGTCCGACCCGCGCGTGCATCAGCCCTCGCTCAGGCGCGGCTGGCTGACGCCGACCTACAATGCGGGCGAGCGGACCGAGGTCTTCGCGCTGGAGATCGCAGCCGAGATCCTCGGCGGCGGCACGACCTCGCGGCTCTATCGCAGCCTCTGCGTCGAGCAGGAGATCGCGGCGGGGGCCAGCGCCTATTTCATGGGTTCGATGGTCGATCGCGCCGCCTTCCAGATCTCGGTCAGTCCGCGTCCGGGTGTCGGGATGGACGCGCTGGAGGCCGGACTGGACGGGGCGCTGGCGCTCTTTCTTGCTGAGGGGCCGAGCGAGATCGAACTCACGCGCGCAAAAACGCGCCTGATCGCCGAGACGATCTTCGCCCGCGACAGCCAGTCCTCGCTGGCGCGCACCTTCGGGGCCTCGCTCGCCGTCGGCGAAACGGTCGAGGACGTACTCGCCTGGCCGGACCGGATCGAGACCGTCACCCGCGACGCCGTCATCAAGGCCGTGCGCCGCTATCTCAGGCCCGACCGCTCGGTCACCGGCCTGCTGCTGCCGGCGGCCTGAGGCCGGCTCCGTGCTTCTCAACGATCGCCGGGCGGACATGATCGCCGCCGACAGGAAACGCCGATGAACGCGCCGATTGCCGCTCCTCTCTCCAGCCAGGATATCGCCGCCATCGCCGGGCCGTCCGTCACCGTCCAGAAGGTGCGCGGCGCCTGCGGCGTCGAGGCCTGGCTGGTCGAGGAGCACAGCCTGCCGCTGATCGCGCTCGATTTCGCCTTCGACGGCGGCGCGACACGCGACCCCGACAACGCGGCCGGCAGCGCCTATCTCGTGTCCGGCCTGCTCGACGAGGGCGCGGGCGATCTCGACGCCGAGGCCTTTCAGGGCGCGATGGCCGACCACGCCATCAATCTCGGCTTCGAGGCGCGCCGCGACGATTTCCACGGCAATCTCCAGACGCTGTCGCGCCATCGCGACACAGCCTTCGACCTGCTGGCTTTGGCGCTGCAGAAGCCGCGCTTCGACGTCGACGCCGTGGCGCGGGTGAAGTCGCAGGTCGTCGCCGGGCTGCAGCGTCAGGCCCAGAACCCCGACACGCTCTGCCGCAACGCGCTCTACGCCACGGCCTTCCCCGGCCACGCCTATGGCCGCCCGGAGAAGGGCGATGTCGACAGCGTCTCGCGGCTGGAGGCGGACGGGCTGAAGGGCCTCTCGCGCGAGCTTCTGTCCCGCGCCGGCCTCAAGCTCGTCGTGGTCGGCGACATCACGGCCAGCGAACTGGCCCAGCGCATCGATGCGATCTTCGGCGCGCTTCCCGAGGGATCGCCGCGCCGGCTGCCAGCCGAGCCGCTGCCGATCCATGGCTTGGGCGAGACGCAGGTGATCGATCTCGACGTACCGCAGACCGTGCTGCGCTTCGTCGCGCCGGGCCCGATGCGCAACGATCCCGATTTCATCGCCGCCAGCGTGCTGAACCACATCCTCGGCGGCTCGGCCTTCACCTCGCGCCTGTTCATGGAGGTGCGCGAGAAGCGCGGCCTCGCCTATGGCGTCTCCTCCAGCCTGCTGCCGATGCGCGAGAGCGCCATGGTCGTCGGCGGCACCTCGACCCGCAACGACCGCGTCGCCGAATCGCTTGCCGTCATCCGTGAGGAAATGACGAAGCTCGCGCAGGAGGGGCCCAGCGAGCACGAGGTCGAGGAGGCCAAGCGCTACATCATCGGCTCCTATCCCCTGCGCTTCGACACCTCGCCCAAGATCGCGTCGGAACTGCTCGGGCTTGCGATCTACGGCTTCGAGCCGGAGTTCCTGACCGAGCGCAACCGGCTCTTTGCCGAGGTCACGCTGGCCGACGTCAAGCGCGTTGCCGGGCGCCTGTTCGGCGATCCGCGGCTGCTGGTGCAGGCGGTCGGGCGGCCCGTCGGGCTGGCGTGAACGCTTGCCACTTCGCTTCTTTCCAATGAAACTCTCCGTCATCCCGGACAAGCGGCGAAGCCGCGCAGTTCCGGGATCCATCAGAGGGCAATGTCGCGCTTTATGATGGATCCCGGAGCTCCGCTTCGCTGCGTCCGGGATGACGGCGTGTTTCAGGTTCAAAGCAATAGTTTCGGTTTTCAGTCCGCAGGCAGGCTCTCCATGCTCCATCAATCCTTCGATCTCGCGCTCGAATCCGGCGTCGGCGCCGGTGGCATTCCCGACGCGGCCTTCGAGCAGGCATTGGCCGATCTCGCGCCTGCGCTCGCCCGGCTGAAGGCGCAGGCCGATGACGGCTCGCTGCCGCTGCTCGGCTTGCCCGCCGAGACCGCCGACCTCGGCCCGGTCCAGGCCGCCGCCGCACGCCTGAAAGATGGCGCGAGCGACATCCTCGTGCTGGGCACCGGCGGCTCATCGCTCGGCGGTCAGACGTTGGCGCAGCTTGCGGATTACGGCATCGCTGGCCTGTCGCGCTTCGCGCCCGAGCCGCGCGTGCATTTCATCGACAACCTCGACCCCGACACCTATCAGCGCCTGCTCGCGAAACTGCCGCTGAAGACCACAAAATTCGTCGCGATCTCGAAGTCGGGCGGAACCGGCGAGACCCTCCTCCAGAGCATCGCCGCCATCACCGCGATGCGCGGCGCAGGCCTGTCCGATGCCGATATCGGCGAGCGCTTCCAGGGGCTGTCGGAGCCGACGATCGCCGGCAAGCTGCACCCGCTGCGGGCGTTGCTGGAGCCGCTCGGTGTCCCTTTCCTCGAACACCACACCGGCGTCGGCGGGCGCTATTCCGTTCTGACCAATTGCGGCCTCCTGCCGGCGGCGGTGCTTGGTCTGGATATCAGGGCGCTGCGGGCCGGCGCGGCCAGGGCGCTTGCCCCCGTGCTCGCCGGCGAGAGCGTACGCGAGACGCCCGCCGCGCTCGGCGCCGCGCTCCATCTCGCTGCCATGCGCTCGGGGAAGGGCATCGCCGTGCTGATGCCCTATGCCGACAAGCTCGGTCTGCTGACGCGCTGGTGGGTCCAGCTCTGGGCCGAGAGTCTGGGCAAGGACGGACAGGGCACGCAGCCGGTCTCGGCGCTCGGCCCGGTCGATCAGCATTCGCAGCAGCAGCTTTATCTCGCCGGTCCCAAGGACAAGTTCTTCACGGTCATTACCGTCGGCGCCAAGGGCAAGGGCCCGGCGATCGACGCAAAGCTCGCAGGCCAGATCGGCCAGCAGGATTTCGCCGGCAAGACCATCGGCGATCTGGTGGCGGCGCAGGGGATCGCGATGATCGACACCTTCGCCCGAAACGGCTGCGCGGTGCGCCGCTTCCATCTCGACGCCATCGACGAAGCGATCCATGGCGAATTGCTGATGCATTTCATGCTGGAGACGATCCTGACGGGCTACGCCATGAGCGTCGATCCCTTCGACCAGCCGGCGGTCGAGGAGGCGAAACTGCTCGCCAAGCGCTATCTTGCCGAGGGGCGGGCCTGAGCGATTCGCCCCGATTTCCCTTCTCCCCTTGCGGGAGAAGGTGTCTGCGCAGCAGACGGATGAGGGGTAGTTGCGCGCTATCCGGCTATCCACCCCGATAAGCGGATAGCTCAGCCCGACCCCTCACCCCAACCCTCTCCCGCAAGGGGAGAGGGGGCAGGTTGGCGCTTCCAGTGGTGAACAAGCATGACCGTCCGCCGCCTCGATCCCGTCCTCGTCGACCGCATCGCCGCCGGCGAGGTGATCGAGCGGCCGGCCGCGGCCGTGAAGGAGCTGGTCGAAAACGCCATTGACGCCGGCGCGCGCGCGATTGCCGTCACCATCGCGGCGGGCGGGCGCGAACTGATCCGCGTCGTCGATGACGGGGCGGGCATGTCGCCCGACGATCTCGCGCTCGCCGTCGACCGCCACGCCACCTCCAAGCTCCCCGATGGCGATCTCTTCGCGATCGGCACGCTCGGCTTCCGCGGCGAGGCATTGCCCTCGATCGGCTCGGTCGCGCGCCTCTCGATCACGACCCGTCGCGCCGATGCAGCCCAAGGCTCGGCCCTCGTCGTCGAGGCCGGCGAGAAGGGCGTCGTTCGCCCCGCCGCCGCCGCGATCGGCACCCGCATCGAGGTCGCCGATCTCTTCGCCTTCACCCCGGCGCGGCTGAAATTCCTCAAGAGCGACCGGGCCGAGGCCGGCGCGGTCTCCGAGATGCTGCGCCGTCTGGCCATCGCGCATCCCGCCATCCGGCTCAGCCTCGACGGAGACCATGTCACCGGCTTCGACTGGCCGGCCGAGCCGCTCAGTGAGGACGGGCAGTTGCGTCGGCTTGCCCGCGCGCTCGGGCGCGACTTCCCCGAGAACGCGCTGAGACTCGACGCGCAGCGCGAGGGCTTCGCGATCGCGGGCTATGCCGGCCTGCCGACCTTTCATCGCGGCACCTCGGCGGGCGTGCATCTGGCGGTAAACGGCCGCCCGGTCCGCGACAGGCTGCTGCTCTCGGCCGTGCGCGGGGCCTATGCCGATGTCCTGCCCTCCGATCGGCACCCGGTGCTCTTCCTCGACGTGATCTGCGATCCGCGCCTCGTCGACGTCAACGTCCACCCGGCCAAGAGCGAGGTCCGCTTCCGCGACCCGGCGCTTGTGCGCGGGCTCGTCGTTTCGGGCCTGAAGGCGGCGCTGGCGCAGGCCGGCCACCGCGCCGCGACGACCGGCGGCGCGCGCACGCTGGAGGCCTTCCGCGCCGTCTTCGCCGGGAGTGGCCATGGCGCGAGTGTTCAGCGGCCGCATTTGCCCGACGCGCCGGGCTGGGCGCTCCCGTCCGGGGCCTTCGGCGAGGCGGCGCAGGCCGGTTTCGCCGCCTTCGCGACGCCCTCCGCCGACGCCAGCGCCGGCACGGCCGAGCCCGCCCCCGATGCGCTTGATCGTCCGCTTGGCGCGGCCCGCGCGCAACTGCACGAGACCTACATCCTCGCGCAGACTCGTGAAGGCGTCGTCATCGTCGACCAGCACGCCGCCCATGAGCGGCTGGTCTATGAACGCCTCAAGGCCGAGCGCGCCAGAGCCGGTATCGCCCGCCAGCCGCTGCTGTTGCCCGAGGTGGTGGAACTCGACCCCGTCGACGCCGACCGTCTCAACGCGGCGACAGCGGAACTCGCGACGCTCGGTCTCGTCATCGAGCCTTTCGGCCCCGGCGCGGTGCTGGTGCGCGAGGCCCCGAGCCAGCTCGCCGGCGGCAATCTCCAGAGGCTCGTCCGCGACGTTTCAGATGCGCTCGCCGAACACGGCGAGACGGGCTCACTGGAACGAAGACTCGACCATGTGCTGGCGACGATGGCCTGCCACAACTCGGTCCGCGCCGGTCGCCGCCTGCGCCCACAGGAGATGGACGCGCTGTTGCGCGAGATGGAAATCACACCCAATTCCGGCCAATGCAACCATGGCCGGCCGACCTATGTCGAGCTGAAGCTGAGCGATATCGAGCGCTTGTTCGGGAGAAGGTGAGGCGAGCGCGACACTGGATCGTCGACAACGCATTGTCAGGTCTCGGATCACCCAGTGTCGCATTGGCCTACGCCGCCCGCATCACCACCACCTGCGTCTCGCCATAGGCCCGCTGTTCCAGCGCCTCGAACCCCTCCGGCAACGCCAGTTCCACCCCCGCCGCCTCCTCGAACACCACCAGCGCGCCGGCCTCCAGCCAGCCGCCATCGCGCGCCGAGGCCAGCGCCTTTTCGCCCAGCCCCTTGCCATAGGGCGGGTCGCAGAAGACGAGGCTAAAGGGCGCCATGCCGCTGATCGGCCCGAGCCTCGTCGCATCGCGCCGGAAGACGCGGCTGTGTCCGGCGACGCCCAGCACCATCTGGTTCGCGCGGATCAGCCCGCGCGCCTCCGTCCCGTCATCGACCAGAAGCGCGAACGCCGCCCCGCGCGAAAGCGCCTCGAAGGCCATCGCGCCGGTGCCGGCGAAAAGATCGAGCACGCGCGCGCCTTCGACCACCTCGTCATAGGCATGCGCCAGCACGTTGAAGAGCGATTCGCGCAACCGGTCCGAGGTCGGCCGGATGGTCCCGATCCCCGGTTTCGGGCTGGCCAAGGGCCGCCCGCCGAAGCGCCCGCCGACGATCCGCATGGCTCAGTCGCGCTTGCCGCGCGGCGCGCCGCCGGGACGCGGCCCCTTGCCGCCGGCCACCTCCGCCTCGCCGATGATCAGCGGCGGGAGCAGGCGCACGACATTGTC
>JAIETL010000038.1 GCA_019745195.1 Beijerinckiaceae bacterium
ATATCCGCCGCTCCCCAACGCCAGTGGCCTGCTTTTACTCCGCCACGATGGCCTGGAATCCGACCGCCGTTGACATGGTCCTCAGCCGCTTCGGCATCGACATCCATCGGTCCGCGAAGCCTCCGGCACCATCCGGCCCGGTCAGGCTGGGCTATATCGGCCAGCTCGCACCGCATAAGGGCGTGCACGATCTGTTGAGCGCATTGCGCCGCCTCGATGATGCTGCGCTCAGCCTCACGATCTTCGGCTCCGAAGCGCAGGATCCTGCCTACGCCGCGGATCTGCGACGCGCTGCGGAAGGATTGCCCGTGTCCTTCGCGGGAACGTTCGCTCCGGAAGCCACGGCGACGGTGCTCGCCGGAATTGACGTGCTCGTCATTCCCTCGACATGGTATGAGAACAGTCCCCTGATCTTGCTCCAGGCGCTGGCGACGCATACGCCGGTCGTGATTTCGGACGTTGCAGGCATGACGGAGTTTCTCGAACCTGGCACAAACGGCTTTGCCTTTCGGCGGGGGGATGCGTCCCATCTCGCCGAGATCTTGAGCCTGTTCGTGCGAGACCGCGGCCTTGCCGCCCGCATGAGCGCCATAACCGGTTACGCGCGAACATCGCGCGAGATGACCGAGGACCTGCTCGCCATGTACGAGGGGCACGGTGTGCCGGTGCGCGCCCGATGAGGACGAGCTTGGCGGAAGCGCAGACGCCTTACCTGTCTGTCCGGAAATCCGGTCGGGGGGGCTTGCGTCTGGCTGCCCTGCGTCATGACACGGGGCGGTTCAGCCTCGGCAAGATCGGGCTCGCACTCGCTCTCGTCCTGGTCGCGTTGCCGGTGGTGCTCGCGACCATATACTATGTTTTCCTGGCATCGCCCGTCTTCACATCCGAAAGCCGCTTTGTTGTCCGTTCCACGGTCGAAGCCTCGCCACTGGACCTCGGCGGCGAGCTTTCCGGCAAGGATGGCGGGAAATCCATCGGTGGCCTCAGCGGTGGTCTGGGCGGCGGTCTGGGCAACCTCGCCGGAGCCGCCGACAGCCTGACAGGTGGTAGCCAGGCCGGAATGCAGGATCCTTTCGTCGTCTCCAGCTACATGATGAGTCCGGAGATCACGAACCTGCTCGATCGCGACGGCTGGCTACGGCGGCAATTCTCCAGCATGACGATCGACTACTGGTCGCGCCTTGACGAGCACGCGTCGCGGGAGGAGCTCTTCGCCTACTGGCGGCGGCATGTGACCGCGGCCGTCGACCGCCGGTCCAACACGCTGCAATTGCGTGTGCGGGCCTATTCGCCTGAAATCGCGCAGGAGATCGCGACGAGGGCGCTCGGTCTTGCCGAGCGGATGATCGCCGAGATCACGCGGCGCCAGCGCGAAGACACGCTCGCATTGGCCAAGGCGGAGGTCGTCGGGGCAGAGCTGCGTTACGAGAAGAGCAGCCTCAAGCTCCAGCAGTTGCGCCGGACGACACGCATCGTCGAACCTGCCCAGGAGACCAAGGCTGCAGCCACGACGCTCCTCCGACTCATCTATGAACGCATCCGTGCACGCACGGAGCTGATGACGCTGGAGCGGCTCGCTGGGAACAACGCGCCCGGGCGCGCGGAACTGCTCGCCACCATTTCCGGTCTTGATGCGCAGATCAAGGAGGCCAACGGGCGCCTGACCGGCGATTCCGACGGGAAGAGCGTGTTGAGTGCAGTCGCGTCGCTGGAAGAACTGGAGCTTGAGCGCCGCTTCGCCCAGGGCATGCTGAGCGTCGCCACCAACGTGTTCGATCGTGCGAGGCGCGAGGCCGAACACCGCTCGTCCTTCCTCCTCGTCTATCTCGAACCGACGCAGCCCGTGGAGTCGCGGGAGCCGAATGTCTGGGCTTCGATCGCCTTCGTCGTAGCGCTGGCCGGCATCGCCTGGCTGTTCTGCGTCACGGCCGCCGCCATCACTCTCGATCAGATCGACTGACAGGCCATGCTCTTCAACATCGACGGCGACAGCGGCTCTCGAATCGAAGGCTGGATCATGCCCGACAACCCGTCGGTGACCCCGAGCGTGCTCGTGGTCATCGAGGGGGAGGCGGTCTCGACGATCACGGCGCAGGTTCTGAGGCCGCTCTTGCGGGAGCAGGGCCTGCATGAGACCGGCGTCTGCGGCTTCATCGTGGACGCCAAGAATTGCCCACCGCTCGCTGGCGCGGAAAACGTCGAACTCTACGATACCGATACGAATGTCCGCGTCTATCGGCGCCGACCCGTCTCGGCGGATGTGGACGCCAAGCTCTTTCGGCTGGAAGCCCAATTGCTGCGAGATGCCGCCCTCAACGAGGTGCTCGATCCGCATTTCCATATGGCCTTTACCCGGCTGGATTCGTTCCCCGAGGAGACGGCGAAATCGATCCTCGGCCTTCCCTTCTCGAATTCCCTCTATGTCACCGGGCGGATGTATTATCGGGTCTTCGAGCCGCTGCTGCGCGATCGCGGCTTCAAGAGCTGCATCTACCTGCGCGACCCGGTCGAAGAGCTGGCCGAGCAGCTCCTCCTGCTGCAATGGGCGCAGTCGCGCAGCCACGCGACGCATAAGGGCGTACTCCCCGAAAGCTACATCGACCTGATGAGCGTGCTCGAACCGGACACGATGGATTCGATGGGCAGTCTGGAAAAATGGCTGATCGGCCTTTCGCCGCGCGCCAGGCAGCCATTGAGCGACCCCGTAGCGCGCCTGCTGACCTGCATGTCGCCGGACGACCGGCCGTCGCCGCATGTGGTTTCCGAGGCGCTCGATACCCTAGCGGAATTCACGGCGGTCGGCTTTCGCTCCGACATGCCGGCTTTCGCTGCGCATCTCGAAGCGGGTCTCGATCTCGACATTCCCCCGTTTGCGGCCGCCGCGACGGCCAAGCGTGTGGCCGATCTGGCTGCTCAGCTCGACAAGTTCGAAGTCGTCCACCAGCTTCTGGCGGTCGATCGCGAGGTTTACGCGACCGCCCGCAAGGCCTTCGACGTTGCGCTGGAGACGCGCTGAAGGCCTGGCGGGCCTTCAGCGCGTCCGTTCCAGGATCGATTCGAAATAGAGGGCCGCGATGGTCCAGATCGCGCCAAGGCCGAGCAGGACCAGCAAGGTCATTTGCAGCGGCCGGGGATGATCGTTGGTCTCGCCGAGCGTCGGCTGCATGAACACCTCGACGAAGACCTGCTGTCGGATCGTGTCTTGGCGAGCCTGAGTGAGGGCGGTCTCGGCGCGTGCGACGCGGCCGGAAAGCAGTTCGCGGCGAATCTGCAGGGTATCGAACAGGGAGCCGGCGCTGAGGAGATCGTTGTTCGAACCGGGTTGCGTCTTGGCGTCGGTCGCCATGCCGAGCACGGCCTCGATCTGCAGATCGAGCGCCTTGATGCGTTCGTCCGTGAGCGCAAGGGTCGGCGCTCCCTGACTGAGCCGGGCGGCCGCGGTCTCGCGGGCTGCGACCATGGTTGCGCGCTCGTCGCGGAGCTTGGCGACGAGCTTTGCGAGCGATTCCGCGGTCAATTGCGGGTCGAGCGTGCCTTCGCGGCGGCGTGCCGCCTCCAGGGTGGTCAGGAGCGCGTTGATATCGGCCTGCGCGGCCTGGCTGTCCGTCCTGGCCTCCTCAAGGCGCTGGGTGCGCATCTTCTGGGCGAAGCCAGCGATGAGCGTCTCGCTGAGCTTGATGACCGCGCGGTTCAAAGCCTGTGCGTCCTCTGGGCGAAAGGCGTGAATCCAGATGGTGACGATGCCTGTGGTCGAGTCGACTTCGGCGGAGGCCATGCGCTGCCAGTATCGGATCAGGCGATCCTGCGAGGCGTCGGTCGGAAGATGCCAGACGATATCGAGCGGGGTACCGGCAAAGATCTGCTTGAGGTCGAATTCCTGCGAAAGGTCGGCGACGATGCGCGCGCTTCGGATATAGTCCGTGATGACATGGGCTTCCTGTGAATTGTTGAGCGCGGACAGCGCTGCTGCCTGCCCGATCGATTCCAGGCCCACCTTTTCCAGGCTGCCCCTGACGACCAGCCTGCTTTCCGACACGTATTGCGGTGCCGCGACGAACACCAGGTAGAGCAGACAGATGAAGGCCGGCAGGGCGACGGCCACGAAAAAGCTGATCGGCCCCCAGGGCGGCGAGCTTTCCATCGCCGGAATGACGGCATGGGGGATTTCCGAAGCGGACTTCTGTCCGTTTTCGCTGATGGCTGAGGTGGCCTCCGCCGTGACGGGATTCGATTGGGCTGCCGTACCAGGAAGCTTTGTCCCGGACTGCATATCGAGGGTCGCGCTGCTCCCGGCGCGATCCTGAACCATGAGCTCAGGATCGTTCCTGGAGTTGCCGCTGCGTTGCCCGGGCAAGTCTATTTCAGTGCGTTGGCGACACCGGCGCCCTGGATGACCGGCGAGGTCACGAGGTTGACCAGCGTCAGCAGCTTCTGGACATCCATCGAGGCGGCATTGGCAACGTAGAGGGCGTCCTTGTCGCGGATCTTGAACTGCCGCGCCAGGAAGATCGACGAAGCTTGGCGCATATCCAGGCGGTACACCACGCGGACCAATCCGTGAGGCGGCAGCACGACGTCCGGCGGAGCGATCGCCCGGGCCAGAGAAGCGTCTTCGAAGCGCAGCAGATACACGCCGCGCGGATCGGCGCGCTCGTCGCGCAGCCCGCCGGCCTTCGCGACGGCTTCCTCGAGCGTGATGCCGACGGCATCGAAGGGCACGATTGAATTCTGCCCGGTGGCGCCGAAAGCGGTGAAGGTCTGCGGTCGGCGGATCACGGTAATGGTGTCGTCTGGCCGAATATAGACATTCTCCTCCGGGCGACTGAGCAGCGCCTGCATCGGCACGGCGGTGGTCTTCCCGTTGCGCGTAAGGCTGATGAAGGTCTCGTGGACCGGCGAGCGAACGCCGCCGGCCGTTGCAATGACATCGAGTACCCGATCGCCGCGGGGCGACAAGGGCAGGCGAGCACCGCTTGTGACTTCGCCGAGAACGGTGGCGGCATTGCTGACCGAGCGGGAGACGCTGACCAGCGCTTGGGGTTGTATGGCCTTACCTTCTAGCCCGGCGACAATGGTTTTCTCAACCTGGGCGGTTGTCTTGCCTCTGACCTGAATGCGACCGGCATAGGGAATTGTGATCGAGCCGTCCCGACCGACTTGCTGTTCCGGAACGACGGTTGACCGCGATCCCGTGCTGACGCCGTTGAGCATCGGTGCCGAGAACAGGCCGCCCGATCCGGCTTCCCAGAGCGTGACAACAATCCCGTCACCGACGCCGATCGTATAGTCGCCGACCTGCCGACCAAGGCCGAAACTCCGGCCAAAGGTCGGTTCGCTGCGGCCGGCGAGCACGGACAGGACATGCTCGTTGATGTCGGCGAGGACGAAGGGAACCGATGCGTCGGCCGGCTGAGATTGCTCCGTGATCTCCGAGCGCAGTGGACCTGCGGCAGGGAGCGCTTCACAGCCCGCGATCACCCCAGCCAAGGGAAAGAGTAAGCATAGCCGCCAAAACACGCGAAGACATATCCCTCTGAATACGGCGGCTCTCATAGCACAGCAATCACTGCCAATTTATGTTCACTAACGCAAAGTCGAAAGCTGTGGCTGAACGGGCACAGAAGGACTGCGCCACCCTCAGCCGATTCCGTATCGAGAATATAGCTCCATCGCGTCGGCGGCCATATCGTCGCTGCTGCGTTCATAGGCCGTTTGGGCGGTCAGTTTGGCGAGATGCGCTCTGTCGTCCGCGAGATGCCGTATCCGGGCCGCCAAGGCGCGCGCGTTTCCGGTTGGAAAGGCATATCCGTTGACGCCGTTGCGCACGAACTCGGTCATGCCCGGCTGGTCCGATACCAGGCAGGGCGTGTGAGTGGCCAGCGCCTGGAGCAGGACGAGCGGCGCATTCTCCGCCCAAAGCGATGGCAGGACCAGGACATCGGTCTCGCGAAGAGCCGCGTCGATCTCTTCGAGCGCGAGCGGACCCGGAAAGGCGACGTCGAGCCCCCAGGCCGCGCTCCGCAAGCTCGCGGCGTAGGGAGGATTGCGGTCCATGTCACCCCATATCCGTATCGCGACCCGGCCCACCGGAAGGTGGCGCGCTGCGGCGAGAAGGATGTGGCTACCTTTGTGCTTGCCGATCTGGCCGATGAAGCCGATCCTCAAGCGGTCCGATCGACGCGGGGGTTTGGCGCTGCGGTCGGCGTCGATCCCGAAGGACTGCACGTCCATCGGCATCGCGAAGCCGTTCCGGCGATAAGCATCGTGCAGGTGGCGCGTCGGCGCGATGGCGGCTCGGATGGCCGTAAACTCATCGAACAGCCGGGCGGGGCGCTGGCGAAGCGCGCGAATGTCGTCGCCCGACTGTCGGGGAAGAACCTCCGTCAGAAGGGGGAGGGCGATCGCGCTCGTCGGGCGCGCGAACCAGGACGCGAGATAGGCCAGTGTCCATGAATTTGGCTGCTCGTCGGCATAGTCGCGCAAGCCGCAGGACACGCAATTGGTGCGCCAGCGGTTGGGGCCCTTGCAGGACAGGCCCCAGGAATTCAGCAGCGTCCCGCGCTGGCAGAAGCCGTGGAAATCGGTCAACGTCGCGAAAATCGGCAGATTCAGCGATTTGGCCGCGGCGAAGAGGGCAGTCCCCAGACCCAGGAAATGGGCGAGATGAACGATGTCGGCGCCGATGGCGCTGAAGGTCTCGCGCAGCTGCGGCATCAGGCGCGGGTCGTCGAACGTGTCCCGCATGCCTCGCATTCTCGGCCTCAGGATGCGCCGGATTTCGATGCCGCCGAGCCATTCAGGCTCCGATAGCCTGGGATGATCGAGCGAGGCGTCGAAGCGCGGAACCACGATGACGACGCGATTTCCCCGTCTCTGTAGTGCTTCGGCAAGCTGCCGCGCATAGACGGCCGTGCCGAAGAACTGATCGGGGAAGTAGCCGTGCAGGCACAACGCGATGGTTAGAGGCCTCATGAGAGCAACTCGGGAAACCCGTCCGAGCGCTTGACCCATGTCGCGATCTCGGCACGAAGCCGCGAGGCATGGGCGTCCCGCACCTGTTTTTGCCCAATCAGCCTGCGCAGTTCGGTGATCCAGGCTTCCGGGCCGCCTGTGACGAGGAGTGCGGCCTCGCCAAGCGACTCGTAGGCTGGCGATGCCTGGAAGACACCGGCTGCGCCCATGCGCACGGCATCGATGGCTTTCGTTGCGGACCGTGCCTGGTTGAGCGGCGTGTCGAGCATCGGGGCAATGAGGATGTCGGCTCCGATTTGCCCGGTGCGCCGGCGATAGGAGGGCCAGTCCATTTCCGATTGAAATGCAACCGACGGGATGTCGGCCCAGAGATTGCGGGCTTGGGCGGGGCCGATCACATCGAATGCGACATTGCCCGCGCTGAAGAGGTCACGAGCGATCGCAGCCGCGAAGCCATGGTCCGCAAGGTGACTCAGCTGTGCGTGAAAGGCGATTCTGACCGGCCCCCCCTGCAACGGAGCCGGTTCGTCGAGAAGGTCTTCCTTGCCGGGTATGGGACGAAGCACCGTGGCACGCGCGTGTCGAAATCGGTCCCTGATGACGGGAGTGGAAACGAGGATGTCAGTCAGGTGGTGGCGAATCCTGCGCAGCGGCAGAATGGTTCGTCGCGCCACGTCAAGCCGGTAGAGCAGGGGAACCGACCGGTCGCCCATGAACGCGGCATAGTCATCATCGAAAAATAGACCGACGCCGGCAAGCCCGGTCGCGCGGCTGATTTTATGGGCCCAGTCGCGATTCAGGTAGCGGCAGCTCAAGACATAGTCGCCGTGCTCGAGCGTGACGGTCGAGGCGGCCTTTCCTTGAGAGATATCGATAGTGATCGCGTGCAGACCGCGCAGCCTCGGCCGCAGATAGTAGTCGTAGGTCGGGTTCTCGCCCCATTTCAAGACGACGATGCGTTCGATGGGATGGCTTCGGACGGCGAGCGGGCGGAGTTTACCGTATAGCTGGCCGAAGAGATCGGGCAAATGGCCGGGCAAACTGGTCTTCCGTTTCGATTTGCCTTAGCCCTCGAATTCAGGCTTGCCGGACGTTTCCTCATAATCAACTGCATGTACCCGGTCCAGCCTCGGTGGTGAAGTGAATGCCGGCGTATAACATGGGGCTTGCGATCATTTCCGGCGGATCCAGCGGGATCGGCAAGGCTTGCGCCGAGAGGTTGCTCGAACGAGGCCACCACGTGGCGCTGCTGGCGCGCGATCCGGAGCGTCTGGAGCAGACGCGGGCCGAATTGTCGGCCAAGTGGCCACGAGCCGGAATCTCATGTCATTCAGTCGATGTCGGTGATTGGGAGGCCTGCCAGAGCACGGTATCGGCGCTAGTCCAGGTTCATGGCGCTCCGGCTTGGCTGATTGCGAGCGCCGGAACGGCGCGCCCGGGCCTCTTTCTCGATCAGCCTGCCGAGGAACACGCCAGGCATATCCAGGTCAATTTCCTGGGCACGGTCCATCTGGCGCGGGCAGCGGCGCCTGCCATGGCTAAGACAGGGGGCGGGCGGATCGTGCTGATCGCGTCGGGCGCCGCTTTCCTCGGCATCTACGGTTATTCCGCTTACGCTCCGTCGAAATTCGCCGTCAGAGGACTTGCGGATATTCTCAGGCTGGAGCTGGCGGAGCACGGCATTTCGGTCACCCTGGCTTGTCCTCCCGATACCGACACGCCGCAATTGGCCGAGGAAGAACTGACCAAGCCGGCTGTCACGCGGCGTATTTCCTCAGCCGGCGGTGTCTGGTCGGCGGATGCGGTCGCTTTTGCCATTATTGCTGCTGCAACGAGAAGGCGTTTTCGGGTTGGGCCGGGCCGGATGATTGGTGCCTTGACGTATTTCCACAGCATCATCGCCCCGATTTTTCATTTGCGTCAGCGCCGCTTGTTGAGGCATGAGGCCGGTAAACAGAAAGTGGAAAGACAAGCGGGCGACCGGACTTATTCCTGACCGGAAGCCGATCTCATCGTCGAGTGATTTAGTGAGAGCGTTAAAGACCGAGGCTAGGATTAGGCCTGCGCAAGGGTTATTAGCAAGATTATGACTTCGGCGATTATCGGTTTGGCTTGTCGTTTGCCAGGTGCGCGTGATCTGCGGCAACTGTGGCAGGTGTTGACGGCTGGCACCTGCACGGTCAGCGATTCCCCGTCGGGGCGCTGGTCGGTCGAACGATTCCTGCACCCCAATCCTGCCGCGGTTGGTTTCAGCTACACTTTTGCGGGCGGTTATATCGATCAGCCGCTGCATTTCGATCCCCTGGCCTTCGGCATATCGCCACGCGAGGCGGCGCAGGTCGATCCGCAGCAGCGTTTGCTGCTCGAGCTGGTCTGGGAGGCCCTGGAGGATGCCGGGATTCCGCCTTCCAGCATCGCCGGTGAACGTGTCGGCGTTTATGTTGGCGCCTCGAATGTCGATTATCAGGGCGCTGCCTCGATCGACCAGGCGGTGATGGAAAGCCATTTCATCACCGGCATATCGCTCGCCATCGCCTCCAACCGCATCTCCTATACCTTCGACCTGAAGGGGCCGAGCCTGACGGTCGACACGGCCTGCTCGTCTTCGATCGTCGCTCTCGACAAGGCGGTTCAGGCGATCGGGCGTGGCGAGATCGACACGGCGATCGTCGCGGGCGTCAACATGCTGCTATCGCCGATTCCCTTTATCGGCTTTTCGCGTGCGCGCATGCTGTCGCCGACAGGCCGCAGTCGGCCGTTCTCGGGCAAGGCGGATGGTTATGTCCGTGCCGAAGGGGGGGCCGCCTTCGTGTTGCGCCGGCTCGATCTCGCGCGCAGTTCGGGTAATACGCTGCGCTCCGTCATCCTGGGGACCGGGGTCAATTCGGACGGCCGGACTGTCGGCGTGTCGTTGCCCTCCGTCGAAGGGCAGGCTTCACTGCTCCGCGATGTCTACCGGCGCTCGGAGGTGGAGCCGGGCCGGCTGGCCTTCCTGGAGGCCCATGGCACGGGAACGCCGGTCGGAGATCCGATCGAGGCGCGGGCAATCGGCGAAGCACTCGGCCAGAAGCGGGCCGAGCCTCTGGTGATCGGCTCGGTGAAGTCCAATATCGGGCACCTCGAGTCGGCCTCGGGCGCCGCGGCCATGGCGAAGGTCGTGCTGTCGCTGGAGAACGGCGTTTACCCACGCACGCTTCATCTCGACGAATTCAACCCGCATATCGACCTCGACGCCCTGAATCTCCGCCTCGCGGACAAGGATTTCAGCTTCGACCATGAGGCCGATGGCAGTGCGGTTGCCGGCGTCTGCAATTACGGCTTCGGCGGCACCAACGCGCATGTCATCTTGCGCTCGCCGACCGCTGCAGAGCGAGGCGTTGCGTCGGCCGCTGCCGAAGTACCGGCGCAGCTTCTTGCGATTAGTGCGCATACGCGCGAGGCCCTCTCCGCGCTCGCCGGGGCCTATCGGGAGCAGCTGTCCGACGAAACCGCCGATCTCGATCTTGTGGCCCGGGCCAGCGTTCGCCAGCGCGACCTCCTGAAGCATCGCCTCGCTACCCCGCTCGGCGCGCGAGAGACCGTGCTTGCTTCACTCGCCGGTGTCGCTGCCGGCGAGACCGTGGCCGGTCTGGGCGTGGCGGGTACGAACGGCCCCAGCCGCGTCGCCTTCGTATTCCCGGGCAATGGTTGCCAATGGGCCGGTATGGGCGTGGCGGCCTATCGACTCAACCAGGATTTCGCACGCGAACTGCGCGACATCGATGCGCTTTTCCAGGCGAAGGCCGGCTGGTCGCTGGTCGAGATGATCGAGGCGCCGCACCTGAAGGACAAGCTGGCGGCGACGAGTGTCGCGCAGCCGCTCATCTATGCGATCCAATCCGCTCTGGCGGCGGTGCTCATGCAGCATGGGCTGCGGCCGGCTTTCGTTCTCGGCCACAGCGTTGGCGAGATCGCCGCCGCCGAAGCGAGCGGGGCTTTGAGCCGCGCGGCAGCCGTTGCGCTCGTGAAAGAGCGCAGTCTGCATCAAGAGGTGGTGCGCGGTGCCGGCGGCATGATCGCGATCGCCGCCGACGAAGCCACGGTGCGGGATCTGGTGGCCACGATTGGTCAGGGTCTTGAGATCGCCGCTCTGAACGCGCCGAATTCCATCACCGTCGCCGGCAGCGAGGCAGCGCTGCAGGCGTTCACCGTGGAAGCGCGACGCCGTCGCATCGCGACCAAGAGACTCGATATCGACTACCCGTTCCATTCCTCGTTGCTTGATGGCATTCGCGAGCCGTTGCTGGAGGGGCTCCGGGAGATGGCGCCGGCAGCCAGCGACATCCCGTTCTTGTCCTCGGTGACCGGGGCGAGCCTGGATGGCAGCGCGCTCGATGCAGAGTACTGGTGGCGCAATATCCGCAGCCCCGTGCAGTTTCATGCGGCGGTCGCCCATGCGGCAGAAGGCGGAGCGACCCTCTTCGTCGAGCTGTCGCCACGGCCGATCCTCGTCGCCTCGATCGGCGAGATCTGCCGCGAGCGTGGTGTGGAGGCATCTGCGATCGGCAGCTTGACCGATCGGGCTGCCGATGCCGAGCAGGACCCCGTTCTGGCGTTGCTCTCGACGCTGGTGGCGCGGGGCGCGCTGGAGCCGTCGGAGCAACTGTTCGGAAGCCGACCGGCGGCTAAGCTCGAACTGCCGCTCTATCCCTGGCAGCGGCAGCTTTGCGTGCTGCCAAAGACCAGCGAAGGCATCGAGGCTTACGGCCGGATCGATGGTGGCAAGCGTCATCCGCTCATCGGGACGCGGCTGGCCCACGGTTCGCCGGAATGGCGCATGCTGCTCGACGGAGAAACGGTTCCCTACCTCGTCGATCATCAGGTCGGCGGCGAGATCGTCGTTCCCGGCGCGGCGCTGGTCGAAATGGCGCTGGCTGTCGGGCATGAAATCTATGGCGACGCTCCGCTCGAACTGACCGATATGGATATCGCTCGCCCGCTCGTCCTCGGAGAGCAGGGGATGCGCGAGCTCTCCATCCGATACGAGCGCTCGCTCTCGCGGGTCGAGATCTGGAGCCGCCCGCGCTTCGGCGAGGAGTGGAGCTTCAATGCCGGCGGTCGCGTCGGTACGGCGCAGGGCGCGCAGCCTAGAGCTGACACCGTGCCGGCCTCCGAAAAGGTCGACCTGCACGATGGGGCGGAGGTCTATGAGGCCTCCCGTCGCGCCGGCCTCGGTTACGGCCCGTCCTTTCAGCGTGTGTTGCAGCTGCGGCGAAGCCGGCATTGGCTCGATGCCAAGCTCTCTCCCAAGGCGATGCCGCTCGGCGCCTTCACCGGCGATCCCATTCTCGATCCGACCGCTCTGGATTCCGCGTTCCACGGCTTGTTCGTCGGCCTTGAGCAGAAGCAGGGCGAGACGAGAGCCTTCTTGCCGGTGCGCATCCAACGCCTGCGCTGCTGGCAAGGCGGCGTAGCCGTCGCGCGCAGCCTGATCGAGGTTACGCGCGAGACCGCGCGCTCGAAGAGCCTGCGCGGGTTGCTGCTGGATAAGGATGACGGTGTCGTTGCCGATTTCGAGGGCGTGTACTTGCGGGCTGCGGTTCTCTCGCGCAGCGACGATGCCAATCGAATCTTCCGCACGCGCTTCATTGCCGTGCGCGACGCGGAAAATCTGCCAGTCCCGCAAGTTGCGCCCCCGGAGCTCACGCAGGACTTTCCTCCGGCTTGGATCCTGGCCAGAGCGATTGCCATTTCGGCGGCGCATCGGACGTTGCTTGGTCTCTCCGACAACGGCGAAATCGATGTCGAGCGCCTGGTTGCCGCAGAGCTCGTGCACGCCGATGCGGTTCCCTTGTTGGGATGTGCCTTGCGCTTGTTGGAAAGCGTGGAGCTCGCGAGCGGGGAGCAGCAACGCTGGACGCTTGTGCAGGATAGCGGTTTCCCGAGTCCGGAAACTCTGATCCTGTCGCTTGCGGAACGTTACCCCGAAGCTCAGGCCGAATTGCTGCTTGCCAACGCCACGGCGACCCGGCTGGCGGAGAAGCTGCGGACGAACGACGATTACCTGCCGAGCGATCTGCGGCGTCAGTTCTGGTCCAATGGCGTTCTCTTGCAGGAGAGCGCCGATAAGCTGGAATCCTGGCTGCTCGACAGGCCTAAGCCGCCTTTCAGGCCGCTGCGCGTCGCGGTCATGGAGCCGAGCGCGCCCATCGTCCATGAGCGCCTTCGCCATCTGGTCGAGACCGGCCGGATCACGCTCGTCTCTGTCGGGGAGGGAGCGGCGACATCGACCTTGCCCTGGCTGACGCCTGTCGACATCGCGGGAGACGGCAACGGGCAGTTGACGGCAATCGATGCCGTGATCGGGCTGCCCCTCGGTGAGTTGCCCGGGCAAGCGGCACTGGCCAATCTCGCATCCATGTTGGCGGCCTCATCCCTGTGCTTCGGGATCGTGCCGCATGACGACGCGCTCGACTTGATGCTTGGGCTCGGAGCCGATTGGGTCCGTCCGTCTTCGGATTTCCTGCTTGCGTCTGGGGCGAGCCCAGGCGCGGCGGAGGCCGCGTCCGTTGGCCGGGCCCTCGGCTTCGTCATCGCCGAGGCGGAGGGCGAAACCTTCGTCTCCGGCACATGCGATCGTCGGATCGAGCGGCCGATGGATCTGGATGTGGCCATGGCTCATCCCAGGTTCCATGTCGATCAGGGGCTGGGCGAGGCATTGGCAGCCCGCTCCGGAGTGGGACGTCGGATCTTCCTCGATCTGCCGCTTGCAGCCGATCGGGAGAGCATCGCAGGACAGGCGCGGGCGCTTCGGATTGTCGAGCAACTGCGCCAGCTCACCGAAAGCGGTGAGAGCGGGCCGTTCTGGATCTTGACGCAAGGTGCCTTTGGCCGAGGGGCTACCGTCAATCCGGAGGCTGATGCCATCTGGAGCTTCGGCCGCGTCGCGATGAACGAATATCCCGCGATCGATCTGCGTCTTGTCGATCTCGCGGCTTCGCTGCCGGTCGAGCGGAAGGTCGCCGACCTTCTGTCGCTGCTCAGCGATCCCGGCGACGAGCGTGAAGTGCTGATCGCGGCCGATGGCCTTTCGGTGCCGCGTGTCGAGCGCGACAGGCCTGGTAACTCTGCTGACACGGGTGGCCGGCGGGCTCAACTCGTGGCGGATCAGGGCGCCGGCTTCGAGCAGTTCGCATGGCATTGGCGCGACCGGCGGCCGCCCGGAGAGGGTGAAGTCGAGGTGGCTGTCGAGGCGACCGGGCTGAATTTCCGCGACGTCATGGTCGGCATGGGCCTTCTCGACGAAGGTTTGCTCGCTGGCGGCATGAGCGCGGCGGCGCTGGGCTTCGAATGCGCAGGCCGCGTGCTGCGCGTCGGTCCGAAGGTCGATAGCCTGGCCGTGGGCGATCTCGTCATGGGCTTCGCAGCCGAGGCTTTCGCCTCGCATGTCACCTCGTCCGCGCAGAGTTTCGTCAAGGCGCCGTCCGGGTTGGACAGCGCTGCATCGGCAACCATTCCCGTTGCCTTTTCGACCGCGTGGTTCGCGCTGGCCGAGGTGGCTCGCCTGCGTGCAGGCGAGACCGTCCTGATCCATGGCGCCGTCGGTGGCGTCGGGCAGGCCGCGATCCAGATCGCGCGCTCGATCGGCGCGCGCGTCATAGCGACGGCGGGCAACGACGAGCGCCGGCATCTGGCGCTCGCCCTCGGCGCTGAAGCTGTCTACGATTCGCGCAGCCTCGAATTTGCCGACGAGATCCGGGCGGCTCATGGCGGCATCGATGTCGTGCTGAATTCGCTGGCCGGCGAGGCGATGCGGGCGACCTTCCGCCTGCTGCGGCCGTTCGGACGCTTCATCGAACTGGGCAAGCGCGATTTCCTGGAGAACACGGCGCTCGAATTGCGGCCTTTCGTGCGCAATCTCAGCTATTTCGGCGTCGATCTCGACGAATTGCTCGCCCATGATCCGCAGGCTTCGCGGCGCGTTCTCGATCGAATCGTGTCGGGCTTCGAGGCCGGCACGTTCAAGGCGCTCCCCTATCGGGCCTTCGACGGCCGGGATGTCGCGGAGGCGATGCGTTTGATGCAGCGCTCCGGCCATGTCGGTAAGATCGTGGTGCGCCCGCCCGACCATGCGATCGAGGACCGGGTGGTGCCGGCCTTCCATGCGAAGGGCGGGCCTTTCGTGGTTCTCGGCGGAACCGGCGGCTTCGGGCTGGAAACCGCGCTTTGGCTTGCGGATCATGGCGCGCGCCCTGTCATCGTCGCGTCGCGTCGCGGTCAGGTCGATGCGGCTGCGCAAGAGCGCCTGGCCGCCTATGACGGCGGCATTGTCGCGGAACAGGCCGATGCGACCGATCCGGCTTCGGTGAGGGCGCTGCTCGACCGCGTGCGCGAGCGGCACGGCCCGATCGCCGGCGTGGTCCACACCGCCATGGTGCTGGAAGATGGCCTGCTCGACGGCTTGAACGCCGAAGCCCTCGCCGCCGTCGTGCTGCCCAAGGCGGTGGGCGTCAAGGAACTCGACGAGGCGACGCGCAACGATCCCTTGCAATGCTTCGTGGCTTATTCCTCGGCGACGACCTTGATTGGCAATCCGGGCCAGGGCGCCTACGTGCTGGCCAATGCCTATCTCGAAGGTCTGATGCGCAAGCGGCGGCAGGCCGGGCTGCCGGGCCTGGCCGTTGGCTGGGGGGCGATCGCCGATGCCGGCGTGATCGCTCGTGACCAGAAACTTGGCGAGCGCCTCCAGCGCACGACAGGTGTGGCGGGTGTCCCGTTCCGAGATGCGCTTGCGCATCTCGGGCGGCTCCTGACGCAGGGTGACACGGTCGAGCCGGTGCAGATCTACAGCTCGCTCGGCACCAGTGCGGTGGCGAACAGCCTGGCCGTGCTGAAGTCGCCGGCCTTTGTGGCGCTGAGCCACCGCTCCGGTGACCGGGGTGAGGTGGATAGCATCGACCTCGCTAGCCAGATCGCTGGAAAGAGCCCGGCCGAAGCCTTGGAGATCGTCCTGGCCATGACAAAGGGCGAGATCGGCAGAATTCTGCGGGTCGAAGTCGATGCCATCGATGCCCGCAGGCCCTTGTCGGAAGTCGGCATGGACTCGCTGATGGCACTCGAATTGCGGCTCGGCGTGGAGAAGCGCATCGGCGTCGAGCTCCCGCTGATGTCGCTCGGCGACAAGAGCGCGGCGGATGTTGCCAAAAAGATTCTCGCCGGCCTTTCCGGGCAGCCCCCGGAGGAAAGCGAGGTCGTCGGACTTGCCGGGGCGATGGCGACGGCCCATGGTGGCGACGGGGTCGATCTCGCGAAGGCCGTTGTCGGTGTCATCAACCGTCCGGCCTCGCTGAAGGGTGGAGTGCTATGAGTTCAAGGCGCCCGGCCTCCCTCTCCGATCACGATCTCTCCGTTGTGATGCGCCGATCGAGCGCGTCGATGACCGGTCGCAGGCCGCTTCGCGAGGCGCCCACGGTTCCGTCGGCCAGCGAGCGCAAGAACTTCGATACCTCTTTCGAGACTTTGCCGGCCTTCCAGCAGATGGTCATGCAGCGCATGATCGGTGACCAGCTCGGGATGGAGAACCCGTATTACCGGGTTCATGAGGCGCGCGCCGGCGCATCCTCGCTGATCGACGGTCAGCCGATCCTGAACTTCGCCTCCTATGACTATCTCGGGCTGAATGGAGACCCGCGCATCACCGAGGCTGTCCATCAGGCGGCGGCTCGCTGGGGCACGAGCGTATCCGCCAGTCGCCTCACGGCCGGCGAGCGCGAGGCCCATCGCGAGCTGGAAGCGGCGCTCGCCGATCTCTATCAGGCTGAGGACGCCATCGTCTTCGTTAGCGGCCATGCGACCGCGGTCTCGACCATCGCGGCCTTGCTCGAGCCGACCGATCTGATCTTGCACGATGCCTTGATCCATAATTGCATCGTCGCCGGGGCGCTGATGTCGGGCGCCGTACGCCGGTCCTTCCCGCATAACGACATGAACGCGCTCGAAGACCTGCTCCGGTCGGAGCGTGGACGCTACAAGCGCGTCCTGATCGCAACCGAAGGCCTCTTCTCGATGGATGGCGACGGGCCTGATCTCGCGCGCATCGTCGAGCTCAAGAACCGCTACGGCTGCTGGCTCATGGTCGATGACGCGCATGGGCTCGGCGTTCTCGGCCAGACCGGGCGCGGTATCTTCGAACAGGCGAATGTCGATCCCGGCGAAGTCGATATCTGGCTCGGTACCCTGTCGAAGAGCCTCGTCAGCTGCGGCGGTTATGTCGCTGGCAGCAAGCCCTTGGTCGATCTGCTGAAATGCGTCGCTCCGGGTTTCGTCTACAGCGTCGGCATGCCCGTTCCGGCGGCGGTTGCGGCGACGACGGCCCTTCGGATCATGCTGGCCGAACCGGAGCGGGTGCAGCGTCTCCAACAGAATGGGGCGCGGCTGTATAAGAAGGCTCAGGACTGCGGCCTGAATACCGGGGAAAGCTGGGGCTTCGGCGTCACGCCCGTGATCATCGGCGATACGTTGCGCACCCTCATGCTCGCACAGCGCCTGCTCAAGCGCGGGATCAACGCCTTCCCCGTTCTGCCGCCCGGCGTGCCGGAAGCGACCGCGCGGCTGCGCTTCTTCGTGTCCGCCGAGCATAGCTTCGACCAGATCGATACCGCCATCGCTGCGACACGCGAGGAGGCCGACAAGCTTGCGGAGGAAGACTACGGCATGCACGCCCTGCCGCGTCTGCTCTCCGCGAAAGCATCGGGGCTGGCCGGCTGAGCCATATGATGGTTGGTGGGGATGGGGCGGCTCGCGATAGTCGGGTCCTGCTCCTGCAGGGTCCGCCTTCGGCTTTCTGGGGAGAGCTCGGCGACGGCTTCGTTGCGGCCGGCGCGCAGCTTCACAAGGTCAATCTCTGTCTGGGCGACCGCCTCTATTGGGGCCGCCGACCTGCTATCGCATTCAAGGGCCGCCGGTCAGACTGGCCAGCCTTCATCGAAAAGCTGATCGTCGAGCGGGGGATCACCGATCTGCTCTACTATAGCGACCGGATGCCCTATCACGCGCAAGCGGCCGAGATCGCCCAGCGCCATGGCGTCCGCAGCCACGCCGTCGAGTTCGGCTATCTGCGCCCGGGCTGGATCACCCTGGAACGGGGTGGCATGGGGGCGTGGTCACATTTTCCCAATGATCCCGCGATTGTCCGGGCCGCCGCGACGGTCGCGCCCACGGTCGAGGAGGTGCGCCGTTATGCGCATGCCTTCGGCGTCGAAGCGTTCAACGAGGTCGTCTTCAATCTGGTCACCAGCTTCGACCGGCTGGTCTATCCCCATTACGACCCCGACCGGTTCTACGCCCCGCTCGTCGAATACTTGAGCTCGTTCCTGCGGACCGCACGCCGTTATCGGCAGCGGCCGACGGTGGGAGAGGTGACGGGCCAGGCGGCGGACGGGGCTTGGCCTTATGCCCTTTATGCGCTTCAGCTCCAGAGCGATTGGCAGATCCGTGCCAACTCGCCCTATCGCGACCAGCGCGAAGCACTGGACTGCGTCATCGGCTCGATGAGCCGGCATGCGGAGCCGGCGATGCGCCTCATCGTCAAACTGCACCCGATGGATACGGGCATGATCGATTGGGCGCGCGAGACGGCGGCCATCGCCCGGCGTCATGGCGTCTCCGAGCGGGTCCTGTTCATCGATGGCGGCGATCTCGACAGATTGATGGCCGATGCGGCCCTGGTCGTCGTAATCAACTCGACCGTGGGCCTTCATGCCCTCAGGGCCGGCCGCCCGACGAAAGCCCTGGGCATCGCGGTCTACGACATGCCGGGCCTGACCGAGCAACGCGACCTGGATGCGATCTGGGCGGCCCCCTCGGCTCCCGATCCGGATCTCACGCAGGCGCTGGTGCGGCTTCTCGCGGCGGCGATCCAGGTGCGTGGGTCGTTCTATGCCGAAGGGGGACGCAAACCCGCGATCGATGAAATCGTCAGGCGGGTCGTGGAAGAGCGCGTCAACCAGCCCGGAGCTTTCGTGACGCCGCCGCCGCGTCTCGAAGGTGCCCGCGCGCGTGGGGTTCTAGGCTGAACTTCGCGGCTCGGCGTTGTTGTCGAGGAAATACCATTGATCGAGATTGGTGAGAATCAACGGCTCGATGATCGCATTGAGAAAGGCGACATCCGCGAGGGCGCGCGTTTCCACCGTCGATGCAGCGGGAGGTAGATCGAAATAATCGGTCGCGTCGATCAGGAACCGGCTCTTATGCAGCCGGCGGCAATTGACCACGACGAGGCGGCAATTCGCCTTGCGTGCGAGCCAGGCTGCGGTCGCGAGGTTGCCGCTGCCATGGGGCCGGCGGCCGAAAAGCGGCGCCATCGAGACGCCGTTTCGCGCCTCGTCGCAGAAGATCGAGACGGTGCCGCCGTTCTGTAGTTCGCGGCGCGCATCGAGCAGGCCGCGTGCATCGGCGCTCAGCATCTGGATGCCGAGTTGTTTGCGGACCTTCGTGGCGATGACGCGCTGGGCCCAGGTCTCGGGCGGGATCGCAAAATCGGCGACCGAAAGCCCGCGGGCGTGGAGGGCCGCAGCGCAAACCTCCCAGTTGCCGGTATGCAGGAGAATGGCGACGGTCGGCGCTTGCGTGACGATGGCGGCGCCGCGCTCGAACCGCTCGGTTACGCTGATGCGGCCTGCGTCGTGCAGCCGGGGCAGCACGGCGAACTCGGCCATCAAGCGGCCGACATTGTCGAGAAAGCCATGAATGGCCTTGTCGATCACCGCCGGCTCCGCATCGGGCCATCGGAGCATCAGGTTCCTGCGGGCGCCCTTTATGATCCAAGGTCGGTTGCGCGGCACGCTCCAGCGCACGAAGGCGCTGCCAATATCCGAAACGAGGTCGATCGGAGCATAGCGCAGCGTATGGTAGAGCGCATAATAAGCCGCGTCCTGCAGGCGCGAGCGAAGCGTATGCTTCGGCGGGTTTGCCAGCAGCGGGTCGCTCATCGTGCTTCCACACGGGCGACGAGCCCGTTCTTGGGACGGAGCGTCAGGCGACAGACGGGTTCGACCGGTCCTTCCGCGACGGGCCTGACCCGGAAACGCTGCGCGAGCGTGGCGAGGCACAGGATCGCTTCGGTCAATCCGAAGGCGAGGCCGGCACAGATTCGCGGGCCGACGGCAAAGGGCACGTAGCTATAGGGCTTCGGCCGCGCTTCACCGAGGAAGCGGTTCGGCATGAAGTGGCGAGGCTTGTCCCAGAGATCCTCGGCACGGTGCAGCAGCCAGGGAATGACCAGGACGAGCGCGCCCTTCTCGATGTCGAGATTCCCCAGTCGGTCAGTCTGGCTCGCCTGCCGTGAAAGGATCGGGACGGGAGGATAGAGCCTCAGCGTCTCTTCGATGACGGCGCGTGCATAGGGCAGGTTCGCCACATCCGACACTTGGGGGGGCCGGCCGCCAAGCACATCGTCGAGTTCTCGATGCAGTGCGCCTTCCGCCCATGGCGCATTGGCCAGACAATACCAGCACCAGGTCAGGAGCGACGCGGTCGTTTCGTGTCCTGCCATGAAGATCGTGGCGGCTTCGTTGCGCAGAGCTTCCACATCGAGGCCCAGTTCCGGGCTCTTCGCACGGCGCTTGACGAGGAGCTGGAGCATCGAATCGTCGTCGCCATCGCCCTGAAGATGGCGGTTGACGACCTCGTCGATGACCTTCTGGACCCGCTCCGCGCCTTGCCGGAGTCCGCGGGAGCGCCGGATCGCCCAACCTTCGTCCGAGCCGAGGAAATAGCCGAGATTGAAGCTGTCGACATGCTTCTGGTATTCGGTGAAACCTGAGATTACCTGGTTCGCGGCCTTCGCGCCGAGTTGGCTGCCGAAGACGGTGCGGGCGATGATCTCGGCCGTAAGCTCCGCCATCTCGGCAAGCATATCGACGGAATCGCCAAGCTCCCGCGCAGCCCAGCGCGCGGCGAGCGCACCGGCGACGTCTTCCATCGTCGGAGCGAAGGCAGGTAGGCGGTTCTTGTGGACGATATCGGCCACGAGCGGACGCCGCCTTTGCCAGGTTTTGCCGTCGCTGATGAACAAGCCGTCACCAAGCAGATATTCCAAAGCACGCCGCATCTGCGGGCTCTTGCGCTCGTAGATGGCGTTATGGGTCACCATCACATGCTTGACTGCCACGGGAGCGTTCACGACCACGATCTGGCGGTTAAGCATGCGGAAGCTGTCGACGCCCGAGCGGTAATGCTGTGCCATCCAGTCGCCGATCAGATTCCGGCGCGCGCCGATCGCCATGCCCAGGAGCCCGAGCGGCTTCTGGCGCGGCAAGGGATGAGCCGGCACGAAATGGCTCTCGCCCCGTTCCTCGATGATCGGCTGAGGCTTGTAGAACAGGCTCAGCATGGCCGACGGTCTTGGATCATGGGCGTTCGAGGACGATCAGGTCCTGGAAAGCATGAATCGCGCCGGGCACGAAGCCGACGACCTTGAAGCGACGGCCGAATATCGCTTCGGCGCCCTGCTGGGACGCGAATGTCGTACCGTAGCGGTAATTCGCCCGCGTCAGGTGCGTGTACTGCTCGGCAAAATGAAATCCGTCGTTCGCCAGCTCGCCGCGCGCTTGTTCGAGGCGCTCGGGAGAGATCCCGATCAAGCGGCCGACTTCCGCGTCGGACAAGGCCAGATTGAGAGCTTGATCGCCATGCAGTGTCAGGAACAGCAATGCTCCCGGCCGGGTCAGCCGATACAACTCGTCGACGTAAAACTCGGTCGTCTCACGATCGATATGGGTGAATACGGAAATGCTGACGACGCCGTCGAAGGTCGCGGGCTCAAAGGGCAGGGGGGCCGCCGGTTCGGTTAGAACGGTCTCGACCCAAGGCAAGTGACCGGCCACCCAGCGGAGATTCGGTTCGTCGATGTCGGCACCGACATAGCGGCCGGAAAATCCCTTATAATAGCGGGCAACGCGACCGACCCCGACACCGAAGTCTAGGATCGAGGTGAATTCGCCAAGGGGCTTCGGGCTGGCCGCCGAGAGCGCGGTCAGGATGTCAGCACCGTGCTGTGCGAAGTCTCGGTCCTGCTGTAGGCCCGTCGTGTGATACATGAGATCTGTCGGCGGAAAGGGAGCAGCGTGGTCGGCTGCGCGAGCGCTCGTCAATGCTAGTCCGAGGTTAAACCCGACCCACTCCGGCAGGTTGCCGGATATACCTGCCGTCGCTGCATCGGGAAGCTGCGCGAGTTCCGTGCCCAGGGCCTGACGGATGCGGTCCGCGGCTGGACGGTGAGGGCGTGCGATGCTGATGAAGTCGGTCGCGACGGCGTCTCCGCTCTCGATCAGCATCTGCTCTACTCGATAGAGGGCACGAAGAATGTCGCATCCTTCCGCATCGCCGGCCATTTCCTGCGAGATTGCGCCGCTGGCGAGGAGTGGGCCAAGTATTCCCCCTCCGATACCGCGTTCAGAGATGATCTCGAAGTCAGCGCGAAGCAGGCTGTCGATCCAATCCGCGGCGTCAACTCTGTTGTGCGTGAGGCTTATCGTCTGCAGTGCTTCGTTTGTACGCCAGCGACGAGGCACATGTTGCAAAATCATCTCGGACAATCGCTGCGCGTGCCCCGATGGCGCGACCGCGGCCCGCGAACTGAGCCACAGAAATCCTGATGCATCCAATGAACTTGCCACACGCCGCAATAGCGCATCAGCGTGCGGCGTAACTTCGGAGAAGCTGAGGAACGCCGCGTCATATCGAATTGTTGCCGGCCCGCCAGATTCCAGTCCTGCCATCCAGAAGCTGTCGTTCTCCAGTGAGCGGATCGTCGCTTCGGCTTCGGGGGCAATGGCGGCAATAGCCGTCTGGATTTCATCAGTCTCGGCCGCAGTATCAGCAATGACGAGATAGCGGCGAGACTGGGCCGCCTCAGCGGCGATTAGCCAGATAGGATGTATCTGAGGCGAGCCCGTGAGAGCTTCGTTGATGGCCGCTCGTAAGGGGGGGAGATCGCTCCATCTAACCGGCTTAGGCGCTGCGGTGGTTCGATTGATCGGTTGAGACGCCCGCACGGACAGGAGCACTTCCTTTGCCCGTGCGACCCAATTCATAATCACTCCCTCGATCGGCTGCCTGCATAGCTATTAGGAGGCATGGCGGCAAGCAAGTCGTGCAACGTTTTAGTGGATTCTAACGCCTTAATGCCGACGCCTGATACGTCGACCAGAATTGCCGATCAGGACACTTGCGAACTTCTCTCCGCCGCAGGGTGCAACTCGGGCTACACCGATGACCGGCCGTGACATCGCGGATCGAAACATCGAACTCGACAAGACGACCGCCGAGATTGACGAGAAATTCGGCGACAACGCAGCGATGCGGGCCTCCTATGCGATGTCTGCAAGCATTGGCGGGACTTCCCTTGCCGGAACGAACTCATCCCGGAAGCACGGCCAACGCCGCGTATCGAATAGCCCCTTCAACCAAGCGATAGCAGTGGCCACTGCGGGCCGCTCGCGTGCATCCGACCTGTAGGTCAACCAGATATCCCGATGCTTCGTCAGGGCCAGGTTCAGCGGCACCACCTTGTTTCCGAACGCGATCGAATAATTCGGCAGCGCTCCGATGCCGATGCCGGCTTCGATCGCCCGGATCGCGCCGCAACTCCCCAAGACTCTCGCAGCCACCTGCTCGTTGCGGAGCGCTCCCAGGACGTTGGCGACATGACCTTCCTCCACATGGCCGTCGAGTTGCTCGACGAAGCGATGTCGCCTGAGTTCGGCGACGTCGGCGGGGCATCCGTGCAGGTCCAGATAGGCTTGGGCGGCGAACAACTCGAAATGCATGCGGCCCAGCTTTAGCGCGACCAGATCCGGCGCGGTGGGCGGTGTCATCTGGATCCCGAGATCGCTGTCGAACCTCAAGATGTCGGCGACGCCGTTGGCGATGCGGAAATCCAGGCCGATGGTGGGGTTCGCTTTGTGAAAGGCCGCTGCGTTCGGGATGAGCCAGTTGACGCCAAGCCCTTGCGTCACGGTAATTGAAACGAAAGCGCGGTCCCCACGAGCTTCCGACGCGAGCTGATCGAGCCCGTGCACGGGAGCCGCCATCTGATTGATCAAAGCCAGTGCCCTTTGACCGAACAGGGTCGGAGAGACGCCTTCTGGCAAGCGGTTGAGCAATCTGGCCCCGAGTTGTTGCTCCAGTTCGCCGATGCGTCTGAACAGGGTCGACGCCCCGGACCCCGCCCTTGCAGCAGCTCGTCTGATACTGCGTTCCTCGGCAACCAGCGCAAAAAGCCGCAAGTCGTCCCAGCTCATTCGGTCGAATCGCGATGATCTGGTGAATTTGCCGTTAGCCATGAGTTTGCCCCAATGGCGCACGGAATAGAACGCCTCGCGTCCATAGTGGAACGCAAACGTTAATCGACCTTACGCAGCATCCTCTGCGTAATCGCAGCGGTCGAGACGGTGATGTCGACAACGGCGTCCTCCGATCCAGGAAGTTCAGGGGATGTCATGCGCTCAAAAAGGATCCGGCGACCCTCACCGACAAGTCGAACGGCCAACGCGACGCGCATCGCGATTCCGGGCTGGTTGAACTGGGAGCAAAAGCAGCTGAACGACGCGCTGGCCATGGCGGCAGCTCGGGAAGCGGGCCGCGCTGCCCAGGTTGCTGCTTTGGAGGCGGCGTTGAGGTCATGTGACCCCGATCACCAACTGCTCCAGGCGACGGACTCCCTCAATATCGACGGGACTTCCGAGCTTCGCTGGCACGCGATCTACGACGAGCCTCACGACGCGATCGCGGTCCTACATGGGATAGAACTCCTGCGAAGCCCCGCGTACCGGGCCGGAAACGTTGCAGTTGGCGTCGCGGCCGAACAGCTCGGCGGTGGTCAGTGTGCGTCAAGGCATTCGATCTGGTCCGCCTTCGGCCGACGAAGGGCTCTGTCCCCAAACAATTAGATTCGGCCCGAAATGCCGTGGCCAGACCGTTCCGTGCCGCAGCCCATCTTTTCAAAAGCCGGGAAACAGCGCGGTCTCTCCAGTGCCTGATCGGGCACTCCCCATCCCGTATCCGAGTTAGCGAGTACCATGCCCAAGCTCACCAAAACCCATGCCTCGCGTCCCGATCCTGCCATGCCGGCAACCGGCACCGCCTCGCCACCCCTCAATGTGCCTGGCCCAGGCTTTTCAGCTCCCAAACCTTATCGCGCTCTTCAAGGATCCGCTTTGCCGATGCGAGAGTTTCTGTTCGGACCCGCCTATCAGCGCCACCAGGTCACGTTGACGATCGCCGCGGGCGGTACCGGCAAGACCTCGTTGTGCATTGCCGAAGCCGTGGCGATGGCGTCGGGTTCCTCGTTCATCGAGAAGTCCCATCGGCCGCTACGGGTCTGGATCTATAATGGCGAGGAGCCGCTCGACGAAATCGACCGCCGGATCAAGGCCGCAGCCATGGCCCAGAAACTGGACCATGAGGCGCTGAAGGAGCGGCTTTTCGTGAACTCGGGGCGCAGCGCCAACCGCATCAACCTCTCCAGCGGGGCAGACAAGGCGCGGCTGGAAGTCAACGAGCCCCTGGTCCGGAGTCTCATCGACAGCATCGCCGGCCAGATCGACGTCGTTATCGTCGATCCCTTCATCTCGACCCATTCGGTCTCGGAGAATGACAACACCGGTATCGACATGATGGTGAAGGCCTGGGCGCGGATCGCCGAGCAGGGCAAGTGTGCCGTCCACCTCGTACATCATGCCTCCAAAGGCGGCAGCAGCGACAGTGCCGACGCGAGCCGAGGGGCGAGCTCGCTCGCCGCGGCGGCACGGCATGTCCGAAATCTCTCACAGCTGGGGCCGAAGGACACGGAGCGGCTCGGCGTCAGGGACGGCAGCCTCCAGCGCTACGTGACGATCAGGGCGACCAAGCAGAATAATTCGGGCGAGAGCGCTGCCAGCTACATCAGGCTTTCCTCGGTTGCCATCGGCAACGATCCCAACCCGGACAATCCCGGCGATATCGTCGGTGTGGTCGAATCGTTCGCGCCGACGATTGATCAGTATGAGCTCGATGATATCGTCTCCGCCGCGCTGGACGCACTCGACAGCCTGGAGACGCGGGACGTCTACAGTTCCAATTCCCCTGACTGGTTCGGTTACGCCATAGCGGAGGTCCTTGGAGCAGACGGCAAGACCCACAGGCAAGACATCGAAAGCGTGATCGACCTGATGCTGCGCAGTCGCGTCATCGAGACCTACAACAGGCCGGGAAAGAACGGACGTAAGCGCGACTGTCTCAGAACCGTGGGGAGCTATCCTACCACGACGAGCATGACGGCAAGTTCGCCAGCTCCGGCTTCCTTGCCGTCCCCCGAGGAGAACAAGGAAGCCGACTCGGAGGCATCCTTGTCCGCCTGAGCCGACATTTGCGTCAGCCGCCCTGCCGATGAAAGTAGGGCGGAGTACTGCTCATCTGCGGGATCTGCATCCGGGGCGTGGGACGCTACGCCACCAAACGAGCGGCGCTTTCTGCGGCGCATGCTTCCAGGCGTGTCGCGACCGGTAAACGTAGAGATGCGCCGGATTCGCTGTCGGCCTCAGATCATGAAGATGATCCGGGGTCGGTCGTGGGAGCCTGAGCGCCAGACTGCGCCGGTCCGACCTCAGCGTCGCGATGAGGCCGCATCCTTCCCTCGCGCCTCTCCTGCTGGGTTCTTCTCCAGGATGGCTCGGCGGAAGCGCGAGCCATCTGTTTGTTCAAGCAATTCCAGGGACCACACGCTCACCACCACCCCTTCCCCCCCTTTAAGGGGAAGGGGTGGTGGTGAGCGCTGGTACGATGGCTGGGCCGTCCCGCCAGAGCTCTCTTTTCGCGAGCTCGCTTGCATCAAGCCCCACCACCACCCCCTTCCCCTTAAACGGGGGAAGGGGGTGGTTGGGGCGGATGACGAGCGGCGGCTCCGGACGCCATGGTCGATGCAGAAGGATAAGAGCGCGAGGGAGGGATGGGGGCTGAGGTGGAAACCTCCTGCTGCCGATCCTGACTTGGTACCCTCGGGGAGGCGCCCTGTTCTGCCGGCTAGGGGATAGCCTTCATTTTCCTCTCGCGCTCTCAATGCCATGGCCGGAAGAAGAGCCGTGAATGAGAGCGCGAGGAGAGGGTGATGGAGAAGCAGGAGGCCAGATGCCCTTTCCTCGCGCTCATTGCCGCGGGCAAAGGGGCTAGCGCCCCAGGACTGCGCGGGTTGGAAGCACCTCGGGACTCAGAGGTGCCGTCGACGGGTTTTTCCTGGTCATGGCCTTGAATGCCGAGACTTCGCTGGTACCGGGTAAAGACGGGATAAGCTGTCGCCCCTGACCCAGTGAAATCTCCCATCGTTCCCTCGCGCTCCCTTCGCCAGAAGGGTCCGCAGGGAGGCTTTGCAGCCCAATACCCGGAGGCCGTCGCGATCCCATTTGGCAAAGATTGCCATATGGGATAATCTTCTCGGGATTGGAGGATCCGATGGCGACGATGAACGTGTCACTGCCTGAGCCGATGAAGGCCTGGGTGGAGCGTCAGGCCCTCAGTGGCCGCTACGGCAACGCGAGCGATTATGTCCGCGATCTGATCCGCAGGGATCAGCAGCGCGCGGAAGCGATCGCGACATTGCAGGCCGCCATCACCGAAGGGATCGAAAGCGGCGAGCCGCAGTTCCTCGATGTCGACGCTTTCAAACGGCGCATGCGCGAGCGTCATGCCGTCAGGTAGCGGAGGTCGATATCGGCTTACGCCTCGGGCGTTGGCCGACCTCGACGACATCTGGCGTTTCTCCGCTGAGATCTGGTCGACCGCGCAGGCCGATCGGTACGTCGACACGTTGGCCGACCTGTTCGAAACGATCGCCACCATGCCGACGTTGGCCCGGGAGCGTGCCGAGTTCACGCCGCCCGTGCGAATTCATGCTCACGAAGCCCATGTGATCGTCTATACGACCGCCGCAGATCATGTCGTGATCCTGCGGCTATTAGGCGGCCGCCAGGACTGGGTCTCGATTCTGAAAGCAACCGATCCCTGACCTGGGCTGGCGGATTGCCCAGGTTGGACGTCCAAGGTCGCCGTTCGGGGCGGCGCCATTGGCATCTTTCATCGCACCCACCTCGTCCTCGGGCAGCTCACCCGGCATGGTGAGGTGAGGGGCATGGAGCGGCACGCATGCGTCCCCGCTCCTCTCGCGCTCACCTCCTTCTCTTGCCAGTTAACCATGATCAGCGCCGAGGCTCGGAAGTAGCATCCAGCTCTTGATTGGCATTTTGTTCCTGATACGTTCGTCTTTGTCCTGTCCGCGTGATTCGGAGCAGCGGGACGACGAATTCAGTGATCCGCTCGACACGGCGGGCTCGTGAGCGTCGTCCTGCCGAGCCTCAGCGGTTAAGAGGGGCGGCCGCGCAGGACCGGGCCGTTTCCAGGTTCTGCCCGCAGGGTTTACGCTCTTGGGCGTGGGGATTGTGTACGGACTGGGGTCGACAGATCGCATCCGTGCAGGGGCGCCGGAACTTCGCTACCTGCACTACGCCGGGCTTTCTGTGCCGTGCCCGGGTACGTCCGAGTGAGGCGCGGATGACCACCTGCCGAAAGGCAGGGTGGCCAACCGTGAGCCTGCTCGATGCCGGAAGTGACATCTTACATTTGTGACCCAGGGCGTCGTTTCTGCCGCAAGATGACGTCCTGCGGCTGGCTCTCCGCGCCGAGGGACAGCGCTGCCGTGGTCGCTCTCCGCGGCAGATGCGACCGATTCCCGCCTGCACACATGCGGCGCAGGAACCGAGCGAGATCCCCGCCTCCGCTCCGTCAGCGCCCCGCGATGCGGGCACTCGTCAAACCGGCTCGCCGGCTTCCCGTCGGCACCCACCACAATCGAATTCGGAGATATCCATCATGACGATCGACACGCTCACGGCTCCGCCGACCGCCGCTCAGAGCCGCTGGCGCGCCAGCGTGGGCGGCGGAGCTGATCCGTTCGCCTATTCCTCTAACCCGATCTTCACCTGGTGCGGGTTTGCCCGCGACAAGGCGGACGCGGCTGACATCGCGTTCAACACCGCCTGTCTCGCCTGTCGGACTCTGTCTGACAGCCCTTCTAATGCGGACGCTGGGATCCCGCATTTCCCGAAGTCCGTCTTGCATGTCGAGCGGGTGCCGACCGACTTCCCAGATTACCGTCATACGCACAGTTGCCTGCTGGAGGGCAGTCGCTTCATCCGCAAGGCCGGCTCGATGGAAGCCCTTTGCTTCTCCGAAGAAGCGCGGCAGGGCCAGAGTGGCGAGGACGGGCATCGGTTGACCCGCCAGATCAGGCAGAGGGTGGAGACCCTCTTCACGCTCGACCCGGCCGTTGCCCATACGATCGCAGAGGGGCGACTCTTGCAGGTGACTTTCTACGCTCGAGCCGGCGTGAACACGCGGCTTTCCCAGCCATATTGCTCCGCTGGTCTTCGAGTTCACGATCGAAACGAGATCGGCATTCCGCTCGCCAAAGCGACGGTTGACGCCATCCTGCTGCTGTTGCTCGCTGGTCTGTGGGTGTGGCCATGCATGAGACAGAGGACCTTCCTCTATCCTTGCCAGCCGGAGTACGGCCTGATCGAGCGCGCCCAGCGTACATTCCTTGATCGCAAGGAGAAGCTGATGGAGAGGCCCAACTCATACCTGCTCGGGACCATGTGGGACATGCTCGAGCTCGGGCATGTAGAGGTCGCAACGGAAATTGGCGCTATGGCACGCCAGGCTTTGCCGATGGCGCTGCTGCCTGTCGGTGCATCCGACAACGTGGTGAGGCTCGACCGGATGGCGCCGGCAGTCCTTCCACCGAGCCCCGAATCCCTCAACTGACAATCTTCTCGGTTGCCGGCCAAATGGCCGCCGAACTCCAAGTTTCGCTCGCGCGTCCGACAGACAACGGGCGAAAGTTTCTACTTGCGCCCGCCTGGGAATGCCAAACTGAGTCCGAAGCAGAGCCCATCGTGGCAAACATGATTCCTGCGGGGCAAGGTCAGGGGCGCCCAGGTGGTGCTATAGCCATTCCACAGGCCGTGGCGCCGGAGATGCATCTGTTCTGTAAGCTATCCGTTGACATTTGTAAGCAACAAGCTTACGTTCGGCCATGATCCGCTCCTTCAAGCACAAAGGCCTGTCCGAGTTGTGGGAGAAGGGGCGGACCGCGAAGGTCGACGCCAAGTTGCATGGTCGCGTCCTTCGCCGCCTGGATGCTCTGGACGCCGCTGGCCGGCCGGAGGACATGAACCTCCCCGGCTTCGACTTCCATGCGCTGAGAGGCTTCGATCCGACGCGCTACACGGTCCATGTCAACGGACCGTGGTGCATCACCTTCGCCTTCGAAGGCCTCGACGCCGTTGCCGTTGATCTGGAGAATTACCATTGACCGGGGCCATGTCCCCATACCGCGCCACCGTCAGGAGCCCCCGCCATGCCCGACACGATCCCCGCCGTACGATCCCGTGACCGCGCTCCGACTCATCCGGGCGCCGTCCTGCGTGAAGATGTCCTTCCTGCCGTCGGCAGGTCGAAGGTGGAGATCGCGCGGCTGCTCGGGATCTCGCGACAGCACCTTCACGATATCCTGGAAGAGAAGAAGCCCGTCTCGCCGGCCGTCGCGGTGCGGCTGGGCAAGCTCTTTGGGAATGGCGCCGGCCTCTGGGTGCGCATGCAGGGCGCCTACGATACCTGGCATGCCGAGCGTGAGGTCGACGTCTCGAAGATTCCCACGCTGACCGCGGCGTGAACCCAGCTCAGCCCCGGTACAGCTGTCCTGCGGCCAGGTCAGGTTTTGCGCTTCGGCGGAAGAAGGTTGGACGCAGGCCCAGGCGAGACACGAGCAAGCCTGCGATGAATGGTCGAGGCGCTACGGCTTGAAGAGGACAACTGGCGAACTCGGATGAGCGCCTCACCTGAGCCGGTGCACGACGGTCGCCTATCGCGGCGCGGCGGTCGGCAGGCCCTTCTGGATCAGCCAGTGGCGGAAAGCGGGATCCTCGCCAAACACGCGGCGCATGAGCGCCAGCGAGGTCGCGGCCGCCCTCATCGGCGAGATGTTCCGCATGGTGACGAGCTGGCTGGAATGGTTGAACCACATCTCGTCGAAGTCGCGATCCCGGTCGAGCTCGTTGTCGAAGTCCATGATATGTGCCTCCTTCCAGGCTCACAGACGGCCTTTGTTGGCCGCGAAATATGCTTGCAGCTTCGTGATGAGAGCCGGCGACACGGCTGTCAGCGCGTCGCAAGCCCTGCGGACATTCGGATCCTGGTGGCGCAGCAGCTTTGCCAGCAGGAATAGGTCTTCCCGGCGCGCCGTCGCGATCGACTTCACGAGGTCGCGAACCTCGTCGTCGGCATTGCGCGCCAGGGACGCGAGCTTGTCGCGGGCGATCTCCAGTTGGGCTTCTGCCGCGGCGGCGCGTCCATTCGCCTGTGTGACCACGTCGAAGGCGACCGCGGCGGCGCGCTGCTCGACGCGCGCATTGAAGTTCTTCGAGCGTTCCTCCTCGAGCGCCAGAGCCTGACTGGCGGCACGCTTCTCGCTGGAGCGGATCATGACCGTGGCGCCGGCGAAGGCCAGGCCGCCGCTGGCGAGCGCCAAGACGAGCCCGACGGCGGCAATACCGCGCACCAGATCGCGGCGGACCCGCGCCTCGCGTGTTGCGGTGCGACTGATCGCCTCGACCGCCCCGTCGACCCTTCGCGCCATCAGGTCGACTGCGTCGAAGACGGGCGCGACGGGGTCGCCGTCGCGCACGCCCGCGCTCTTGCGCAGCTTGTCCGTGAAGCGCTTCACGGCCTTACCAGGGCCTGAATTCCGGATGGTCGAAGAAGGTCTCCTCGACCCTGCGGATCATGGTCAGGGCGCCCTGCGCCTCGAAGCGGTTCTTGCCGCCGAGCATGAGATGGGGCGGCGTGCTCGTGCGATGCACATCGGCCATGGTGGTGCCAAGCTGCGGCAGGCGGGCGGGCTGGCCGACCTGGCTGGCAAGCTTGACGAACACCGGATCGGCGATCGCGGCCTCGGCGTCGAGCCCACCGGCCTCGTTGTGCACCAGCAGGACGGAGGCCGCGCCGCAGTTCAGGGCGATGCGCGCGGCGGCGGTGATGCCGTCCCGCTTCGAGATCGGCACGATGAAGCGGATGTCCTCCGCGACGGCGGCACCACGGTCATTGAGCCAGCGCAGGACATGGCCCTCCATGTTTGCGCCGAGGTCGACGACCGCCGGGCGGTCGCTGGCGAACACGCGGTTCTCGAGGAACGGAACCACGGCCTCGGGCCGGTCGTCCTCCAGGACATGCTCGGCCGGCATCGACTTGTGGTAGCGCCGCAGGGTCGGATTCGCCGGCTCGACGTCGAAGAGGTCGAGCTCGACGTTCTTGAACGCAGAGGTGCTCGTCATGAGCATCGCGAGCGTGCTCTTGCCGCCGCCGCCGGCCGCGGCAAAGATGTACTTCTTGCCGCGCTGGGCGGCCTTCGTCGTGGTCATGCCAAGCTCCTTTGTTTGGCTGAGAGGAAGGCAGGCGGGATCGTTCCCGGTCACCCGGGGGTTCCCCGTCACCGGGTAGGTTGCGGCCTAGACGGAGTGGCCGGGCCGAATGCGAATGAATTGGGCTACTGCAGCGGGTGCGGTGCCAGCAGGCCCCCGGCAACCTGCCGAAGCGGCTTATCGATGCCGCCAGCCACCTGTTCGTGAGGCGGCTTCGTCTGGCGCGACGGCGTGGGCGTCATCGGGAGATCATCCGCCTGCGCGGTAGCCGGAGGCCGCATCGTCTTGCGGATCTGGCAGACATAGCTGGCGAGCAACTGCGGATCGATGACGATGCCGACCGCCTCAAGGGTGTGGAGGATGACTTTCCACGGCACACCGTTCGCTCGCGCTTCCTCGATCGCCGGCATGTGCGCGCGGATGCAGTCCTTCAGCGTCGGCGGCTTGTTCGGCTCCAGGCCTTTCAGGGTCATATCGAGATCGATCATGGTCAGTACTCCATGTCGGCATCGATAGCAGGCGATCGAATTAATCGCTACATAACAGGCATTTCAGTGATTATATTGATTACATATCGGCCGCCTATATTTAGGTCATGCGAGTGATAATATATGTCGGATATATTCCGACAACGTCGAAATCATATAAATCCCTAGGGAGAATATTACATTAGGCCAGTGACGACTTGTAGACAACGCAGGCGTCGCTCCAAGTCTCTGGCCAGAGGGCTCTGCCCCCGTGGACCCCTGCCGCCTCGAAACGAGCCGGGTCTGTCCGCGCTACGCACGGGAAGGCTCGTCGATGACGATCCGGGAAGAAGAGAATGACAAGGACCTCGATCGGCCAGTCAGCTTCAGGTTGCCGCCGGGTGATAGGGCGAAACTCATGGAGGTCGCCGCCGCGCAAGGCCTGACCGCCGGCCAGCTTGCGCGCAAGATCGTCGCCCGCGACCTCGGCATGGTGGCGAAGCTGAACCATGTGCGCCGTGCCGTCGCGAATGCTGCGATCCTGCGACAGCTTCTCGGCGACCTCGGGCGTGTGGGAAACAACCTGAACCAGATCGCGGCGCGCCTCAATGCCGGCGGGAGGCATGAGGAGTCGATCCAGGATCTCGACCGACTGCGGGGTGTTCTGGAGGCGGCGCTCGCGTGTGTGATCGCGACGCTGAAGCGGCGCCGGTCGTGATCATCCGCTCCAGCTTCGTCGGCGACGATCCGGACCGGGTCCGGCACCTTCTCGACGCCGAGAATAACGAGCGCGTCGTGGACCGGACCGATCTGGACCGGGGCTGCCCGGCCGATCTCGATCGGGCGTTGCAGATGTTCTCCGCGCTGAGCGCGTCGAACGTGCGGGCGAGGATCACGGTCGCGCACATCAAATGCTCGCCGTTCCTGGCGCTCGACGAGGTGGGGTTGCTCAGGATGATCGAGGTCGTCGAGCGCGAGCACGGGATCCCGGCCGATCAGCCGCGAAAAGTGATCGTCCACAAGAAGGGCAGGCGCCCGTCCCATGTTCATCTGCTCTATGCGGCCGTGAATCCGGCGACCGGGCGGGTCCTGTCGTCGAAGCTGAACTTCCGGGCCGACGAACTGGCCTCGCGGATACTCGAGATCGAACTCGGAGAGAATATCGTTCCTGGACCGCGTATCCGGAAGAACGAGGAGACCTTGGCCGAGCGAGGCGAGGCCACCATGGCCGTTGTCCTCTCCCACTATGAGCCTGTCCGCAACCGTAACCGGGATAGCGAAAACGACCGGCAACAGGGCGCGCGGACGAAGATGTCGCCGGTGGAGTTCCGTCGTCGCCTGGCTACCGCACTGGCATCGGCCGGGCCATCCTCGTCCTTCCCTCGCGCTCTCACCCAGGGCGGCTTCGCGATCGCGCTGGGCGCCCGGCGGGACGTGCTGATGGTGGTTCATCTGAAAACCGGCGCGGCCTATTCGCTCGCGCGTTCGCTCAAGAAGATGGGGCGATCGGCGCCGGAGATCAGCGCGGACGATCTTGGGCTCCTGCGGGCGCGGGCCCGCCCTCTCGCCGAGGTTGTCCGCGAAGGGCTAGTCGCGTCCCATCGCCGCGCCGAGGCGCATGTCGATCGCGAAATCCGCCGCGGTTTGTTCGAGGCGGCGATCGATGGCGAGCTCGACCAGGCTTTCCCCGAGGCACGGCGCAAACGTGCGCAAGCGCAGCGTCGCGATGAGACGTTGTCCCTGAAGGCCCGGCGTGCGGCCATCCGGGCCGCGGATCGTGAGGCGCTTCGTCTCCGTCAGCGCCGCATCGACCGCGCCTTCCGGGCTGCCCGCATCCTGCAGTCGCGCCGCCTGCGTAAAGCGGCCTTCATGCTGGCAGCGTCTGGAGCGCTCCTGGCTGGTGTGGGCTTTCCGCTCGCCATCGGCGCCGGATTCGTGACGACGGTAGTCATGAAGGGGCGGGCTTTTGCCTTGCGTGCCGAGGCGCGCGAGTTGGTCGCAATGCGGCGGAACAAGGCGGCCGCGAACGCCTCCCAGCTTCGCACTGCCGTGAAAACTCCGCGACCAGCCGCGTTCGACTTCAATTCCGTTCCTAAGGAACGGCGCGTTCTGGCTGGGATCGCACTTCGACACCTTCAACAAGGCTTTGAAACCGAGCTGACCGGAGCGGTCAGCCGAGCCCTTGGGGCGTACCTCATGGACGGACTTCGGAGCTTCGTGACGACTGCCTCCGACGCACAGAAGAATGTCGTGCTTTCGTGGGCGAAGGATACGTCGGCAAATATCTTTGCCGCCGCTGCGGCCCTGCGCCGCGCCGGAGAGACCAGTGCCGCGGAAGGGCTGGAGGTTCGAGCTCGCCGAAAGGCGGGAAGGACCGCCGGAAAGGAGAGGGGGACCTAGTCGGGAGTCCGGCCGGTCCTCAGCCAGGCGATTACGCCGTCGCGAGGGTAGATGATCTTGCCGGTCGGCACCTTTTCGAAGGTAGGGGCGCAACCGCGCATGCGCCGCAGCGCCAGAGCTCCCTTGCTCATCTCGAGCGCCTGCGCGACCTGAGCGGGGCTCAGGTAAGCAGGGCATTTCTGCAACCGCGAGATCAGGGTTTCGGCATAGGACGACATCAGCGGCTCCATCGCGAACACCCGGGCAATACCGGGGAAGAGTGATCGCGTTTGCCGGTCGGAAGCGCGGCAGGCCGATACGTCGCCTATAATCGACGAATAGCCGCGATTATCGACACCGCAAGCCCTTTCGAACGGCCGAAACGTGAAAATGTGGAACACTCGTGCGAAATTCCGCGATTCCGAGGCTGCTTTGGTTGCGATCTGGCCTTTCGGCCCTACGATCGAGCTCGGAAGGATAACCGGCAGTTGGAGGCGCCATGGACGATCAGTTGATCAGGCTCGACAAAGCCTCGCTCAAGCAGATGAAGTGCGATGCCCGCGCCGTCTTCCCAGGGGTGCGTCATGCCCAGGCTCTCGAAGCGATGGCGCGTGGCCTGGGGGCAAGCAACTTCAACGAACTGCGCGATTATGCGCGTGACTACGGTGCAATCCTCTGGGACGGGGGTGAGCTGGAAGCCGCCATGTTCCTCGCAATGCGAGGCTCCTCCATGGAGCCCGGCAGCCTCGTCAGGCTCGTCGAAGGCCACGCGATCGACCACGAGGCTATCCCCGGTTTCGACGCTTGGATCCGTGGGGCGGCCGGCGCCTCCGGCGCGAACCGTCCAGACGTGACAAAGGCATAGGTGCGGCGGCATCCGACCGCCTCGGCGACAAAGCTGCCTCGGCGACAGCCCGGGCATTCCTGTGGTCGATCGGCTGTCGGGCCGTCAGACCCGCTGAACCTGCGGTTCCGCTACGAATGGGTCGAGCACATCGACATCACAGCCCCGGACGTCATCGACATTGCGCGTGACGAGGACAAAGCCATGGACGCGGGCGGTTGCGGCAAGGGCGCGGTCGCGCTGGTTCTTGTCCTTCGCGTCGAGCAGCCTGGCCCACTCGGCGGCAACGGGACCGTCGATCGGAACGACGCAGGATCCATACGCCGCTTCCAGGACCTGGATGCCCTTGAGGATGGCGGCGGCGCGTTTCGGGTCAGTACGGCTGAGGCGCTCAGCGCCGCGACGCTTCTCGAAGAAGGTCATGGCGCTGATTCGCAGATCATCCGTCGACACCGTCGCATACCAGGCGAGGACCCGCGCGTGTCCCTTCGGATGCAGCTCGCGTAGCACGTGTTCGTCGAGCAGGTAGATCGTCACGGAATTGGCTGCGGCGCCAACGGCTCGGAATCCATTTCCAGGTCCCAGATGCCGGTGGCGGCAAGGTCACTCAGCATCCGCTTCAGGCTCCGTGCCGGCAGTGGCCGGCCAGGCTTCGGATAGACCTTGGCGTATTCCACGGCAGCCTCGACCTGGGCCGGCGTCAGACCGGGATAATCCTCGATGATCTCGGCGACCGACTGGCCGGCGGTGAGGGCAGCCACCGCGTGGACCGGCGCAGTCGTGCCGCGCAGGACCGGATCGCCACCTTGTGCCTCGTCCACGAATGCCTTCACCTCATCGAGGCGCCGTAGGCGCTCGGCGATCTGCAGGTCGATCTCCGTCAGCCTGATCTCCATCACACCCAATTCCAGCCGGTGTGCCTGGGGAGGAAGGCGACGAACCGCTTCATAGATCTTCTTGCGTGCGGCTGGTGTCAGATCCTTCGCGATCGCCCTCGCGACGGCGAGGAAGCGCAGCTCGGCGGGGCCGACCTTGCGCAGCTGGAGCTTGCCGCGGCGCTGGAGCCTGGCTTTGATCACACCGCGGTCGACGGCGCGGTTGATCGCAGTGCTGGACTGTCCCACCACATAGCCGGCTTCGTTCAGCGTCAGGCTGACAGCTTTCTTCACCTTCGCCTCCGTTAGAAACTCATCTCAAGATAGGGAATAGTTTGTCAGGTATCAACCGCCTGACAATCGCGGTCCTGCGAGCCGACCAAGAAAATAGGGAGGCAGAACCCGATGCCCCACGACGCCGGGGCACTCGGGTTTCCTGGAATCGTCTGTTTCGCCTGATCGGATTGAGATGAAGCCCCCGGAGAAGAATGTGCCTGTCCTCGCATGGCATGACGCCAAAGAAGCCGCCCTCGGGCGCCTCGCCACCGCAGCCGGCCCCATCGACGTCATCGTGATGGATGTTGAGGTGCTGACCATGCTGGTGGGCGCCGACCTCATGTCCAACCCCTCGCCGGCCTCAGCGATCAGATCCGGATCGTGATCTCCGACGCGGTCTGGTCGGCTCTCGCGGCGGCAGGTTCGGAATCGACAGCCGGCGGGCTGGTCGATGTCAGCCACGAACTGTTTCCGCAGCTCACACTGGCCCCGACTTTCATGGACATGCGGCAGCGTTGGCTCGTTGAAATGGGGGTCGACCAGCGGATCGCATGCGAAGGCATAACGCGCGCGGCGGCAGCTGGTCGTCGAGCATTATCAGAGTCACGGTCCGGATCGCGATATCATCCTTGTCCTCGGCGACGAGGCATTCGGCTAGACTGTCCTCCTGCTCCCGGAGCACCTCTCCGCGCTCCCGGTCGGTGATCTCGCCGAATTCCTGTACGCGCGGCCCGGTCCCTGAGCCGTCGCCGCGCTATAGGAGAATCACAGGAGAGTTTGAATTGTGGAACCTCACGATGAGGAACCCCCGAGACCATGCTCTGACACTATAAGAGAGGGAGGCCGTCTCGGGAGCTGACACTCCGACGACGGATTCATCCGATGACCGACAACACCACCACGCCTCCGGGCCGCGACGCAGCGCGCCCGGATCATGACGACCTGACGCGCTACCAGCGCAGCTACCGGATGAGCACGGACCAGCCCACGAGGTTCTATCTCCTGTGGCAGGAGGCGATGGCGCATGCCTTGCTGCTGGAGCAGCAGGCGGAGCGGGTCTATCCGGAGCAGGCCGGTCTGACCGGATTGCAGCTGGCTGAGGGCGCGCGGGCGACCGCGCGCTTCTACGCCTTCATGCTGGCCGAGGCGCCGGCGCGCGACGAGGCGCATTTCGAGCAGAAGATCATGGTCTACGAGGCCATGATCCTCGACGGGGACGAGATCCAACGGTCCCGCACGTCCTGGATGATCGAGGCTGCGATGCATCAGGACGCGCGCGAGCTCGGCATCAGCCTAATCAAGGTGCCGGTGGAGCCCGGCTCCCCGGGCCGGCACTGAGGGCGCGGCGATGAGCTTCCTGTTCTACGATCTGGAAACATCGGGTCTGGCCCCGGCCTGGAATGTGCCGCTGCAGGCGGCGTTCGTGACGACCGATGCCGATCTCTTGCCCTCGCGCGAGGCCGTGCTGCGGGCGCGGCTTCCCGCCCATGTGGTGCCAAGCCCGGACGCGCTCCGCGTCACCGGCTTCGATCCCGACAGGATCGAGGCGGCGCCGCTCTCGCAGCTCGAACTGATGCGGGCGATCGCCGGTATTATCGCGGAGGCGTCGCCCGCGACGATCCTCGGCTTCAATACCATGGCCTATGACGAGGAGGTCTTGCGCCATGGATTCTTCCAGACGCTGCAGCCGCCCTATGCGACATCGATGCCGGGCTATCAGCGCGCCGACGTCCTGATCATGCTGCGCGCCGTCACGATGCTCGCGCCCGGCGTCGTCACCATCCCGGTGACTCCGGAGGGCAAGCCGACGCTGCGGCTGGGGCCGGTCTGCCGCGCCAACGGCATCGTCCTCGACGAGGCCGACGCGCATGACGCCCTGAACGACGTCCATGCCACCATCGCGCTGTTCGCGCTGCTGCGCGAGCGTGCTCCCGCGATCGTCGCGGCCATGATGGCCAATGCCCATAAGAGCGGCCCGGCCGGGCTGTTCGCTCGACCCGAGCCGCTCGGCCTCGGGCTCTTCAGGGGCATGATCCCGGCCGGCGGCATCATGCCGGTGCCGGGCAACGGCGCGTCCTGGGCGGTCGCCGATCTCTCGATCGATCCGGGCTATCTCGACGCCACGCCGGAACAGCTCGGCGGACTCCTGTTCGCCAAAGGCGAGCGCCCGATCCGGCTGGTCAAGGCCAATGCCCAGCCGACCCTGTTGCCCTGGGACATGGCGGCCCACGCTGCTCGCGGCGAGATACCGTCAGCGGCGCAGTGCCATGAGCGCCTGGCACGGATCCGCGGCCATGCCCGCTTCCGCGACAATCTCGCGGTCGCTCTCGCCGGCCGCTTCGCCGGCAAGGAGCCCAGCCCCTGGCCGGACGCCAACCTGTATAGCGGGGGCTTCATCAGCCGCGAGGACGCGATGACCTCGCGGCGCTGGCACGAGGTCGCCTGGGATCAGCGCGTTCGGCTCGGCCGCGACTGTCTCGGCGATGTCCGGCTCAGGGCCTTCGCCAACCGCTGGGCCTGGCTCGAGGCGCCCGAGGTTCTCTCGGCTGCCGAACGCGAGAAGGGTGCAGCCTGGCAGAGCCATCGCCTCGACACCGGGGAGGAGGTGCCGTGGCTGACGCGCCCGGCGGCGCTGCGGCGCATCGCCATGCTGCGGGCCGGGCTCAGCTCGGCCGAGCAGGACCAGCACCGCCAGCTCGACGCGATCGAGCGCTGGCTCCAGGGGCGCGGCCAGGGACTGTCTCGGGCCGCGTAGGGCATCCGAACGAAAGACCCCGCCGGGACGAACCCGGCGGGGTGGAGTCTGGGAGGAAACGCCCAAAGGGCATGGTCATATATTGCGCCGCAACATCGGTGAGATGAAGGGCCAGCTTGCTCAAATCGTTGGCAGCCGAGCCTGAATAAAGGGCTCCCGCACGGGGCCCTTTCTCGATTCCGGGGAACGGCAGCCGGGATGGCTGTAACCCCGATGAGAAAATGCCCGAGATGATCAAGAGGCGCTCTTCACGGAGCGCCTTTTCGATTCCGGGACCGGAGGGGAAGCGCGGCCAGATGGTCGTAACCCCAACTGAAAGTTCCAGGACATGACCGACAAGAACCAGGACGAAGGACGCTCGCTCGCCCCGCGTTCCAACCGGACGGTGGATGAGCAGACCGGCAACGCGCTGCGCGACCCGATCGCGATGGCGACGGAGATCGCGGGCAGCGACGATCCCAGCGTCGCCGAGCTCACGGCGTTCAGGCGCCAGCCGCTCGATCTCAAGAATGCCGCGCGGAATGCCAAGAATCTGGACAGTGAAGAGTTCAGGGTCTGGCTGGCGCGGGAGTCGGGCGATGATCTCTACGAAGCCGTGTGCGGCGGGCTCGAGATCATGAGCCTCAGCTTCGTCGCGCTCGTCGCGCTCTGGCCGGCCGACGATCTCGACCAGGCTGAGGCGAAGCTCGCCCTCGCGGAAAAGACCGGCGCGCTCTTCCACAAGCGCGAAGCGGACTTCGACAGTCAGATCGACCCGCAGCATGCACGCCGGATCCGCTGGAAGCGCGGCGCCTTCGCCGTGCCCGAGCTGATGTTGCCCCCGGCGCCGGCGGCGCCGAAGGCCGACGATCGCGGGCTGGCGAGCTGGCCGCTCGAACGCTTCGACCTCGTCGAGCACCTGCCGAAGCGCGGCGGACCGCCCGCCTTCGCCGATCGCCAGATCGTGGAATGGGCCGGCTTCGCCAGGGCCGCCCCCAACCTCGAGCATCTGCTGCTGCGGGCGCGCCGGATGTTCGAGACCTGCGACCGGCTGCTCACGCTCGCCGAGCGCGGGCCCGGCAACGCCAGCGAACTCATGACCGCCGCCGAGGGCGCGCGTCTCATGGCCTATCTCGCCGCCTGCCAGGTGATGATCTGGCCCGTTCACAACCGGGACGCGTTCTCGGTCAAGAAGCAGGTTGTCGGGCTGATCAACAGGCGCGGCGAGGCCGGCGATCCGCCTTCCATGCAAGCGGCGATCCGGCACGTCACGGCCGAGGCGGCGTGGATCAAGACGCTGCCGGTCGGCGCCCGTGACCGGCTTAACTTCGACTGGAACGAGCTGGTCTGACGGCTGGCCGAACAGCAAAGGGATAGGGAGGCGTCCGCCAACGGGCGCCTCTTACGATTCTCCAGACCGAGGGAACGCGCGGCTACGTGGCCGTAACCCCCAAGGAAACTGGGACGACTGACATGAACATCACCACCACGCCCTCGCTTGCCGACATCGAGCTCGAGCTGCCGCTACGACGCGTCACCGACGACCTCGCCGCCTTCACCGACCGCCTGTCGCTGTCGGCGGGCGCGGAGAAGGGCTACGCCAGCTTCGCCGCCGAGACTCATCCAGTCGGCGAGATGACCGAGCGCTCCATCGGCCACGCTGTCGAGATCACCCGCTTCCTCGCGCTCGCCGGCACGTCCGAAAGGGCGCAGGTCGCGTACTTCTTCGACATGCTGGCCGCGCTCCTGCTGCTCAACAATGCCGCGATGATCACCGTCGCGCTCACACCACCGCGCCTGCCGGTCGACTTCGCCGCGCGTCAACGCGTCCTCGGCGATGTCATCGCGGCGGTCGGTGGCGATACCGGCTTCGCGGAGATCGCTCGTAAGGCCTTCGTCTATGGCGAGATCGGCGAACCCGCCGCGGTCGAGACGGTATTCCATGCAGCGACGGTGCCCGCTCTGGACGATATCCGTGATGGCCGCCCGACTGTCCTCGGTCTGGAGCAGGGTCTCAGCCTGATGGCCTTCATGCGCGAACAGGCCTCGCCGGCGATCCTGGTCGAGCGTGCGGCCTTGCAGCTCGACGATGCCGACCGATTCGCGCAGGCGGTCCAGGAGGATGCCGAGCTCGATCGCGAGCGTCTCGATCGGCTTCAGCGCGCCTGCCACGGCGCGAACCTGCTGGCAGCGGCCGATCTCGCACGGGCCTGCCTGATCGACGCGGTCACGGCCGGTGACCAGCCCCTCCGAACCCGGATCGAGGCACTGGCGCAGCGCCTGGTCGAACAACGCCTGAAGGACATCGTGATGTTCGCCGCTGCGATGGCCGATCGCCTCTGGGAGCTGCGTCGCATGCAGGCCGAGACGGCCGGTCGGTTCAAGCCGCTCTGATCCCGGCTGGATCAGGCTCGGAGCATGCCGGGAGGGCGCCGCGGACCGCGGTGCCCTCTCGCGATTCCGAGGCGGGACAAGGGGCGTAGCCGATCGGGCTATAACCCACATGAGAATGCAGACATGATCAGGAACGACTCTCGCGGCCCGCTGGCGCCGCACGACAATGCACATTCGAGTGGCCAGGACGGGCCTACCGAGCCCATCCGCGATCCGCTGACGGCGATCGCGGAAAGCATCAGTGACGATCCCTCGGTGTCGGAGCTCATCGCGTTCCGCCGCAGCACGCCTGACCTTCAGGCTGTTGCCATCGACGCCAAGCGCTGTGGCGATGAGGCTCGCCGGCTGCTGATCGGCAGCCACCACCCCGATCCGCGAAACCGGGCCTGGGTCGCGCTCGCCATCGCAGGGCTCTCCTGCGGTGCGATCGTCGCGATCTGGCCCTGCGACACGGTTCACGACGCCCATGCCAAGATGGCGCTGGCGGAGGCCAGCGTGCTCCACGGTGACGATGCCGAGCGTGGAGAGGCTGCGACCCTCGATGCCGCGGGCGCAACCCGGATCCGGCTTCAGCGCGCCGCCTATGCGGTGGACCCGCTGATCGTGCCGCCGGGGCCCGCCGCCCCGTCCCAGGAGGATCGGGGCCTGGCACACTGGCCGATCCGGCACTTCGATCTCGTCGATCTGTCCCCGCCCTCGGCCGGGGACGTCCTGCTCTCGCCTCGGGAGATCGCCCGCTGGGGCCTGTTCCTGAAGGCGGAGCCTCCCTTCGGAGACAGGCTCGCTCGCGTCGAGCAGATGTTCGCGATCGCCGATCGCCTGCGGGTTCTGGCGCGGCAGGCGGAGGATGGCGCGCGTGAACTGCGCTGGGCCTGCGAGGGCGCGCTCATACTGGCCTACATGGCCGCGGCGCAGATCGCGATCTGGCCGGCGCTGAAGCATTCGCCGGAAGCGCAGGCGAAGGAGCGCCTCGTCACCGTCGTCAACGCGCGCGCCAGCCGCGGTGATCCCGCGCACATGCAGGCGGCGGTCCGGCATCTCTACACCGAGGCGGCATGGCCGGCTCATGGCTGGCGACCCACCGCCACGGTCGTGAACGAGCCGGACTGGATTCCGATCGTCTAGGCCAGCTCGAGGTGACCTCACCATAGCACTTGCCAGGAAGAGGCGGCGCCGCGCGGTGCCGCCTCTTCGCGTTTGGTCCAGGCAAATGGGGAAGGGAGACAGGAGGAAGGGTGCTGCGGAGAGCAGATCACCCCTCATGAAAGAGATCACAGTGAAGATCAACGATACTGCCGATTTCGCGGCGGCCTGGCGTTCGGCCGCCGCCGACCTCCCGCTCGTCGGCGTCGTCGACGAGCTCGAGTCTCTCGAGTTCCTCGGCGACGAGGATCAATCCGGTCTTCGGCGGTGCGCCTCGGTCTGGCGCGAGCGCCCATCGCTCTTGCCGATCCGGGGGCGAGCACGCTTCCATGCCGCACAAATCCAGGACCTGCTGACAGCCCTTCGCGACGGCATCGTCACAGTCGACGACCTCAAATCCGATGCTGTCCGGGCCTGGGCGATCCTGATCAATGCCGGCAATGTCGCGATGATGTTGATCGCGCCGCGCAGCGATTCGGATTATCGCGCCCGCGCCGACCTGCGGCGCGCCTTGCGCCATCAAGCCCGCCGTTCGGCCGACCCTGACCTCGCCTGTCGCGTCAGCCGGATGTGCGGCGGCGACTTCGTCGCGCTCAGCGAGGACGGCATGAGGCCGGCCAGGCTGCCGACGGTCTCGGCCGAGCACGGCCTTAGCGCCACAGAAGGCGAGCCGGCGGCCTATCCGGTCGCGATCGCTCGGTCGCTGCAGCTCTGGCTCTCTACACCGGTCGACCTCGCCGATCTCTTCGACGGCGCGCGCACGCTGCTGGCACAGGTCGATGTCTGGCGGCGCCTCCAGAGCAAGGTTGCTGACCCTACGCTCTGGACTGATTGCATCCGGGGCGCTGAGCTTCTCGCCTATGCGCGGCTCGCCCGGATCGGCGTGTGCCGGGTTCTCGATGACGACGACCTAGCCATCAAGCGAGCCACCCTCGACCTGATCGCGCAGCGCGCCCGTGATCCCGATCCCATGCGCGCCGCGATCGAATGGGCCGTCGATCTCGGCAAGACGGTCAGCGATCCCGCCTGATCGTACCAGATACCAATCCCGAAAACGGAAAGGGCGCGCCTCCCCGGCGCGCCTTTCGGCATGACGACAGGGGAAGAGGCGAAGGGGCGGAAGAGCCGACCCCAGGGAAACAGGTTCAAGACCATGACCGATACCACCGCACCGACCCTGCGCGACCTCGTCTTCACGACCGACAGCGTGCCCGTCATCGACGAGCTCGCCGCGCTCGACGCTCTTCTGCCGGAGATGTCCGACGAACTCGAGCGTCACGCCACCTTGCTCGAACGGCTCCCGCCGCTCCTCGACCTGCGTGGCCGCGCAATCGTCCACGCCCGCGATTATCAGCGCTTCCTGACCCTCGCCGAAGCAGATCCCTCGGCGTTGGAGTACATGATCAACATCGGCAATGCGCTCGCGCTCCTCGCGCATGCCGGCGAGATCGCGATGCTGCTCGTCCCGCCGGGCTCGCCCGAGGACCACTTCGCCAGGGCCATACTCGCGAAGGAGCGAGGCGAGCAGTATCGCAAGGGTGACGGTGTCCATGATGCCAAGCTGATCGAGCGCGCGCTGTGGAGATCCTTCGCCGACAGCCATCCGCGTCTCGTGATTGGATCGTGCATTCCGCCTGGAATGGAGGAGGCCGCCCAGCGCTTCAGCGGTGCCATGCTGCTGCAATCGGGGGCCGGCAACAGCACCGCGCCCGAGGTCTATCACCTCGAGCACGGGATGGCGCTGGAGACCTGGTTCGACGACCCGCCCGACCTCACTCTCCTTCTCGACGAGGCGAGGACGCTGTTCGCGAGCGTCGAAGCCTGGTCGCAGGCCGAGCCACCATCTCCCTTCTGGTTCGGCGCCCGGCGCGGTGCGCTAATCCTCGCCTATGCCCGCCTCTGCCGGATCGGGCTCTGGCCGGCACGCAGCTCCGACGACCTGATCGTGAAGATGGAGGTGGAGCGTCTCATCTGCGAACGTGCAGCCGATCCTGATCCGATGCATGCCGCGGTCGAGATCGCGCTCGGCGTCGGGCGACGCATCGCCAAGCAGGGCGGCCGCTTCGTGACTGTTCTCGGCGGCGTTGAGCTGTGAGGCTGGTGATGAATCCGATCCCGTCCTACGACGCCGAGGCGATCGTGACCCTGCGCGAGTTCGATCAGCAGCGGCTGCTTAGTGATCTGCGGGACCAGCGGCCTGATGGCGCCGACACGGTCACGAAAGTTGCCGATGCCGCCGAGATCAGCGCTGACGAGCCGGATCAGCCCGTCGGTCCGGCGATCGAACTCTACGATGCCGAGCGACTGGCGCGCCGTCTCGGGCATGGGGATGGCTTCGTCGGAGACCCCGCCGAGGCCAGCAATGACGAGGATGCCGCTCAGGCTCGGCAGGTCAAGCTCTGGACCAGAATGCATGGTGATGAGCGCGGACCCTGGCGCAAGCTCGTCATTCCCGATGACGCCATGGTCGCGCGTCTCGCCAGCCTCGATGCGATCTGTCCGCAGTTCAGCGAGGTCACCGCCTGGATCGTCAGGGCCGCGGGGCTCAGTGCCGCGACCGGGACGCCACTGCGGCTCGATCCCGCCGTGGTCGTCGGGCCTCCGGGCACGGGGAAGACCTTCTATGCCCGCAAGCTCGCCGAGGCGCTCGACGTGTCCTCCGAGGTCATCGCCATGAACCTGATGACGGACCGCGGTTCGGCGTTCTCCGGGCTGACGCCGGTCTGGCGGGCGTCCGGACCGGGCAAGGTCGCAAAACTCCTGATCGAAGGCAGCCATGCCTCGCCCCTCATCGTCATCGACGAGATCGAGAAGGCCTCGCCTATCAATCCGGCCGAGACGCCGACGAATGTCCTGCACTCCCTCCTCGAGCGCGAGAACGCCGCCCGCTTCGTCGACGAGTTCGTCGATTTGCCGATCAGGGCCGACCACATCTTCTGGTTCGCGACGGCAAACAGCCTTGAGCCATTGCCGGCCAGCATCGTCGACCGGCTAATCGTGTTCACGATCGAGCCCGCGCCCGATGAGATGCTCGTAATCCAGAAGAGCATCTTCCACGAGGCCAACCTGCGGGTGGGCGGCAGCTTCGTCGAACCCGGCGAGGCGCTGCTCCGGGCGACAGCAGGCCACAACCCGCGCACCCTGTCGCGCCTCTGGGACATCGCCATGGGCTTCGCCGTCGCGGCTGGCCGACGGCATCTCGTCGCTGCGGATATCCGCAGGGCCGAGCAGGTCCTCCTCGGAGGGAAGGAGGGCGCGAGGAGGCCAATCGGGTTCATCCGGCCGGTCGAGAAGGGAGAGAGGCAACGGGAATGAGGCGAGAACGGGAATACCCCCCGGGAAGCCCGAGATGACAGGAAATAAAAACCATGATGACCACGACCAGCAGCGAAGGCCATGCTACTCTAGCGACGCGCCGCCGCATCCGCGAGGAGGGCAGCACAGCCGCCGTTACACACTATGTCGAGACGAGGTGGCCGGCCATCGGAGGCAAGGGCCTTGCGCCGCTCGGCGAGCGCGCCTTCCTCGACCCCGAGTTCTCCCAAGCCTACCAGCCCGGCCATGTCGTCTATGTCTATGTCGCCGGCTCCGGCGACACGCTGCAGGCGCCGGACCAGCCGACCGGCCTGCATGGCCTGGCGCGGCGCTTCGCCCTGCCGCTGTTCAAGATCTCCGCGACCGCGGCCGAGAACGCGCTCGCCCGGATCGAGGACATCAACCTCGAGCGCTACGCCGGCATGTACGCAGCCGAAGCGGGCCTCGCCTGCGATCCGGGTTACGACAACTGGCGCCTCGTCCTCATCCATCCCTCGCGCAAGCCGCTCCCGGGCGCTCCCGTCGAGGCGCGCCCGCGCGTCATCCGCGTCGTCCTGCCGAAGGGACTTTCGCTCATCGCCTTCGAGAAAGAGCTCCATGAGCGCCTGAGCCCGGCTTCTCTGCCTCGCTGGATCTCGTCTCCTGCCGGTCTCAGGCACTGCGCCGATCTCGACCTTGATCCGCGCGAGGCTACGCGGCTCACCGGCTACAACACCGGGGAGAGCGAGCGGGTCAGCCGGGCCGACGAGCTCTACATTTTCAAGCCCCGCCTCGATGGTGGGAGCCTGCTCACCATCATCGAGCGCATCGTCCATGAATTCGTCATCCGCGACGCCGCCAATGACCGTCCAACCTGGGGATGGGTTTCCGTTAACCAAGGCTACCGGCGACAGGCCTGACACTCTGGACGGCGGCTTCGGGGAAACTGCCGTTCGTGCTACGTTCTGAATGCATCGAGATCGATTCGGGTCGCGGTCGAAGGCCAGCGGGATTCCTCCACACACTGGGATACCCCGCCCCTTCGACTTCCGATGGAAAGCGCATGTTGCCGCGTGCTCGAAGCTTATGGGCAACCCTGTGTGGCCGCCGGTGGCCGCATGGAGATAAAAACCGGAGGGTCTTGGTTGCCGAGCTTCGCGCTCGGCCGCCGCGGTGTTGGAACGAATTCGGGGTCGACGGAAACAGATCCCGCTGGGCAGTAGCGCTGAGACCCGCGAACCCAGCTGCGTCAGGGCAGAACGTGCCAGCCCTGTGCAAATTCGAGTGAGGCGCGGAAACGATCCAGCCGAAAGGCGGGATTTTCCGTGGACTCTGCTCGATGCTTGGCGACGATCCCTCTTTGGGCGCACGCTGCTTGGACGCTTCTGCACAGCGGAAGGTTCAGGTGCTGAACGCATGGCCCCTGCTGCTGAGCCTTGAGCAGGTCTGCGCCTATCTGGACCTCTCCCCTGTGACCTTCCGTAGGGTTTGCCCCGTGCCGGCGGTCGCGCTCGGCGCTGCCGTTGCGCGCTGGAATCGAAACCAGATCGACGAGTGGGTGAATTCCTTACCCCCGAAAAACCAGGCGTTCGCCGGCGGAAACGCCGCCGATCAGCCGCGCCCCTATCAACCTGCCGAAGCTGTTGCCGACGAGCGACGCAACGAGGCACTTCAGAAGATCCGCGACAGGCACCATGGACGAGCCAAAGCCAAGAATTCCTCATGTCCAGCGCGTTAGAAAGCCGGACGGCCGCATCCACCTGTACTTCCGCAAAGGGGACTACCGGGAAGGGCCCTTGACGAGCCCGGACGGCAGCGATGAACTTCGCGTTGAGGTGCGGGCCATTCTCAATCGCCTGGAGGCCCGCCAGAAGGTGCAGGGCGGTCTCGAGGGGACGATCGGGGCGATGCTGCTGCGCTATGCCGGTGATGGCGAGAAGCGCAAGCCATCCGCGGAATTCCTCGGCCTCGCCGGTAGCACCCAGGCGGAATATCTGAGGATGGCGACGGAGATCCGACAGGATTGCGGCGAAGTCTTCCTCCAGGATGTGACGGTCAATTGGTTCCGGGACGTCCGGGATGCCTGGGCGCTTCTGGGATACAAGGCAGCCAATGACAGACGGCAGGTGCTCAAGAACGCTTTGGCACCAGCTCTGGACGACGGCCGCATCTCGGCGGACCCCTTCGCGAAAATCGGTAAGCTTCCCCGTCCCCACGATGCGGGAGAGGCACATCCGATCTGGGAAGAACATGAGTTCGAGACGGCGCTCGAAGACGCGGTGCAGCGCAACCTTTCGGGTTTAGCCCGGGCATACGCCCTTGCGCGCTGGGGCGGCTTTAGGCGGGGCACGATCTGCATGATTCCCCTTGCAGCCCGGACGGCGGGTTTCGACGACCAGGGGAACCCGCAGCCGCGCCTCTTCTGGTTGACGGAGAAGAGAAAGGTCCTCTGCAACAAGCGCGAGGACCCTAGGCTGACCGCCTTTCTGACCACTACGCCGAACAAGGCGTCCACCATCGCCTACAACGCCGATGGCAATGTCTGGAAGGAAAGGCAACTCGGCCAGGCGGTCGAGCGTCACATCGAACGCCTGGCGAAGGCTGGAAAGCTGCGTCCTGGCCTCAATCTTCACGGCCTGCGCCATTCGCGCGGCGTCGAACTCGCCGAGGCTGGAGCGAGCGATGCCGAGATCATGTCGCAACTCGAGCATGCGACGGACCGGGCTGCGAAAATCTATCGCCGTCAGGCCGAACGGAGGCGCCTTGCGGACTCTGGCCAGGACAAGGTGGACAATGTCATTAGAGCCCGGAAAAAGGTGAGAGCCGGGGGCTAAGTCCCCGGTTGTAAACGGCCTGTAAATTTCTTGTAAACTCAGAGCCCGGAAACGAGCTAAGTAGTGGCGCGCCCGAAAGGATTCGAACCTCTGACCCTCAGATTCGTAGTCTGATGCTCTATCCAGCTGAGCTACGGGCGCGTGCCGTTCGGCGGGGCGTTAGCCCATGGCCGTTCGATGGCGGTGAGATAGCCGCTGCGCGCGCGCTTGGCAACCCCGAAATGGCGCGGTGCATGGTTCGCCGATACAATCCCGTGAAAACCTTGCTGCTCCAGGAGCCGCGCCAATCGAATAGCGCAGCCCGGCATAGCCGGTTGGGTCGCTAGCCCTGCGCGCCGGGATAATCGGCGTCGAGCACGAAGGGGTAGGGGCCGGGATAGCGCTCGACATAGGCCGTATGGCTGACAAAGCCAGCGCCTTCGCGGAATGAGTGAAGCAGATAGGCCGGCGGCTCCATGTGGAAGGTCGCCGCGCCGGCATCCGTCAGGTCGAGCGTGACCTGATGCGTCACGCTCGGCGCGATCTGGGCGATCGTTCCGGCAAAGCGCGTCACGATCGGGCGGTGGTGGTGGCCGCAGAGGATGCGCTCGATATTGGGGTGACGGGCGACGATGCCCGCGAAGGCGTCGGCGCCGTCGAGCAGGCGGATGGCGTCCATATGGGCGATGCCACATGTGAAGGGCGGGTGGTGCATGAAGATCGCGACCGGCTTGCCGGCCGCCTCTTCGAGCGCCTTGTCGAGGAAAGCGAGGCGGGCCTCGCAGAGGCCGCCGGCGCTCTGGCCCGGCACCAGCGTGTCGAGGCCGATCAGCCGCATCGGCCCGATGTCGGCGACGAACTGGACGAAGCCCGAGTCATGGACCGTGCTAGGATCGAGCTTGAGGCCGGCGACGAGGTTGTCGCGCCTGTCGTGGTTGCCAGGCACCATCAGCACCGGCATGTCGAGCCGGCCGAGCATCTCCTGCAGCAGGGCATACTCCTCGGGCAGTCCGCAATCGGTCAGATCGCCGGTGATGACGAGGAGATCGGGGCGGGGGCGCAGGGCGGCGATCGCGTCAAGCGCGCGTTCGCTGAGCGCGTTCGTCTCCGAGACGCGATAGGCCGGCTTGCCCGGCGGGCGGATGTGCAGGTCGGTGATGTGGGCGATCAGCATGAGTCGGTCTCGGTCTCAACGTTTCTCGAACAGCTCGGCCGTCATGGCCGGGCTTGTCCCGACCACCCACGTCTTCCGGCGTCGAGCGCCATGTCGAAGTCGTGGATGCTCGCCACAAGGGCGAGCATGACGGTGGTGGTTGGGCTGGTTCAATTCGTCGGCAGCTTCAGCGCGGTCTGCTCGACGAAAGGCTTCATGATCTCGTCGGCGTTCTTCTGGGCCGCGACGAGCGCCTCCTTCGGCTGCTTCTTGCCCGAGAGTACGGCCTGGAGTTCGTCCTCGATCGCCTTGCGGACGGTGACGGTCTTGTAGGTCGCGAACCACGGCTTGGCGACGTCGAGCTGCTTCACGGCGATGCCGGCATCGGGGTTCTTCTCGATGAAGGCCTTCATCTCGGGCAGGTCGTAGGCGGCCATGTTGGGAGCGAGATAGCCGGTGGCGCGGCTCCACCAGCCGGACTTCTCCGGGTTGGTCATCCAGGTGATCAGGGTCCAGGCCGCCTTCTTGCGGGCGTCCTCGACGCCGGTCGGGATGACGAGCGACGCGCCGCCGATCGGCACCTCGTTGCGGACGTTTCTCGGCACGAAGGCGACCTTGTAGGGGAATTTCGCATTGGTGCGGATATGGGTCAGCGAGCCGGTGGAGAGCAGCATCATCGAAGCCTGGCCGGCGAGGAAGGCCGAGGAGACCGCGCCGCCCGCCTGCACGCCGGCGGGATGGACCTTGTGCTTGGCGACGAGGTCGGACCAGAAGGTCAGCGCGCCGAGCATCGAGGGCGTGTCGTAATAGACCTCTCCGCCGAATTCGGGATTGAACCACTGGCCGCCATTGGAATGAGTCAGGGCCTGCAGGATCCAGCCGCCGTAATCATAGTTGGACGGAGCCATCACGCCCCAGCGGGTGACGCGATCGCCCTCGCGCTTCGTCAGCTTTTTGGCCGCCGCCGCGAGCTCTTCCCAATTGGTCGGCAGCTTGTCCGGGTCGAGGCCGGCTTCGCGGAAATGGTCGGCGTTGACGTAGAGCAGCGGCGTCGAGTTGTGGAAGGGCACGCCGTAGACCGAGCGGTCGAGCACGGCGTTGCCGTGCAGCGCCTTGAAGAACTGGCCCATGAAGGCGTCGTTGGTCTTGCCGTCGGTTTTGATTAGGTCGTCGAGCTTTTGGATCTCGCCCTCGATCTTGAGATCGAGCAGGAAGTTGGCCGACATGATCACGGCGGCCGGCGGCTTGCCGGCCTTCATCGCGGCGCGCGTCTTGATCAGCGTCTCGTCATAGGAGCCGGTATAGACCGGCGTCGCCTTGATGGCGGGGTGCTTCTCGTTGAATTCCTTGACCATGGTGGTCATGTCGCGGGCGAGCTGGCCGTCGACCGGGACGGGGAAGAACAATTCGATTTCGATCGGCGCCTGCGCGAAGGCGGGCGAGAGCGCGAGCGTGGCGGCGAAGGCCGTCGCAGCGAGAACGGTTCTGCGTGTGCTGGTCATGATCGGTGTCCCCTTTACTTGATGCCGGACGAGACGAAGGAGTTGACGAAGGCGCGCTGAAACAGCGCGAAGGCGATCAGCAGAGGCGCGCTGACCATCAGGGTGCCCGCCGCGATCACGCCCCAGGCCTGCGCGCCCTCCGCACCGCGGGTGAAGGAGGCGAGGCCGACGGTGAGCGGACGCAGATCGGGCGAATTGATCACCATCAGCGGCCAGAGGAACTCGTTCCAATGGGCGGTGACGGAAACGATCGAAAAGGCGATCAGGGAGGGTTTCGCCAGCGGCAGATAGATCAGGCGGATGCGCTGGAGCACGCTCGCGCCGTCGATCAGAGCCGCGTCCTCAAGCTCGCGCGGGATCGCCCGGAAAGCCTGGCGCATCAGGAAGGCGCCGAAGGCGGAGGCGAAATAGGGCGCCATCACGCCGAGCAGCGTGTCGTAGAGGCCGAGCTTCGCGATCGTCGTGAGGTTCGGCACGATAAGTACGACGGGGGCCAGCATGAGCTGGAGCAGGAACAGATAGAAGCAGAGCGTGCGGCCGGGGAACTCAAGCCGAGCGAAGGCGTAGCCGGCTAATGTGATCGTCACGAGTTGCACGGCGAGGATGCCCAGCGTGATGATCACCGTATTGAGGCCGTAGCGCGGGAAATCGGCCGAGGCCCAGGCCTCGCGGAAATTGGCCAGCGTCGGGACGTAGTCCGGGATCAGCGAGGCCATGCCGGCCCCGATGCTTTGGGGATTGAAGGCCGCGACCAGCATCCAGACGAAGGGCGTCATCCAGAGGCAGGCGATGGCGAGCGTTGCACCATAGCCGAGTTTTGGCGAAAATTCGCCCGTCGCGATGCCGCTGCCGCTCATGTGTCGCGCTCCCCGAAGGAGCGCTCGAGCGTGCGCAGCGAGGAGGCCGAGATGGCGAGCAGCAGGGCCAGCATCACCAGCGTGCCGGCGGCCGCCTTGCCGGCGTCATAGCTCTCGACCGCCTGCTGATAGACATAAAACAGCAGCAGATTGGTCGAATCGGAGGGGCCGCCCTTGGTCAGCACGAAGACGTGGTCGACCTGGGTGACGACGTTGAGCAGGCCGATCACCATGACGAAGCCGATGGTCGGCTTGAGATAGGGCAGGGTGACGTAGCGCAGGCGCTGCCACGGCCCCGCTCCGTCAAGGATCGCGGCCTCATAGGCGTCGGCGGGCACCGCCTGAAGGCCCGCCAGAAAGAACAGCATGTAGTAGCCGGCGTTCTTCCAGATCGTCAGGCCCATGATGGCGTAGAGCGCGATATCGGGGTCGCCGAGCCAATTCGGGCCCGAGAGCGCGAGCTTGGCGAGGTGATAGTCCAGCAGGCCGACGCCGGGCAGGAAGATGAACAGGAAGATCGAGGCCGCCGCGACGAGCGGGATCAGCACGGGGAGGAAGAACAGCGCCCGGAACAGGGCGTTGATCCGGCTGGAGCGCGCCAGCGCCATGGCGAAGCCGAGCGCCAGCACCAAACTCGGGACCACAGTGCCGAAGGCATAGATCAGGTTGTTCGAGAGCGCCTTGCGGAAGGCGTTGTCGGCGAAGAGCTTGAAGAAATTCGCCGCCCCGACATAGACCTGCGGCCCACCCACGCGCTGCTGGTTGAACAGCGACTGCCAGACGACCTGGATCACCGGCCAGTAGGTGAACAGCGTCAGGAAAACGAGCGAGGGTGCGAGCAGGGTGAGCGCGACCAGCGTGGTCCGGCGCGGCCGCCAGCCGGCCGGGCGCGTGCGCGTCTCCGAGATACCTGTCAGAACCGCTTCAGCCATTGTCCCGCCCGTTCAGGCGGGTGATGGGGCTAGCCGATGACGATCAGGCAACCGCGCGGTGACGATGTCATGACAATCCGGCCGCGCGCGAGGTTATGCAGCCTGGCGGGCAGGCGGCGGCAACCAAAGGGATAGTGGTCTTGCCTCATTGCCCGCCAGCCGCGCATCGCGGCTCAGAGCATCGCGGCCGCGCCCTGGGGTTGCTGCGCCAGAAGCGCGCGGCGAAGCTTCTCCAGCGCGCGGTTCTCGATCTGGCGGACGCGCTCTTTCGAGATGCCGAGGCGCTGTCCGAGCACGTCGAGCGTGCAGCTTTCCTCGACGAGGCGGCGCTCGCGCACGATCCTGAGTTCGCGCTCGGACAGCACCGTCAGCGCCGATTGCAGCCAGTTCAGCCGGCGGGTCGCATCGATGCCCTCGCCGACCGTCTCGTCCTGCAATGCGGAGGTGTCCGGCAGCAGGTCCATGCGCTCGCTGCCCTCGCCCTCTTCCTCGCCGAGCGTGGCGTTGAGCGAGATGTCGGGGCCGGAGAGACGCGCATCCATCGCCGCGACATCGGCGCGGCTGACGCCGATCTGGGCAGCGATCGAGCCGTAGACCGCCTCGCCGATGCGGTCCTGCCCGCCCCGCGTCAGTTTGGCGCGCAGCCGGCGCAGGTTGAAGAACAGCGCCTTCTGGGATGAGGAGGTTCCCCCGCGCACGATCGACCAGTTGCGCAGGATGTAATCCTGGATCGAGGCCCTGATCCACCAGGTCGCATAGGTCGAAAAGCGGACGTCGCGGGCGGGCTCGAAGCGGGCGGCGGCCTCCAGCAGCCCGACATGGCCTTCCTGGATCATGTCGGCCAGCGGCAGTCCGTAATGCCTGAAGCGCGACGCCATGGCGATGACGAGGCGCATATGCGCCGAGGTCAGCCTGTGCATCGCCGCCTGGTCGCCATCGTCGCGCCAGCGCCGCGCCAGCACCTGTTCCTCGTCGCGCGCGAGAAAGGGCGCGGCCATCGCCGCCTTCACGAAATTGCGATCAACGCCTGCGATCTCGCTCATGAGGCCCTCCCATGGCTATGCTCGCTCATCTACGGCGACGCGCCGCAGATGGATCACCCAATGCTGAACATCCGTTAATTGTTCCGCATGCGGCCGATCTGATGGCCGACGCAGATCGTCAGCCGCACCGGGCTGGGATGGCAGGAGGTTCCAATATGGCGCTCGATCGTCGCATCGTCGAACTCTACGACGAGTACACCCACAAGCCGCTCGACCGGCGCATCTTCATGAGCCGGCTCTTCGCGATCACGGGCTCGGTCGCCGCGGCCGAGGCTGCGCTCGCCTTGCTCGAACCGAATTATGCGCACGCCCAGCAGATCACGCCCGATGACGCTCGCATCACGGCGACGCGGCTTGCCGAGACCGTCGATGGCGTGGCGCTGAAGGGCTATCTCGTGACGCCGAAGGCGGCGGGAAAACGTGGCGGCGTGCTGGTGATCCACGAGAATCGCGGCCTCAATCCGCATATCGAGGATGTGACGCGGCGCATGGCGCTGGCGGGCTTCACCGCGCTCGGGCTCGATTTCCTCAACCCGCTCGGCGGCACGCCCGCCGATCCCGATGCGGCGCGCGCGCTGTTCCCGCAATTGTCGGTCGAGGCGGCGGTCGCGCAGGGGAGGGCTGCGCTGAGATGGCTGGCTGCGCGCCCCGACGCGACGGGCAAGACCGGCGCCGTCGGCTTCTGCTGGGGCGGAGGCACGGTCAACGACATCGCGGTCGCGGTTCCCGAGCTTGCGGCCGGGGTCGTGTTCTACGGGCGCTCGCCCGATCTCGCCAAGGTGCCGCAGATCAAGGCGCGGATGCTGATCCAGCACGCGTCGCGCGACACGCGGCTGATCCAGATGCTGCCGGCCTATGAGAAGGCGTTGAAGGACGCCGGCATCCGCCACGAGGTCGTCATCTACCCCGATGCAGACCACGCCTTCCTGAACGACACCTCGGCCGAACGCTACAATGCGGCGACCGCCAAGCTCGCCTGGGAGCGGACGATCGCTTTCCTCGCGGCGGAGACGGGTGCGGCGTGAGATCCGCCACCTCCTCCTTCTCCGCTCGGGGGAGAAGGTGGCCGGCGGAGCCGGGTCGGATGAGGGCCGTTCTCGCGAAGCGGAGACGGATAAGGCCAGTTCTTACTTTCTTCTGCCAACCGATCTCCCATAACCTCGCTCATCCGACCCGGCTGCGCCGGGTCGGCCCTCATCCGTCAGCGCTTCGCGCCGCCACCTTCTCCCCCGAGGGGAGAAGGGGACGCCCGCCACAACGACCTGAAACAAAAAAACCCGGCGGTCGCCCGCCGGGTTTTTCGATCTCGCGTAAAACGAAGAACGCCTCAGGCGGCTTCTTCCTTGATGTCGTCGTTGTCGCTCTCGACGTCGTCGTCGGCGACCTCCGCGACTTCGCCCTTGGCGGGCCGGCGCGGCGATTTGGCGAGCTGCGCTTCAATCTTCTTGAGCGCCTCGGTCTCGGTGACATCGTCGACGACCGCGATTTCGCGGGTCATGCGGTCGACGGCGGCCTCATAGAGCTGGCGCTCGGAATATGACTGCTCCGGCTGGGCTTCCGAACGGTAAAGGTCGCGCACCACCTCAGCGATGGCGACGAGGTCGCCCGAATTGATCTTGGCCTCGTATTCCTGCGCGCGGCGCGACCACATGGTCCGCTTGACGCGGGCGCGGCCAGTGAGCGTGGTCAGCGCCTTGGTGACGCTCTCGGCGTCGGCGAGCTTGCGCAGACCGACGCTGACGGCCTTGGCGGTGGGGACGCGCAGCGTCATCTTGTCCTTGGCGAAGCTGACGACGAACAGTTCGAGCTTGAAGCCGGCGACTTCCTGCTCCTCGATCGCCGTGATCTGACCGACGCCGTGGGACGGATAGACGACGAACTCGCCCGTCTTGAAACCCTGGCGCACAACAGCTTTCTTCACCGTGGACATGCCGTCATCACTCCTGACCGGACCGCTTGCGCGGGCTCGCGATGTTTCCGCCGCCGGCCGGAATGACCGATGGCGCTCTGCTTTTGGGACCGCTCCGGACCCGTTCTGGGGCGGAGGCTCCACGCTTCCCTTGCAGCCGATCGCTTCTTGCAAATCCCGAACAGACGACGGACCGGCACTCCGGCAAGGGCCGGGCGCTGGCATCATCGCGTTGAGGGGGACGCCCCGTTTGTGAAACCTCGCAGGGGCAGGCGGAACGAATGCGACTGTCTGCAAGGCATAGCACAAAAAACGCGCCGAATCAAAGGTAAACGCGCTTTAACCACGGCCGGGCAGCGGCCATGGCGGGTTTGGTTAACGCGGTGGGGACAGGGCCTGCGTGGGGCTCAGTCGCCTTCGCCGGGGTTCGGCGAGAAATGCGCCTCGAGCTTGCCTGCGACGCCATCGAAGGCCTTGGCGTCTGCGGGCGCTTCCTTCTTCTGGGTGATATTGGGCCAGGACGAGGCGTATTTCGTGTTCAGTTGCAGCCAGGATTCCAGCCCCGGCTCGGTGTCGGGCTTGATCGCCTCTGCCGGACATTCGGGCTCGCAGACGCCGCAATCGATGCATTCGTCGGGATGGATGACGAGCATGTTCTCGCCTTCATAGAAGCAGTCGACCGGACAGACCTCGACGCAGTCCATGTACTTGCACTTGATGCAGTTCTCGGTGACCACATAGGTCATGTCGCCAGTCCCTTTTCGTCGGCCGCGCCGCGCCCGCGGTGGCGTCGGCCATGCTGGGCTCATAAAGCCCTGTCGCCCGTGCGTTTCAAGATCGTTTTCGTCGCCTGCGGCAGGAAGTCCATCCAATCTGCGGGGCGCGCGGAGAAGAATTCCCCGCATCGCTTGCGGCATATTCATTTGTATACAAATGAATATCAGCCTAGCCGCCGGTCTCGTCCGACGCAAGCGGCGGATCGCCGCCCGTCCCGCCCGCCAGGATTTCGTAGAGCATGCGCGCCTCGTCCGCCGGCCCCCGGCGCTGGCCGAGCGCCGCGAGACGCACCACGAGCGTCGCATGCGGCAGCGCCAGCGTCAGGACGTCGCCGAGTTTAAGACCGTGCGAGGCGGTCTCGATCCGGCGGCTCCCAACACGGACATGGCCGTCCTCGATCAGCCTCTGGGCGGCGGCACGGGTTTTTGCAAACCGCGCGAACCAGAGCCATTTGTCGAGACGCTGCCGATCCTCGCGCAAGGGGCCTCCGTCAGCCTCTAGCCGATCGAGCGCTCGATGACCCTGAGCACGGTGGCGCGCAGTTCGGCGATGGTGAAGGGCTTGATCATCACCTCGGAGACGATGGTCTCGAGGCTCTTGGCGCGCTCGCGCTGCTCGGCATAGCCGGTCATCAGCATGATGGTGAGGTCGGGAAATTCCTGCTTGGCGGCGAGCGCGAGCGCGATCCCGTCCATCAGCGGCATGCGGATATCGGTCAGCAGCAGGTCGAAGCGGCCCTGCTCGGCGATCAGGATCTCCAGCGCCTCCGCGCCGTCAGCGGCCATCATGCAATCATGCCCGTCCATGGTGAGCCCGCGCGCGACCAGCGCCCGCAGGGATTCCTCGTCATCGACGACCAGAATACGCGACATGCAACCTGCCTCTGGATTGAAGCTGCCTCTAGATTCCGGGAAAGCCGGCCTGGTCGGCCGTCTCGACGACGCCGACATAGGGGAGTTGCCGATAGCAATGCGCAACGTCCATGCCGTAGCCGACGACGAAATAGTCGGGACAGACGAAGCCGACATGGTCGGCCTGGATATGGACTGCGCGCTTGCCGGGCTTCTCCAGCAGCACGGCGGTATCGACCCTGGCCGCGCCCCGCGCAGCCAGAAGGTCCTTGGCGAAGGCGAGCGTGCGGCCGGATTCAAGGATGTCGTCGACCAACAGGACATGGCGGCCGCGCACCTCGCTCTGGACGTCGCGCAGGATCTCGACCTGCCCAGAGGAGATGGTGGCGGCGCGATAGCTCGACAGATGCACGAACTCGACCTGGGGGCTCATGCCGGCGCGGTGCATGGCGCGGATCAGGTCGGCGACAAACATGAAGCTGCCCTTGAGCACAGCGACGACGAGCAGATCGGCGGGCGCATCGGCCGCGATCGTGCGCGCCATCTCCTCGTTGCGGCGCGCGATCGTCGCCTCGTCATAGAGAACCCTGATGCGCCGCGGCTCGGACATGGTCTGGTCGTCTCTCTTCTTCGTCTCTCGTCGACCATGAGGCCGTGCCTGCCCGGCCGATATGCGGCTGGGACCCGTTGCAGCTTTATACGATCTGGCGGGCAGGAACAGGCTCAAGACGCGATCGGCGCTCAGCGCGCATTCGCGAGGGCAGGGGTTTTGGCCGAGGCAAAGCGGACTTCGACGGACTGGCCGTTCTCGGGCGGCTGCGCCAGGCGCGCCCGGAACCGCATCAGCTCGGCGGGTTCGAGGCTGGGGCGCGGCGGATCGGTCGTCCAAGTGTAGAGCGTCTGGCCGGCGGCGTCCTTCACCACGACCTCGATGGCAGGAACAGGCGTGACGCCGCGCCTGATATTGGTGACGTCGCCCTCGACGATGAGGAACCGGCCCTGGCCGTCATCGACGACGCCGCTTTCCACCGCCGTCAGCTTGAGACCACGGATGTTGACGGGGAGGCCGAGCGTCTCGAACACGCCTGCGAGTTGCGGCGCGGCGCGCACCGCGAGGTCGCGCTGCCAGATGGCGAGGCCAAGGACCAGCAGGCCTGCGCCGCAAAGCGCCAGCGGCATGGCGGCACCGCGCAGGCGCTCGCCCATCGCCTGCTTCGACATGGCCTTGCGGCTGCGCGTCTTGCCTCGCTTGCGTGGGAGCGGCAGCGGCGGCGGTGCGGCTTTGACCGGCGGCGCATCTTCGAAGGGCTCCGGCTCGGGCTGTTCGAGACCGGCGCGCGCCAGCTCCTCGTTGAGCAGGGCCTGCGTCTCCTCGGCGCTCGGCGGCTCGGGGAGCTCGACCGTCGCCTCGACATGCCAGAGCGTCTTGCAGGCCGCGCAACGCACCTTGCGCCCGTCGGGGCCGAGTTTGGCCGCGTCGAGTTCGTACTGGCTGGCGCAGGACGGGCAGACGATCTTCATGTCTCGCGTTTCAGGTCTCGCGTCTCATGGCGGGCAAGGCGGGTTCCTTCGTGGGCGTCGGATGGCAGCCTTGTCGCGTGGCCGGCACGGCGCAAGCGCCTGACGCCACGGCTCGAGGCTGTGCCGCCCTATTGGCGCGATTTATGGTTAACGCCTCGTGAAGAACCTGTGGCCCATGGTGGTGCGCGGGCGTGGCTTTCGGCGCGCCCCGGCGAGCAGTGTAGGATCGGATCGCCCGATTCGCTGTCACGGTCGATTGAGGATTCCGGCTTGGTTCGGTTCGAGAATGTCGGCCTGCGATACGGCATGGGCCCGGAGGTGCTGAAGGACATCACCTTCAGCATCGCGCCGCGTTCGTTCCAGTATCTCACCGGCCCGTCGGGCGCGGGCAAGACGACGCTGATCCGCCTCGTGCTGATGGCGCTGAAGCCCACGCGCGGGCTGGTCAACCTGTTCGGGCAGGATGTCGCGCGTCTCGACAACGAGACGCTGACCGCCTTTCGCCGCCGCATGGGCGTGGTTTTCCAGGATTTTCGGCTGCTCGATCATCTGACGCTGTATGAGAACGTCGCCTTGCCCCTGCGCGTGCTCGGCAAGGAGGAGACGAGCTACCGGGCCGAGGTCGTCGAACTGCTGCGCTGGGTCGGTCTCGGCGAACGCATGCACGCCGTGCCGCCGGTGCTGTCGGGCGGCGAGAAGCAGCGCGCCGCGATCGCGCGCGCGCTGATCTCGCGACCGGAACTGCTGCTCGCCGACGAGCCGACCGGCAATGTCGACCCCGCGCTCGGCCGACGGTTGCTGCGTCTCTTCATGGAGCTGCAGACGCTGGGCACCGCGGTGGTGATCGCGACGCACGACATCACCCTGATGGAACTCTACGACGCGCCGCGCCTCGTGCTGGCCGACGGGCATCTGCATGTCGACGCCTGAGCCCGACGCGGAGGAGATGGTCCGCGAGGAGCCGGCGCTCCCGGTCAATCTGCGGCGCGACAGCCCGCTCGTACCCGTCGATTCCGTGGCGGGGCGGGCGCTGATGGCGGTGATCGCGATCCTGACCTTTCTGGCGGCGTTGAGCGCGGGCGCGGCTGTGCTGGCGGCGCGCGCCTCCGAGCAATGGCGCGGCGCAGTCGCCAACGAGATGACGATCCAGATCCGGCCCGATGCGCGCCGCGACATCGAGGCGGACCTCGCTTTGGCCGTGGGCATGGCGGCGGGCGTCGCCGCGATCGAGAGCGTGCGCGTCGTGCCGAAGCCGGAATCCGACAAGCTGCTCGAGCCCTGGCTCGGGGCGGGGCTCGATCTGGTCGAATTGCCGGTGCCCCGGCTGATCGTGCTCAAGCTCAAGGCTGCGGCCGGCCCGGAACTCGCCGCCTTCGGCGCGGCACTCAGGCGCGAGGTGCCGAGCGCCAGCCTCGACGATCACCGGCTCTGGGTCCGCAGGCTCTCGACCATGGCCAACACCATCATCCTGTCGGGCGTCGCCGTCGTGCTGCTCGTGCTCTGCGCGGCGGGGCTGGCGGTCGCCTTCGCCACGCGCGGGGCGATGGCGGGCAGTCGCGACAGCGTCGAGGTGCTGCATCTCGTCGGCGCCGACGACGCCTTCATCGCGCGCGAGTTCCAGAGCCGCTTCGTCCAGCTCGGCCTGCGTGGCGGGGCGGTGGGAGGGGGCGCGGCCATTCTGGTCATCGGGCTGCTCGGCTGGCTCGCCTCGCGCTGGCGGGCGGCACCCGAGGGCGAGCAGTTGCAGGCCCTGTTCGGCGCCTTCGAGATCGGCTGGACGGGCTATGGCGCGGTGATCCTCGTCGCCATGGTCGTCGCGGCGATCGCAGGCGTGGTCTCGCGCTTCACGGTCCGGCGCTATCTGCGGGGGCTGGCTTAACCGATGTGGCGAGCCGCAACCCCGCCCGCCGCCTTTATGCCCGATTGCACGGGCATTCTGGGATCATGGCGATGATCGGAACCGGACCGGGGGATTTCGCGATTAGACACGGGCGGCGCGACGGCGCGCTGGCCAACCCCGCGCGCGGATCGACCGGCTGGCGCTGGGCGAGGCGCCTGGCGGCCGGCGCGGCGGTGGGATCTGTCGCCGCCGTGCTGCTGGGCTATGCCGGATTCGCGGCACGGATTCCGCTCAACGAACCGGCCGCCGTCCCGCGCACCGACGCCATCGTCGTCGTCACCGGCGGCTCGCAGCGCATCGGCGACGCCATCGGCCTTCTGGGGGCCGAGCGCGGGTCGCGCCTGCTGATCAGCGGCGTCAACGAGAAGACCGGCCGCGAGGAACTGGCCAAGCTCAATCCCGCCTCGCGCGACCTGCTCGCCTGCTGCGTCGATCTCGACTATCGCGCCCGCAACACCATCGGCAACGCGATCGAGACCCGACGCTGGGTGCGCCGGCACGAATTCCGGTCGCTGCTGGTGGTGACGTCCAACTATCACATGCCGCGCACCCTGGCCGAGCTCGGCCACGCCATGCCCGGCCTCAAGCTGGTGCCGCATCCGGTGGTGACCGGGCAGATGGATGCGGCAGGCTGGTGGCACGACTGGAGCACGGTGAGGCTGCTCGCGCCCGAATACGTCAAATATCTCGCCGCCCGGCTGCGCAGCGCGGTCGAGGGCGACCCGGAGACCTCGCGGCTGTCCGTCATCATCGGCGGCCGCAAGCCGGTCTCGCCCAAGCCGCCCGGCGAGATAGGGCCTGAAAGCGAGCGACGCTCGCAGGCCCCGGCGTCGACACGCGGCGGCTGAGCCTGCGCGTGGCTTGACGGCGCGGGCGCGGCGCGCTCTTTGCGCGCCATGCTGGTCCTGCGCTCTCTCGTCTTCAACGTCCTGTTCTATCTGAACCTCGCCCTCTGGCTGGTCTTCGCGGCGGTTCCGTCGCTGCTGCTGCCTCCGCGCTATCTGCTCAGGGTCGCGGTGACCTGGGCGAAGACGGCGCTCTGGCTGATGCGGGTCACGACAGGCACGCGCTACGAGATCACCGGGCTGGAGAACATCCCGTCCGGTGGACTGATGGTCGCGTCCAAGCACCAGTCCTTCTGGGAGACCTTCGTCCTGGTGACGTTGTTTCCCGACCCGGTCTTCATCCTCAAGCGGGAACTGACCTGGATCCCGTTTTTCGGCTGGTGCCTGACCAAGCTCAGGATGATCGCGGTCGATCGCGGCGGACGGGCGCGGGCCCTGTCGCATGTCACGCGGCGGGCGCGCGTCGAACTGGGCGAGCGCGGTCGCCAGTTGCTGATCTTCCCGGAGGGCACGCGCAGGGCGGCGGGCGCGCCGCCAGCCTACAAGTTCGGCGTCGCCCATCTCTACGCCGATCTCGACGTGCCCTGCCTGCCGGTCGCGCTGAACTCCGGGCTCTACTGGCCGCGCCGCAAATTCCTGCGGCGTCCCGGGACCATCCGCGTCGAGATCATGCCGCCGATCGCGCCTGGCATGGGCAAGGCCGAGTTTCAGGGCCTGCTGCAGGAGCGCATCGAGACCGCCAGCGACCGGCTCCTGGCGCAGGGGCGCGCCGAGCTTGCCCTGCTCGGGCTCGATCCGCTGGCGGGCCGGCAGGCCTGAAACTGTCAGGAGCCTGGGCTTTCCTTTCGGAAAGCGGCTTGACACAAGGGCATGTGCGTTCCCATTTTGTTTTCAGAACAAAGGAGGAACGACATGGCTGCTCTCGCTTTGCGCTACCGCGTGGACCTGTTCGACGACGAGGCGCTTGAAGCGCCTGCGGCTGCCCGCGAAATGCCGCTGCGCAGCACGGCAGGTCTGACCGGCAGGCGCTTCACCGCATGGCGCGGGCGCTCGGGCCGGCGTTTCGTCGCCTCGGTCTTCGCGCTCAGTGACGAGCACGCGCTCGGCTTCACCGACGCGGTGCTGCTTGCGGTGAACGCCGAGCGCCGGATCGTGGCGGCGCGCGACAGCGGGCCGTTCGGCGTCGAAGCCGCGCTGATGCGCTGGCGCCAGGCCGTGGCGCAGGCCGGCGCGACCGAGATCCATGTGCATCTGCTCGCCGAGGACGGCGTCAGCCGCCGCGCCGCGCTGCTCGACCTGATGCCGGAGGTCTGAGGCGGGCGGATCAGGCCGGCCGCGGTTTCAGCAACGCTTCGGCCAGACCAGCCAGAACCGGATCGAAGACGCCCATGCGGCTGAGATAATCATGGGTCTGCAGCACATAGTCCGGGTTTTCGCCCGAACTGCCGCGGCCGTGCCGGACCAGCTCGAGGCGTTCGTCCGGCGACAGTTTTCCGGCGTATTGCAGGTGCTTGCGGTCGGCGACATAGACCAGCGCCGTGACCTGCCGCCCATCCTCAAGCCGCACCGGCAGATGCTTTTCGACATAGACCGAGGTCGCCTGCTCGCGGGCGCGCAGATAGGCGACCGTCTCGTCGGCCTTGCCTGCCGCGACGCGAAAGGCCAGCCCCCGGCACATGCCGCCGCGATCGAGCCCCAGGACGAGGCCCGGCCGCTCGGGCGTGCCGCGATGGACGTGCGAGAAGACGCAGAGCGAGCGGTGGTAGCCGCGTAAGCTCGCCTGCAGGCTTTCCGCGAAGGCGAAACCCGGCCGCCAGATCAGCGAGCCGTAGCCGAAGACCCAGAGATCGCCTTCCACTGCCGGCGTCGTCATCATCATCCCATCATTTGGCCATGGCCGGGTGGTTCAAGCGCGCGAGCCGCACTGGCGTCCGCTGCCGGTCGCAGCTAACAATCCGCCCGATTTTCCGCAAGGAACGCTGCAAGGAAACGCCGCCGCATGACCGCTCCCGCCTCCGCGCGCCGCACGGGCCGCTTCTGGCTCTATCTGCCCTTCATCCTGATCGCGCTGGCGGCGCTGGCCTGGACCGGCTTCTGGTTCGTCGTGCGCGGGCGCGTCGCCGAGGCGGTCGATGTCGCGCTCGCCCGCGAGGCGGGGCTCGGACGAAGCTGGGACTGCGCCAACCGCACGATCACGGGCTTTCCCTTCCGCGTCGAACTGCGCTGCGCTTCGCTTTCGCTGACCTCGGCGCGCTGGGGCGAGGGCGTCAGGGCGCAGACGGGCCCCGCCGTCGCAGTCGGGCAGATCTATACGCCGGGCCTCGTCATCGCCGAGATCACCGGGCCTCTGCAGGCGAGCCTGCCCGAGGGCCGCAAGCTCGAGCTCGGCTGGACCGGTTTTCAGACCAGCCTGAGCCACAAGGCTGGCGACCCCGAGCGCGTCGCGCTGGTGATGACCGGCCCCAGCGCGACGCTCAGCGCACCCGGCCTTGCCAACGAAACCTGGCGCGCGGCCTCGCTGGAGACGCATCTTCGCCGCAACCCGACCCGGCCCGCGACGGATAAGGCGGTCGATCTCGCCATCGCGATCAAAGGCTCGGTGCTGCCGGCGCTCGATACGCTGCTCGGCATCGCCGAACCCGGCGACGTCGATATCCAGGCGACGGCGACGCAGACGGACGCCTTCCGGATCGGCCTCAATCCCGACGCGCTGGAGGCCTGGCGCAATGCCGGAGGCCAGATCGAACTGACGAAACTCGTCTCGGTGAAAGGCTCGTCTCGCGTCGAGGCGACCGGCCAGTTCCTGCTCGACCAGACGCATCGCGTCTCGGGGCAGGTGCAGGCCTCGCTCGCCGGCATCCGCCAGATCGCCGGCGTGCCGGTCGGCGGGTTGATGAGCGGGCTCGGCGGGCTGCTCGGCGGCCGCCTCAGCGCGCAGCTTCCGGGTGCGGCTCCGGGGCTGACGCCGCTGCCGCCGGTCGTTTTGCGCGAGGGGAGGGTCTATCTCGGCCCGATCCGCCTGCCGCTGCAACCGCTGCCGCCGCTGTATTGAACCTGACCCGCGGAGAAAAAACATCATGTCATCCCGGACGAGCCGCGTAGCGGCGCAGCTCCGGGATCCATCGTAAGGTTCGACGGTGCTCTATGATGTATCCCGGAGTTTCGCTTCGCTGCGTCCGGGATGACGGATTTGCTTCGCTTGCCAACGCGCATGGATTTTCCAAAGAAAAAGGGGCGCTCACGCGCCCCTTTCAAACTGGCCGGCCGTAGCCGGAGGGCTCACGCCGCCGGCAGCGCCATGCGCGGAGCCTCGATGCGCACGATCGCCTTCTTCACCGCCTCCTGCACCTTCTCGAAGGCGCGGACCTCGATCTGGCGGACGCGCTCGCGCGAGACGCCGAACTCCTCCGAGAGCTGCTCCAGCGTGATCGGGTCGTCGACCAGCCGGCGCGCCTCGAAGATGCGGCGCTCGCGCGGGTTCAGCACCTCAAGCGCTTCGCGCAGGGCCGAGTGCCGGTTGTCGCTTTCCTGCGTTTCCGCAAAACGGCGCTCCTGACTCTCGCTGTCGTCGACCAGCCAATCCTGCCATTCGCCGTCGCCATCCTCGCGCAGGGGCGTGTTGAGCGACGAATCGCCGCCGAGACGACGGTTCATGTCGATCACGTCCTGCTCGTTGACGCCGAGCTTGGTCGCGATGACCTTGACCTGCTCGGGGCGCAGATCGCCCTCGCCCAGCGCCGAGATCTTGCTCTTGGCCTTGCGCAGGTTGAAGAACAGCTTCTTCTGGTTGGCGGTGGTGCCCATCTTCACCAGCGACCAGGAGCGCAGGATGTATTCCTGGATCGAGGCCTTGATCCACCACATCGCATAGGTCGCGAGGCGAAAACCCTTGTCGGGCTCGAAGCGCTTGACCGCCTGCATCAGGCCAACATTGCCTTCGGAGACGACCTCGCCGATCGGCAGGCCATAACCGCGATAACCCATGGCGATCTTGGCGACGAGGCGCAGATGCGAGGTAACGAGCTTATGGGCCGCGTCGCGGTCGCCATGCTCACGCCAGCTTTTGGCCAGCATGAATTCCTCGTTGGGTTCCAGCATCGGGAACTTGCGGATTTCGTCGAGATACCGTGACAGTCCGCCTTCGGCGGACAGGACGGGCAATGAAGCCGCAGCCATGCTCGCTATTCCTTTCCGGCTCCCGCTTCGCGGCAAGCCAACCGGACGGGTCTTAAACCCCCATGCCGGCTTTTGCCCATGACCTAACCTAACGCGCCGGATGCGCGCAGGTTCATGAGCGCGATTTGTCGAAGGCGACGCCCCCTTGGCCATCCGCCTTCGCAACGCAGTATAGACCAGCCGAGATTGGCGGAAAATGGGCAGCCGAGCCCGATTGGCTCACAGGGCCGCGAGTTCTGCTTGCAGCAATGCAAAATCTTCCGGGGGCTCGGACTCGAAATGCATGTCCTCGCCGGTCACCGGATGGGCGAAGCCGAGCAGCGCCGCGTGCAGGGCCTGTCGGCCCAGCGTATCGAGCGCCGCGCGCGCCTTTTCCGGCAGGCGCGAGGCCTTGGTCATGAATCCCGAGCCGTAGAGCTGGTCGCCCAGCAGCGGATGGCCGATATGGCTCATATGCACGCGGATCTGGTGGGTGCGGCCCGTTTCCAGCCGGCACTCGATCAGGCTCGCGAGCGGCTCGGTCTCCTGCGTACCCTTGAGCAGGGCCGGGTAGCGCTCGATCACGGTAAAATGCGTGATCGCCTCGCGGCCCTTGTCCTCCGAGACCACCGCCATCTTCTCGCGGTTGCGGTTGGAGCGTTCGAGATTGGCTTCGATCGTGCCGTTGTGCCGGCGCGGCACGCCCCAGGCGATCGCGAGATAGGCGCGCTCCAGCGGGCCGGTGCGGCCATGGTCGGCGAACTGCTTCGCCAGCCCCTGATGCGCCTTGTCGGTCTTGGCGACCACCAGCAGACCGCTGGTGTCCTTGTCGAGCCGATGAACGATGCCCGGCCGGCGCACGCCGCCGATGCCCGAGAGACTTGCGCCGCAATGGGCGATCAGCGCGTTGACCAGCGTGCCGTCCTCATGCCCGCCGGCGGGATGGACGACGAGCCCGGCCGGTTTGTCGATGACGATCAGGTCGTCGTCCTCGAACACGACGTTGAGGGGTATGTCCTGCCCGACCGGGTCGGCGGGTTTGGCTTCCGGCATGACCAGCGCCAGTTCATCGCCTTCGACGACCTTGCGGCTGGCGTCGGTGAAGACCGCGCCGTTCAGCCTGACGCCGCCTTCCTTGATGACCTGCTGCAGGCGCGCGCGAGAGATCTCGACGGAAAGCAGCGTCAAGGCTTTGTCGAGCCGGGTTCCGGCCTGTTCGGCGGTGACGACGAGCGTTACGCCGGAGGCGTCCTGAGTGGTCGTGTTCGAAGTCATCGCGACGCTATAAGGGGTGCGCCTTGCGAGCGCACCCCCTTTCGATGACGTGCCGGGCTCAGGCGCGGCGGTCGCGCCAGAGCGAGGCGGCCAAGGCCAGGAACCAGACCAGCGCCAGCGGTACGGCGGCGCTCTGGAGCATGCCTGCGGCAGGCCAGACCAGCCGCAGCGCGGTTGCGAGAAACAGCGCGCCGCAGAACAGGCCGAAGCCGCCGAGCCAGCGCCGCCCGGTCTTTTGCAGAAGAATGGCGACCGCGACGAGCCAGAGCCCGCTCAGGATCTGCACGCCGAGCAGTTCGCCGACCGCGCCTGCATAGGCGTTGGTGGTGCGGTAGGCGAGCGCGATGGCCTCGCGTCTGATCGGGTCTGCGGCGCGCTCGAACTCGCCCGCCAGCATTGGCATCACCGAGAGCCAGCGCACGATGCCGAGCGTCTTGAACAGGCCGGCAGCCGCCCCGGTGAAGGCGACGGCATCGAGCAGCCAGCCTTCGAGGCCTTGCGTTCGAAACCAGGCGCGCAAGGCGAAGGCGAGCGGGATCATGGCCAGCGAGACGAGGAGATAGGCACCGTAGCCGAGCAGCACCGCGTCGGCATGCGCGGCGATCAGAGGCAGCGCCGCCTCGGCAGGGAGCCTGAGCGAGGCCGGCCAGCCGATGGCGCGGCCGAGCACGATCATGGGGATGGCGAAGAGCGCCGTCTGGGCGATGGCGAGGCCGGCCGTGGCGCGGGCGATGCTGCTTCGGGCGGGCGCGGCGACGGGGCCGGACGCGGCGGCAGCTTGATCGAGGGTCGTGGAGGCGAGCATGACGGCGTTCCTTTCGAGTGATCGGGCAGGTTGCGCTTTGGGATCAGGCGTTGGCGACGGCATGGGCGTGGCGCTCCTGTCGATGGGACGGCGCAGGCCCGAGCGAGGCGGCGATGGCGGCGGCCAACGGCGTGTGCGGCTCGGGGCCGATCAGCGCTTCGAGCTTGCGGTTGTCGAGACGGACCGGCTCGCGCCAGACCCAGCGCATCTCGATCAGCTCGCGCAGGAAGGTGACGAAGGGCGCGAGCAGATAGATCTGCGGCCAGAAGAAACGCCGGATCGGGACATGGCCCCCGAGCGCGCGCTGCACCGCCGCCGTCATCGTGCTGCCATCGGCATCCCAGTGGCCGTCGAAATGGAAGACGTCGTGGGCGGCGAGATCGGCCTGCCGGTCGAGCAGGCGCATGAAGGTTTCGGCCAGATCGGGCGCATAGGCCCAGGCATGGCCGATCCCGGCTGCGCCGAGCTGCTGGATGACCTTCGCGTCATGGCCGCCCTTGACCAGCGCCTGAGAGAACCAGGAACTCGGCACATCGGGCCCGAAGAAGTCCCCGGCGCGGACGATCAGCGAACGCACGCCATGCCCGGCGGCGTGGCGCAACATCGCCTCCATGTCCATGCGGACGGCGCCCTTGACCGTGTTGGGGTTCTGCGGGCTGGCCTCGTCGATCAGGGCACCGGCCTCGGGGCCGAAGGCGTAGATGTTGCCGGGAAAAAGGATGCGCGCGCCGGAATGCTGGGCGGCGACGATGGTGTTGGCGAGCATCGGCACCGCCAGTTCGCGCCATTTCGAGTAACCGGGCGGGTTGACGGCGTGGGCGATGACGTTGGCGCCGTCGGCGGCGCGCAGCACCGCGCCGCGGTCGAAAGCGTCTCCCCGGCGCCAGTCGATGGCGAAGGGCAGGCTGGTCTTCGCCTCGGCTTTGGCGACATCGCGCGTCAGGGCGCGAATGGCGTAACCGCGGCCATGCAGGGCGACGGCGAGCGCGCGGCCGAGCCCGCCGGTGATGCCCAGCACGAGGGCTATGGGTGTGTCTTTGGCGATGTGGGACATGGCGATCTCCTTTGCGATGGAGACAGGATGGCCCTCTCCTGGCGAAACGAAAATTGCCTAATCTGAAACAGTCGCTATACGGTTTCGTATGGCAAATCAGGTGACATGGGATCTCTGGCGCTCCTTTCTCGCCGTGGCGCGGCAGGGCAGCCTGTCGGGCGCGGCGCGCGTGCTCGGCGCTACGCAACCGACGCTCGGTCGGCATGTCGAAGCGCTGGAATCAGGGCTCGGGATCGCCCTGTTCACCCGCTCTCAGGGCGGTCTCACGCCGACGCCGGCCGCGCTGGCCCTGCTGGCGCAGGCCGAGGCCATGGAGGCTGCGGCGGCCTCGCTGCGCCGCAGCGCCGACGGGGCCCGCAGCGAGGCCGGCGGCACGGTGCGCATCACCGCCAGCGAGATCATGGGTGCAGAGGTGCTGCCCGATATCCTTGCAGGGCTGCAGGAGGCGCATCCGGCGCTGGTGGTCGAGCTCGTGCTCAGCAACCGCACCGACGACCTGCTGCGGCGCGACGCCGACATCGCCGTGCGCATGGTGCGGCCGGTGCAGGAGGCGCTGATCGCCCAGCATCTCGGCCATGTCGATCTCGGGCTCTATGCGCATGAGCGCTATCTCGCCCGCCACGGCGCGCCGTCTGCGCTGGTCGAGCTGCCGCGCTTCCACGTCATCGGTTTCGACCGGAACGACCATTCGGCGCGCGCGTTGGCCAAAGGCGTGATCGAGCTCGATCGCGAATTGTTCAGCCTGCGCAGCGACAGCGACCTCGCCCAGTTGGCGGCCCTGCGGGCCGGGCTCGGCATCGGGGCGTGTCAGGCGAGGATCGCGGCACGCAACCCGCAGCTCAGGCCGGTACTGGCGGAGGCGCTGGCGTTCAAACTCGATGTCTGGCTTTGCATGCATGAGGACCAGCGCGCCAGCCGCCCGGTGCGGCTGGCCTATGAGGCGCTGGCCGATGGCCTGAGACGCTGGATCTCGGGCTGAACCCGGCTCAGCCGAAGATGCGGAACTTCGCCTTCTTGTCCGCTTCGGGCGGCTGAGCCTCTTCCGGTCCGGGATCGTCAGGCGCATGCGAGACCGGGAAGATCACCGGCTTGGCATGGCCGGTTCCGTTGACGGCGGGCTTCGCGACAGCCGCCTCCGGCTTCGGCTCATGCTTCTGCTCGTTCTTGGACTCTTGCTTGGGCTCTTGCCTGGGCTCATGCTCGATGATGGCGGGGGGAGCCGGTTTTGGCTCGGGTTTCGGCTGCGGCGTCACGACTGTGACCGGCTCCGCCGCCACGGGTCCGGGCGCGGGGTCGGGAGCCTTCGCCGGTTCCGGCTCGGGCTTGATGACGGGCTTTGCGTCCGGCTTGGGCGCGATGATCGTGGCGGGTTCGGGCTCGACGCGGCTGGCGTCTGCGCGGGCCTCGATCAACGGTGCGGAGGGGTCGTCGAGATCGGCCAGCACGTCGTCCATGCCGTTGGCGCGGCTGCCGAGGGTGGCGGGCGGCACGGTCCAGACGAAGGCGTCGAGCCGGCCCGAGATCGGCGAGACCGGCATCCATTCGTCCGAGACCAGCCCGTCGGCGACCCAGGCGGCGTCGCGCGGCGCGCGGGTGGCGCGCGCCAGCCATTCGCGCACGCGCCCGGCCGCGCCGTGTTCGGCCTCTTCCAGTTCGGCCATCAGCAGGCAGGCGCGCACGGAGGCGCCGCCGGCCAGAAGCGGCCTGAGCGTCTCGCGGGCTTTCGCGAAGTCATGGGCATGGATCGCAGCCCCGGCCAGCGCCAGCACGCCTTCGGGGTCGGCCGGCCTGAGCCTCGTCAGCGTCACCGCGCGAGCCAGCCTGTCCTGCGCGCTGTCGCCCGGGCGCACGTCGAGATAGGCGGCGGCGATGTCGGGGTGGGAGGCTTCCTTCCAGGCGGCTTCCAGCAGCTTGGCTGCCTTGCGGATGTCGCCGCGCTCCGCGAGCATGCGGCCGGCCAGCGTCGCGGCCGGCGTCAGGCCAGGCGCGAGCTTCACCGCCTCCAGCGCGGCGGCCAGCGCCTTCTCGGGCTCGCGGCCCTTGGCTTCCAATGCTTCGGCGGCCAGAAGCACGGCGCGCTGGCGGCGCGCCTCGGTCTTCTCCGCGAGTCTCAGCGCGGCGCGGCGCTCCACGGCGGTGCGGGCGGCGGGCCAGTCGCCGGCGCTGGTGTGAAAATCGAGCAGGGCGTCGTTCGCCCAGGCGAGTGAGGGCGAGCGGCGCACGGCGTCGTCGGCGAAGGCGCGCGCGGCCGTCATGTCGCCGCGCCGGCGTGCCTCGACGAACAGACCTCGCAGGCCGAGCACACGCGTCTCGGGCCTGTCGAGCATCTGCTTGAAGGCGGCCTCCGCCTTGCCGCGGTCGCCGGAAAGCTGCGCCGATTGCGCTTCCAGCAGCAGGGTCAGCGGCTCGTTTCCGGCAAAGCGGCGGGCGTCGCTGGCGTGGCGGCCGGCGGCGACGGGGTCGCCCGCGCCGATCGCGACCATGCCGCGCGAGACCGCCTCGAAACCGCGCGCCCGGCGTCGTGCGCGGGAAGCGAAACTGAACGCGGTCGGCAAGCCGAGGACGAATCGCAACACCGCCCAGCCGAGCATCGCCAGCATGGCGAGGACGACGACGCCGATCGCCGCGATGGCGACCGAGGTCTCGATCCTGTAGCCCTGCCAGACCATGGTGACCTCGCCCGGCCGGTCGGCGAGCCAGACCGCGCCGATGGCGAGCGCGGCGATGACGGCGAGATAGAGCAGAACGCGAACCATGAACTCTATCCTTTACGTCAGCCGGCCGCGCCGAGCGCGGCGACGGCATCCTGCGCGATTTTCGCGATCGCCGCATCGGCGGCGGCGCGTTTCTGGAGATTGACGCCGAATTCGGCGCTGGCGCGGCGCGCCGGCTCCGGCAACTGGCCCCAGAGCGTCGCGGCCATGCCGATCCTGCCGCCGGAGATGGCGTTCTCGAGTCTGATCACTAGCGTCGAAGGGTCGTTGGCGCCGGTGTCGCCGACGGGGCGGATCGTCACGACGCGGCTGGCGATGCCGAGCAACTGCTCCGGCCAACTCGCGCTGGCGGGCGTCATCTCGCGCGCGAACATCGCCTGATGCGTCTTGAACTGCGCCAGCAGCGCGGCTTGGGTCGGCGCGCCCGTGGCGGCGACTGCGTTGAGCGCGGCGAGTTGTTCCGCCGAGCCGCCGCCCGACTGGAGCGCGGCGACGTCGCTCGCGAAGGGCTGGCCGGAGGCAAGGGCGGTGCGGACGCGTTCGGCGAGCACGATGCGCGCGGCGGCCAACGCCTGCGGGCTCGGCTCTGCTGCCGTCCTCGCCAGCGTCTCGACGCTGCCGATGCGCTGGGCCGCCTGGTCGAGGCGCTGTCCGATCGCAGCCGCAGCGGCCTCGGCGCGCTTCGCCTGTTCGCTCAGGCCGGCGATCGCGCCGGCATCGGGGATCGGCGCGCGCTGGGCGGCCGTTGCCAGCTCCGTCGCCCGGCTGCTCGCGGCCTGCGCGTCGGCTCCGGCCTTGGCGGCGGCCGCCGCCTGGCCTTGCAGGGCCTCGGTCCGGCTCTGGAGGGCCGCGAGCTGGCTGCGCAGTCCCGCGACATCCTCGGCGCTGACGACGGGCGTGGCCCGGCTCATCGCCAGCATGACCAGCCCCGCGCCGATGACGCCGCCGATGATGCCGGCCAGCGCCATGGCGGGCGCAAGCGAGCGGCGCGGCTGCGGGACCGGCTCGGGACGGGTGGCGGCGGGCGTCGCGGCTGCGATGCTCGGCTTCGCCTCGGGTTCGGAGTCAGGCGCAGGTTGTGCGACAGGCGGAGCCGAGAATTCCTCGGGCAGGGCCTCCGTCGGCAGGACCGAAGCGGAGGATGTGGCCGCGGCCTCGGCCTTCGCGTCGGTGGCAGCTTCGGTCACGTCCTGCGCCTTGGCCTCCAGCGTCGGCGGCGTGCGGCGGGAGCGCGGACGCCTTTGTGCCGAGGTCTCGGTCTCGGCCATCGCGTCCTTGTCCGTCTCGACGCCGGCCGTCTCAGCGGGGATGTCCGCAGTTCCTTCAATCCTGCGATTGCGCGCCGAGACCTGATCGAGCGCGGCCAGGAGCGCCGCCTCCTCGGGATGCTCGGCGACGAGCACCGTGTCGGCTCCCGCAGCGATCAGCGGGGCGGCGACCTCGGCCGAGAGCGCGACATGGGTCAGCGCCATCGCCTCGTCGCCCAGATGGACGGCCCTGGCCAGCCTGACGAAGGTGTCCGCTCCGCGCGGCGAATAGTGCAGGGCCGCATCGACCCGGCCCTCGACGATCGCCCTGGCGGCCTCCTCGGGCAGCATGGCGACGGCCTCGGCGGCATAGGCCGTCCAGATATCGACAGTGAAGCCAGCCTTCGACAGCATTTCGGGCAGATCGTCATGACGGTCGCGGCCCGCGATCAGCAGCAGGCGCGCGCCGGCCGGCAGGTTGCTGCCGATGAGGTCTAACAGGTCGTGGCGGTCGCCGCCGGCGCTGCGGGCATCGCCGAAGCCGGCCGCGCGGACGGCTTCCGCCGTGCGAGCCCCGACGCTGAAGACGGGCAGGTCGCGCCATGCCGCCGGGCCCTCACCGAGCGCCGCCACGGCGTTCCCGCTGGTCAGGACGATCGCGGCGAACTCGCCCTCGGGGCTTCCGTCCGGCAGCCGGACGATCGTGAACAGCGGCGTCAGCACCGGCTCGTGGCCGCGCGCGCGGATGGCCTGCGCGCTGCGCTGGGCGTCGCTTTCGGGGCGGAAGACGAAGATGCGCATGAGGTGTCCTTACAGTCTCGCCACGACGTCAGCCATAAATACCGTGCGGAGCCAGAACGCGCAGGGCGCGCCCGAGTTCGGCGCCCATCGCGACGGCGTCGCCGACGGATGCGGTCCGCTCGTCGCCTGCGCTCGCCGTCCCATCCGGCGAAAGCAGGAGACCGCGCAGATGGACCTTGCCGTCCGCGACGGTGGCGTGGCCGGCGATCGGCGTGCGGCAGGAGCCGTCGAGTTCGGTCAGGAAGGCGCGCTCGGCCGCCAGGGCAACGCCCGTATCGCGGCACAGGATGGGTCCGAGCGCGTCCGCCGCCGCCTCGTCGCCGGCACGGATCACGACCGCGATCGCGCCCTGGCCGACCGCGGGGAGAAATTCGTCGACCGGCAGGACGCCTGAAACCCTGTCCGCCAGTCCCAGCCGCTTCAGCCCGGCGAGCGCGAGCAGCGTCGCGCCGATCTCGCCGCTCGCCACCTTGGAGAGCCGCGTGCCGACATTGCCGCGCAGCAGGATGATGTCGAGGTCGGGCCGCAGCCGCCGCAGCATCGCCTGCCGGCGCAGCGAGGCCGAGCCGACGATCGCGCCCTGGGGCAGGTCGAGAATGCGCACGGCGTCGCGCGCGATCAGCGCGTCGCGGGCGTCCTCGCGCGGCAGGTAGCCGGCGATGACGAGGCCGTCGGGCAGGGCGGTCGGCAGGTCCTTGGCGGAATGGATCGCGAAGTCGATGCGCCGGCCGAGTTGGGCCGTGTCGATTTCCTTGGTGAAGAGGCCCTTGCCGCCGGCCTCGGCCAACGGGCGGTCCTGGATCGCGTCGCCGGTCACCTTGATGATGTCGAGCGGTAGCTCACTGGCGTCCCAGCCATGGGCCTGCACGAGGCGGCCTGCGAATTCATGGGCCTGGGCGAGCGCGAGCGGGCTGCCGCGCGTGCCGATGACGAATCGGCCGGCGGGCCTGGTCTGGAGAGAAGCAGCGGTCTCGGTCATGCGCCTTACGTCTTCCCCCGACTATCGGGCCTTCCGGCGCCAGTCCCGATCCGCATGGATCGCGAGCCTGCGCCGCAGCCCCTTGGCCTTATGGTCGCCCGCGCACTATACGAGGGAATTCCCGGCGGCAAACCATCAGGCTGTCGCAGCATCCTTTCAGCTCTCCGCGAGACCCGATCGACGACCATGCGTGTTCTGGGCATAGAGACGACTTGCGACGAGACTGCGGCCGCGATCGTTGGCCTGTCGCCGGCCGGCAAGCCCGAGATCCTGTCGAATGCGGTGCTGAGCCAGATCGCGGCGCATGCGGCCTATGGCGGCGTGGTGCCCGAGATCGCGGCGCGCGCCCATGTCGAGGCGCTGGACCGCATCGTGATGCGCGCTTTCGCGGAGGCCGATCTCGAACCGCACCAGATCGATGCGGTCGCGGCCGCCGCCGGGCCGGGGCTCGTCGGCGGCGTCATGGTCGGGCTCACGACCGCAAAGGCGATCGCGCTCGTGACCGGAAAGCCCTTCATCGCGGTCAATCATCTCGAGGCCCATGCGCTGACGGCGCGGCTGACGGACAACCTCGCCTTTCCCTATCTGCTGCTGCTGGTGTCGGGCGGGCATACGCAGTTGCTCGTCGTGCGCGGCGTCGGCGATTATCTTAAGCTCGGCGGCACGATCGACGACGCGGTCGGCGAGGCCTTCGACAAGATCGCCAAGATGCTGGGGCTGGCCTATCCAGGCGGCCCCTCTGTCGAGCGCGAGGCCGAGGCCGGCGATCCCGAGCGTTTCGATTTTCCGCGTCCGATGAGCGGCCGGCCCAAGCCCGACTTCTCGCTGTCGGGCCTCAAGACGGCGGTCAGACTCGTGGCCGAGCGGATCGCGCCGCTGTCGGATCGCGATGTCGCCGATCTCTGCGCCTCGTTTCAGGCGGCGGTCGTCGATCTTCTGGTCGATCGCACGCGTGCCGGCCTGCGCGCCTGTCGCGAGGCCGGCGTGATGCCGGGCGCGCTCGTCGTCGCCGGCGGCGTCTCGGCCAACCAGCCGATCCGTCGCGGCCTGACCCGTCTCGCCACCGAGGCCGGCCTGCCGATGATCGCGCCGCCGCTGTCGCTGTGCGGCGACAACGGCGCGATGATCGCCTGGGCGGGGCTGGAGCGGCTGAAGCTCGGCATGGTCGATAACATGGGCGCGCTGGCGCGGCCGCGCTGGCCGCTGGACGAATTGCGCCCAAAGCCATGAAGCGTGCGCAACCATGAGCGGGGCGACGCTGTTCCAGACGATCGGCGTCGTCGGCGCGGGCTCCTGGGGGGCGGCGCTGGCGCTGGCGGCGGCCCGCGCCGGTCGCGAGGTCGTGCTCTGGGCGCGCGACGAAGACACCGTGGCCGCGATCCGCGCGACCGGAGAAGCGCCGCGCCTGCCCGGCGTGACCTTGCCCGGCAGCGTGCGCGCCACCGCATCGTTGGCCGATCTGGCGCAGGCCCGCGCGCTCGTGCTGGCCGTGCCGACCCAAGCCTTGCGGCACGTCTGCGAGGGTCTCGCGCTCGCCGTGCCTGCGGGTTTGCCTGCCATTTCCGCGGCGAAGGGGATCGAGCAGGGCAGCGACCTCTTCACCACCGACATCATCGCCGACGCTTTTGCGGGGTCCGTGCCGGCGATCCTGTCGGGGCCGAGCTTCGCGGCGGATGTCGGGCGCGGGCTGCCGACAGCGGTGACGCTGGCGGCCGTCGATCCCTATCTGGCGCAGGCGCTTGCGGAGGCGCTGAGTTCGGCGGCATTCCGGATCTATCACAGCGCCGATCCGCGCGGCGTCGAGATCGGCGGGGCGGCCAAGAACGTGCTCGCCATCGCCGCCGGCATCGCAGTCGGGCTCAGGCTTGGCGAGAGCGCGCGCGCCGCGCTCGTGGCGCGCGGCTTCGCCGAACTGCGCCGCTTCGGGGCAGCCTATGGCGCGAGCCCCGAAACGCTGATGGGGCTATCGGGGCTGGGCGATCTCGTGCTGAGCTGTTCGTCCGCGCAGTCGCGCAATTTCTCGTTCGGGCTCGCGCTCGGGCAGGGGCGGGCGCTGGCGGAGGCGTCTGGCGGCAAGCTGGCCGAGGGCGCGTTCACCGCCGGTGCGCTGGCCGAAATGGCGCAGGCGCGCGGCGTCGAGATGCCGATCGCGCAGGCGATCGCGGATATCATCGCCGGGCGCGGCGGCGTACGCGAGGCGGTGGCGGGGCTGTTGGCCCGGCCGATCCGCGCGGAATTGTGAGGAGACGCATATGGCTGGCGACTGGTCCGACCTGACGAAGCGCGTGGCGCGCGGCATCGCCGAGGTGAAGAAGACCACGGGCTCCGAACTCGTCGCCGAGAGCCTGCCCGTGGCGCTGGCGGGCCGCGTGCCGGCGGGGCCGGTGATCCAGCTCCGGCGCAGGCGGGCGGAGGATGCGCATCGCTTCGTGCTGATCCTGCCCTTCGGCGAGGGCGAGGTCAGGGTCGAGCTCGCGCCGCAGGACTATGCCGCGCTGACGCGCGAGATGGTGCGATTCTGGAACGAGAACGGGCAGGCGGCGTCGCGGCCGCCCGTGCCGCTGGCCGACGAGGCCGAGAAGGATTGAGGGAACGCGCATGCCCCATTGGCTGATCAAATCCGAACCGTCGACATGGTCCTGGGACGAGCAGGTCGCGGCCGGCGCGAAGGGCACGCATTGGGACGGGGTGAAGAACCACACCGCCAAGCTCAACCTGATGGCGATGAAGCTCGGCGAGCAGGTCTTCTTCTACCATTCCAACGAGGGGCTGGAGGTCGTCGGCATCGTCGAGGTGATCCGGGAAGCCTATAACTGGATCCCCGGCGAGCCCTGGGTGCTGGTCGATTTCAAGGCGGTGAAGCCCTTGCCGAAGCCGGTGACACTGGCGCATGTCAAGGCCGAGCCCAAGCTCGCCAAGATGGCGTTGGTCACGTCGTTCCGGCTCTCGGTGCAGCCGGTGACGGATGACGAATGGGCGCTGGTGTGCAAGATGGGCGGGCTGGGCTGACGCCCCCGCGTCGCGCCGGCCGTTCAGCGGTAATAGCCGCTGAAGTCGGGGTGTTCGCGCATGGCGAACGGCCGATAGGGCTCCTGCCGGTTGAGGATCGGCACTTTCGCCTCCCGGAAGCGCGGATCGACCCATTTGGCGGTCTTGGCGTCGCCGGGAAAATAGGGGCTCGACAGATAGGTCTCGCGCGTGCCGCGGCTCCACGGCACGCGACCGGTCTGAAGCTCGTCATGCTGCTTGCCGCGATGGTCGGGACGTAGCGTCGCGCCGAACGCCGGATCGACCAGCAGCGACGGCTGAAGCGTGGCGGCCTGATCGAGCATCCATGCCAGCGTGATGTCGGAGAGGCCCATCCCAAGCCCATAGCCGCCTCCGACATCCGTGTGGACGCCCGAGAACCAGTATTGCCGAATCTGGTCCTCCGGCGCGCCGTTTTCGTCCCAGATCTCGGGCTTGAAGGTCTTCCTGTTCTCGTCGATCGCCAAAGCCTGGCAGCCGCGCGTGACGCGCGGGTTGAGCTTGTCGTTGTTGAAGGTGTGGCGGGCCGGCAGAATGTCGCTGATGCCCTTGATCCCGAGCGCCTTGACGGTGTCCCAGACGCCAACGAAATGGGGCGGCAGCTCCTGCGATTTGTATTTTGCCCGGAACGTGGCGGCTGCGTCGGCCCTGCGTCCGGGATCGCGCTCCTGATAGACCTGGGTGACCGCCTCCTTGGCGAGGGCGCGGACATCGTCGCGCATGCCTTTCTCGAACTGGTCCCAGCGCTCGAGCTTGGGCAGGCCGGGCGGCACGCCGCAGAGGCCGACCGCACCTCCGAGACTGCGAACGGTGTAAGCGCCGCGACTGAAACCGAAGAGAAAGACCGCATCACCGGGCCGGTAGCTCATCATCAACGCGGCGTAGCAGTCGATGATGTTGGTGGTGATGCCGTAGCCGGTCGCCTGCGACAGCTTGTGAAACAGCCATTTGCCCCAGCCGGGCTCCTCGCCGTCGGGATTTGCGCCGAGTCCGGGGTCGTAGAAGCAAATCTGCCTGGCGGGATCGGCATCCCGCGTCGCCTTGAACAGTCGATAGACATTGGTCCAGTTGATCGGGTTCTCGCCGCCCGCCTGGCCGGTGCCGTCCGAGAAAATGCAGATGTTCCTGGCCATGGTCGCCTCCCGCTGCGGACCCACCATAACATGACGCGAGGCAACCGGGGATTGCGTCGTTCTCCGGGATGTTTCTAGCCCGAAAGTGCGAGGCCCGCGCGCTTGCCGCGACGCCGCTGGACCTTATGATGCGGCCGATCACACGAAGCGGACGGAACGCGCAGGTCGCGCTTCCGCAGCCGCAATCACGGCCGAAAATCAGGTCGGCCCAAATCGAAGACGGCCCAAGTCCGGGGGAGACGCATACAATGTCCGAGACGACCTATGACGTGCCGGCCGCATGGGCCAAGAAGGCCCATCTGAACGACGCCAGATACAAGAAGATGTATGCGGCCTCGATCAAGGATCCCGACAGGTTCTGGGGCGAGCAGGGCAAGCGGATCGACTGGTTCAAGCCCTACACCAAGGTGCGCAACGCCAGCTACAAGCCCGGCAAGGTCGCGATCAAATGGTATGAGGACGGCACCACCAACGTCGCCTTCAACTGCGTCGACCGGCATCTGGCGACGCGCGCGAAGCAGATCGCGATCATCTGGGAGGGCGACGACCCCTCAGAGTCGAAGAAGATCACCTACGGCCAGCTCTACACCGAGGTCTGCACCTTCGCGAACGTGCTCAAGGCCAAGGGCGTCAAGAAGGGCGACCGCGTCACCATCTACATGCCGATGATCCCGGAAGCCGCCTACGCGATGCTGGCCTGTGCGCGCATCGGCGCGGTGCATTCGATCGTCTTCGGCGGCTTCTCGCCGGATTCGCTGTCGGGGCGCATCGAGGGCGCGGCGTCGGATGTCGTCATCACCGCCGATGAGGGTTTGCGCGGCGGGCGCAAGGTGCCGCTCAAGGTCAATGTCGATGCGGCGGCCGAAAAGGTCCCGGTCAAAACCGTGATCGTGGTCAAGCGCACCGGTGGCGACGTCGCGATGCAGGACGGCCGCGACGTCTGGTATCATGAGGAGGCGGCAAAGGTGTCCGGCCACTGCCCGCCGGCAGAGATGAAGGCGGAGGATCCGCTCTTCATCCTCTACACATCGGGCTCGACGGGTAAGCCCAAGGGCGTGCTGCACACCACCGGCGGCTATCTGGTCTACGCCTCGATGACGCATAAATACGTCTTCGACTACCATGACGGCGACATCTACTGGTGTACCGCCGATGTCGGCTGGGTCACCGGCCACAGCTACATCGTCTACGGCCCGCTCGCCAATGGCGCGACCACGCTGATGTTCGAGGGCATTCCGACCTATCCGACGATCTCGCGCTTCTGGGAGGTCGTCGACAAGCACAAGGTCAACACCTTCTACACCGCGCCGACCGCGATCCGCTCGCTGATGGGCGCGGGCGAGGAGCCGGTGAAGAAGACCAGGCGCAAGTCGCTGCGCCTGCTCGGCTCGGTCGGCGAGCCGATCAATCCGGAAGCCTGGGAGTGGTATCACCGCGTCGTCGGCGGCCGGCGCTGCCCGATCGTCGACACCTGGTGGCAGACCGAGACCGGCGGCATCCTGATCACGCCGCTGCCGGGCGCGACCAAGCTGAAGCCGGGCTCCGCGACGCGGCCCTTCTTCGGCGTCAAGCCCGAGATCGTCGATGCCGAGGGCAAGGTGCTGCTCGGCGCCTGCGAGGGCAACCTCGTCATTGCCGAAAGCTGGCCCGGCCAGATGCGCACGGTCTATGGCGACCACAAGCGCTTCGAGGAAACCTATTTCGCGACCTATCCGAACAAGTACTTTACCGGCGACGGCTGCCGTCGCGACGCCGACGGCTATTACTGGATCACCGGCCGCGTCGACGACGTCATCAACGTCTCGGGCCACCGCATGGGCACGGCGGAGGTGGAGAGCGCGCTGGTGGCGCATCCGAAAGTCTCGGAAGCCGCCGTCGTCGGCTATCCGCACGACATCAAGGGGCAGGGCATCTACGCCTATGTCACGCTGATGACGGGCGAAAAATCCTCCGACGCGCTGCGCAAGGAACTGGTCGCGCATGTCCGCAAGGAGATCGGCCCGATCGCCTCGCCGGACCTGATCCAGTTCTCGCCGGGCCTGCCCAAGACGCGCTCGGGCAAGATCATGCGCCGCATCCTGCGCAAGATCGCCGAGGACGAGTTCGGGGCTTTGGGCGACACCTCCACGCTCGCCGATCCGGCGGTGGTCGATGATCTGATCGCGAACCGGCAGAACAAGCGCAAGGCGGGGTGAGCGTCCCGGCATCGGGAGCGTCCGCCGCGCATCCTCCCGCGCGTCAGGAACGCCGGGGTCGTGACAGCAGAACCCAGACGCGAAGGTCGAAGACGACCTTCGCCATCGCCAGAGCCACGAGGATGCAGAACGCCGCCTTCGACAGCGGCTCCATCGTCCCTTCGATCAGCAGGGCATGCACCACGCTGCCGACGACGGTGATGACCGCGAGACCCGTGTGGCCGATGCGCCATGTCTTGGGCGGGATGCGCAGGCGGGCGCGGAACGCCGCCAGCGTGGCCGCGGCGAACGCCGCCCACATTGCGACGACACCCCACACCGAAAAAGGCGTTGGGGACGCGAACAGCAGCGCATCGATCACGTCCGGCGCGCTCGTCATCCAAAGCCCGGCGACATGCAGGGCGATCAGCGCGACCAGAGCGACGCCGAGCCAGCGGTGGACGTACCGACCGCGCCGCGTCGGCAGGCCGGGCAGATAGCCGCCGGCCAGGAGAGGCTGGGCCAGCAGAACGGCCAGCGCGAGCATGCCGGCGAAGCCGGACGCGGCATAGACGCCGTCACGCCAGGCGAGCAAGGGGCTCGTGGTCGCGAAGGCGATCGGCGCCGCCACGACGAGGGCGAGCGTCGCCCAGATCAGGGCGCTGCGAACCCGCGTCAAGCCATTCAGGCCGGCTGAAGGACGAAATGCGCGCTGAGGCGGGTGTCGCGCGAACTCGCCATCACGGGCCGGAGGAAGACGGTCCTGAAGCCGTCGCCCTCATAGGCGAGATGGCCATGAGCCTGGCCGAAGGCGGGGATGATCTGCGGCATTTCCAGCCGGAACGTGCCGTCGGGTCCGGTCAGCGTGGCGCCGTGGCTGTGCCGGTCGTCCTCGCGCCCCTCCGTGGTGTGCGCCCAGATCTGGATGCGCATGCCCGGCAGCGGCGCGCCATCGCCCGCACGCCGCACGGTGCCGGTCATCCAGAAACCGCCGCCGCCGATGCGGCTGACGATCGGGGCGCCCGGAATGTAGTTGTTGGCGCCGCCACGCATCGTCGGCGTCGGCGCAACGGCTTGTGCGCGGGCCGGAAGCAGCAGGCCGGGAGCTCCGCTCAACAGCGTGGCGCCGGCCATGACGGATCCGGCGGCGAGGAAGGTGCGACGAGTCGATGGAGTTTTGCTCAACGCCGTGTCTCCTTTTTCGCCTCGCGATCGAGGCAACAGGTCCGTTCCCTCGAGCCCGCACCACGCGGCAAGGCGGTCGGTCTCGAACGCGCGATCCTCCCCATAAAGGGGGCTGGATTGCGGACGGACAAGGGCGTGGACCGGACGGGAATGCCGCGGGCCTCGTGCATCCTCCGTCAAGTCGGGCAGGTTTTTCGCAGCCTGTCCAGAGACTTGCGCCCTCGACGCGTCCGGGCGCCCGCTGGACCGCGGCTGTTCACGAAATCGCGTTCAGCCTGTCTGGCCCCGGCGATCGCCCGCGCTCGCGAAGCCGGTCCGGGCCGCGACAAAGCTCAAGCTCAGGCCCACTCGCCCTTCCGGAACACCGGCACGCGCGACCCGTCCTCGCGCAGGCCGTCGATGTCGATCCGGTTCGAGCCGATCATCCAGTCGATATGGATCAGGCTGGAGTTTCCGCCCTGGACCGCGATCTGCTCAGGTGAAAGCGAGGCCCCATCGAGAAAGCATTTCGCGTAGCACTGGCCGAGCGCGATGTGGCAGGCGGCGTTCTCGTCGAACAGGGTGTTGAAGAACAAAAGCCCGCTCTGCGAGATCGGCGAGGAATGCGGCACCAGCGCCACCTCGCCGAGCCGGCTCGCGCCGTCGTCGGTCTCCAGCACCTTGCCGAGCACGGCCTCGCCTCGCGTTGCATGGGCCTCGATGATCCGCCCGGCCTCGAAGCGAACCGCGATCCCGTCGATCAGCGTGCCCTGATAGGAGAGCGGCTTGGTCGAGCGGACATGGCCCTCGACGCGCAGGGCGTGGGGCGTGGTGAAGACCTCCTCGGTCGGGATGTTGGCGTTGCAGGTGACGCCGTTCTTCGCTGTGGAGGCGCCGCCCTGCCATTCATGGCCGTCGGCGAGGCCGATCGTCAGGTCGGTCCCGGGGCCGGTGTAATGCAGGGCCGAAAAGCGCTGGCCGTTCAGCCATTTGGTCCGCTTGGCGAGCGTCGCGTTATGGGCCGCCCAGGCCGGGATCGCATCGTCGCGGTCGACGCGGGAGGCCGCGAAGATTGCGTCCGCCAGCTTGCCGACGGCAATGTCGTCGGCCTCGCCCGGAAACACCTGCCGCGCCCATGACAGCGTCGGATATGCCAGGATGTTCCAGTTGATGTCGAAGCCGGCGATCCTCTCCAGCGCCGGCTTGTAGGCGATCGAATTGGCCTTGCTTGCGCGGCCGACCTTCTGCGGGTCCTGACCCGACAGGAGCATCGGGTCGTCGCCGACGATGGCCAGCCGCGCCGTGTTGGCGGAAAACGCCTTGGCGACGCCCTCGTAGAGCCAGCCGGCGGCACGGTCGAAGCTCGCATCGTGGCCGAATTTGTAGCGCGCCAGCGTCGTCTCCTCGTCGGAGAGCATCGGCACGACCAGCCCGGCGCCGGCCCTGTAGGCATGCTCGGCGATGCGGCGGACAAGCGGAAGCGCTGAAACCGGCGCGGTCAGGAACAGGTCCTGTCCGGCTTGAAGATTGAGACCGACCCGGACGGCGACCTCGGCGAGGCGGTCGAGCTTTGCGGAATCGATCGGGGTCGTGGTGTGCAAGGTCATAGGAGGCGCGGCCATTCGCTATTTTTGTCGGAGGCGGCATTGCTCTCCGAAATCCGGCCCGGGTCAACCCATAGCCGAATATCATGGCGATCTCGCTTGATCCTAAAACCTCATCCTGAGGAGCAGCCGCAGGCTGCGTCTCGAAGGATGCTCCAGTTCACACGGGAAGCGTCTTCCGGATCATCCTTCGAGACGCCGCTGTCGCGGCTCCTCAGGATGAGGGCTGTGGGTTCAAACCCGATGCTCTCCCAGCCTCAGCGGCGGCCGCGCCGCTTGCCCGGAGCGGGAATCTTGCGGCCATAGAGTTCCAGCCTGTGGCGCACGATCTCATAGCCGAGTTCGGCCGCGATCTTGGCCTGCAGCGCCTCGATCTCGGGCGAGGAGAACTCGACCACCTGCCCGCTTTCGACATCGATCAGATGGTCGTGATGCTGCTGGTCGGCGTGCTCGTAGCGCGAGACGCCGTCCTCGAAGGCGTGACGCTCGATCGCGCCTTGCGTCTCCAGAAGCTTCATCGTGCGGTAGACGGTCGAGAGCGACAGCGTCGGGTCCTGCGCGAAGGCGCGCGTGAAAATGCCCTTGGCGTCGGGGTGGTCGTCGGCTTCGGCGAGAACGCGCAGGATCAGCCGGCGCTGCTGCGTCATACGCAGGCCCGCATCCCGGAGCTGGCCCTCGAAACCGGCCACGCGCTGATCGATTCCCGTCATCCCAACGCCATAGCAATGCTGAGAGGCGTTTGCAAAAAGAGCTTGTTGCACTTCCAAGAACGCTTCTTGCAAATCATTGTCAGGAGCGTTGACAGATGCAACTGGTTTGCAATAGCGTGATGGGCATCACGGATCGGTAGGAGAAAACATGCTTTTGCGTCGCCACGTCATGGCTCTGGCCGCTCTCGCCATCTCGGGCGGAATTTCGCTCGGCGCTCATCAGGGTCTCGCACAAGCCACGCCGGCCAAGCCGCTGCGGGTCGTCACGACCTTCACGATCATTCAGGACATAGCCCAGAACGTCGCCGGCACGGCGGCGATCGTGGAATCGATCACCAAGCCCGGCGCCGAGATCCACGACTACCAGCCGACCCCGCTCGACGTGGTCAAGGCGCAATCGGCCGATCTCGTGCTCTGGAACGGGATGAATCTGGAGCGCTGGTTCGAGCGCTTCTTCGACAACGTCAAAAACGTGAAAAGTGCGGTGGTGACGGACGGCATAGTCCCGATGGGCATCAAGGAAGGCCCCTATGAGGGCAAGCCCAACCCGCATGCCTGGATGTCGACGGCGAGCGCGCTGATCTATGTCGAGAACATCCGCAAGGCGCTGGCCGAGGCCGACCCCGCCAATGCCGCGATCTACGCCAAGAACGCGGCCGACTACGGCGCGAAGCTGAAGGCGATCGATGCGCCGCTTCGCGCGCGGCTCGACAAGGTGCCGGCCGACAAGCGCTGGCTCGTCTCCAGCGAGGGCGCGTTCAGCTATCTCACGCGCGACTATGGCTGGCGCGAGGCCTATCTCTGGCCGATCAACGCCGACGAGCAGGGCACGCCGCAGCAGGTGCGCCGGCTGATCGACCTCGTCCGGAAGAACAAGATTCCCGCCGTTTTCAGCGAGAGCACGATCTCCGACAAGGCTGCGAGGCAGGTCGCGCGCGAGACCGGCGCGAAATATGGCGGCGTGCTCTATGTCGACTCGCTTTCGGCCGAGAATGGCGCGGTGCCGACCTATCTCAAGCTGCTCGAGGTCACGGTCGAGACGATCGCCAGGGGGTTCGGCCAGTGAAGCCTGCCTCCGCCGCCGATCTTCGCACGGCCGGACCGACGCCTTCGATCGTCGTCAGCGGCGTCACGGTGCGCTACGCCAATGGCGTCACGGCCGTCAGCGACGCTTCCTTCGCGCTCGGGCCGGGTACGATCTGCGCGCTGGTGGGCATCAACGGCTCGGGAAAATCGACCATCTTCAAGACACTGATGGGTTTCCTTAAGCCGGCAAAGGGAATGGTCTCGATCGCCGGCATGGAGGTGCGAGATGCGCTGAAGCGTGGCCTCGTCGCCTATGTGCCCCAAGCCGAGGAGGTCGACTGGAGCTTTCCGGTGCTGGTCGACGACGTCGTGATGATGGGCCGCTACGGCCATATGAATTTTTTGCGGATTCCGGCCAAGGCCGATCGCGACGCGGTCGATGACGCGCTGGCGCGGGTCAACATGCTGGAATTCCGCCGCCGCCAGATCGGCGAACTCTCGGGCGGGCAGCGCAAGCGCGTCTTTCTGGCGCGGGCTCTGGCGCAGGGCGGGCAGGTCATCCTGCTCGACGAGCCCTTCACCGGCGTCGACGTCAAGACCGAGGATGCCATCGTCGGCCTGATGCGCGATCTGCGATCGGAAGGCCGGCTGATGCTGGTCTCGACGCATAATCTCGGCTCGATCCCGGATTTCTGCGATCAGGTCGTCATCATCAACCAGACCGTGATGGCGGCGGGCCCAACCGAGACGACCTTCACGCAGGACAATCTGCAGAAGGCCTTTGGCGGCGCGCTCAGGCATTTCCGGCTCGGGGGCTCCGACCTTCACGACGACGCCGATGGCCGGCGCGTCACCGTCATCACCGACGACGAGCGCCCGCTCGTTCTCTATGGCGAGCGCGACCGCGAAAAGCTGGCCGGCGGCGACAAGGAGGGGATCGCGCGCGACAATCCCAAATCGGAGCGGCAGACATGATCGCGCTGCTGCTCGAGCCCTTCGGCTACCAATACATGGTCAAGGCGATCTGGGTTTCGGCGCTGGTCGGCGGTGTCTGCGCCTTCCTGTCCTGCTATCTCATGCTCAAGGGCTGGTCGCTGATGGGCGACGCGCTGGCGCATGCGATCGTGCCCGGCGTCGCGCTGGCCTATCTGCTGGCGCTGCCCTACGCGGTCGGCGCGTTTCTTTCCGGAATTCTTGCGGCGCTCGCCATGGCGCTGGTGCGCGTGCGGACGAGGCTGCGCGAGGACGCCGTCATCGGCATCGTCTTCACCACCTTCTTCGCGATCGGCTTGCTGATCGTCTCGATCAGCCCGACCTCGGTCAACGTCCAGTCGATCGTGCTCGGCAATATCCTCGGCATCTCCGACGAGGACGTGGTGCAGGTCGCGATCATCGCGGCCGTTTCGCTCGTGATCCTGGTCGGGCGCTGGAAGGACATGATGCTGGTCTTCTTCGACGAGAACCAGGCGCGGGCTGTGGGCCTCTCGCCGACCAGAATGAAGATCCTGTTCTTCGTGCTGCTTTCGGCCTGCACGGTTGCGGCGCTGCAGACGGTCGGGGCCTGCCTCGTCATCGCCATGGTGGTGACGCCGGGCGCGACCGCCTATCTGCTGACCGACCGCTTCGGCCGGCTGATCGTCATCGCCGTGACGATGGGCGTCGTCACCAGCGCGGTCGGCGCCTATGCGAGCTATTTCCTCGACGGCTCGACGGGGGGCATGATCGTCGTGCTGCAGACCGTGCTGTTCCTGCTCGCCTTCGCCTTCGCGCCCAAGCATGGACGGCTGGCGGCGCGGCGCGCGGCCGGCGCCCAAGTGGAGCCGGCGGTATGAGCCTGATCGAAACCTGGCTGCTCTCGCCCTTCGTTCATGAGTTCATGCAGCGCGGGCTCGTCGTCGCCGTGCTGGTCGGGACCGTCTGCGCGGTGCTCTCCTGCTTCCTCGTGCTCAAGGGCTGGTCGCTGATGGGCGACGCGGTCTCGCATGCGGTGCTGCCGGGCATCGTGCTCGCCCATATCGTCAGCCTGCCGCTCGCGGTCGGGGCGTTCGCGGCGGGCCTCGGCTGCGCGCTCGGCATCGGCTATCTCAAGGAGAACAGCCGGGTGAAGGAGGACACGGTGATGGGCATCGTCTTCTCGGGCATGTTCGCGCTCGGGCTGGTGATGTTCGTCAAGGTCGATTCCGACCAGCACCTGCTGCACATCCTGTTCGGCAACATGCTCGGCGTCCGCTGGGCCGACATCGCCGAGACGGCGCTGATCGCGGTGCCGACCATCGCGATCATGGTCGCCAAGCGCCGCGATTTCCTGCTGCACGCCTTCGACCCCGCCCATGCCCGCGCGATCGGGCTCAATGTCCGGCTCCTGCATTTCGGCCTGCTGGCGCTGCTGGCGCTGACCATCGTCGCGGCGCTCAAAGCCGTCGGCATCATCCTCGTGGTGGCGATGCTGATCGCGCCCGGAGCGATCGGCTATCTCCTGACCCGGCAGTTCGACCGGATGCTGCTGGTCGCGGTTTGCGTGGCGGTCACGTCGAGCGTGCTCGGCACGATCCTGAGCTTCCATCTCGACGCCGCCACCGGCCCCTGCATCGTGGTCGTGCAGGCCGGGTTCTTCCTCGCGGCGCTGGCGGCGAGTCTGCGGAGATCGGCGCGGTTGGCGGCTCAGCCGCAGGGCTGAGCCAGAGTCACCAGACCCCAGCCGAACTCGCGGTCGCGGCCGGGCGCGCCGAGGTCTTTCGCCTGCGCGCCGAGGCTCGCCTCGATCGTCTTCACTTGGGCGCCCTCGCGGCTGAGCGCGACGGCGAGCGCCGCCGTCACGAAAGGTGCGGCATAGGAGGTGCCCGACTGGCCGCGGCTCACCCTGCGCGTCTGCGTCGCGGCGGCCGTGCCGAGATCGACGCCGGGCGCGGCGAAATCGACATAATCGCCGCGATTGGCCCTGCGGTAGAGTTTCCCAGCGCTGTCGATCGCGGTCACGGCGATGACGCCGTTATAGGCCGCCGGATAGACCGGGGCGGCGCGCGGGCCGTCATTGCCGGCCGCAGCGACCAGTATGGTTCCGCGCGCCACCGCTGCCTCCACCGCCGCGCGCAGCACCGGGTTGTCGGCTCCAGACAGGCTCATATTGACGAGCCCGATGTTGCGGGACAGCAGGAGATCGAGCCCGCGCACGAGGTCGAACGTGTCGGCGGCGTCGGCCGAACCCGCCCGGTGGAAGACATCGACCGCCACGAGCCTGGCGTTTGGCAGCAGGCCCGGATTGACCCCGTCAGCCTGTCCGACCAGCAGTGCCGCGATTGCGGTGCCATGGCTGGCGGAAGAGGCCCGTCGCTCCGGGCCGGTCATCGTCAGCGTCTCGACCGCGCCGATGCGGAAGGCCGGGTGGCCGGCCGCGACCGCGGTGTCGATCATGCCGATCGTCGTCGCGACGCCGCAGGATTGCGGCGGGCCGGGCCAGCCGACCATGGCGAAGGGCGGGCAGCCGGCCGAGGAGCAGGGCAGGGCGGTCGGCCGGTAGAGATCGTTGCGGTCGACGGGCGTGTTCGGCAGCAGCCCGCGCAGCCTCTGCAATGCGGTGTCCGTGCTCTCGCGGCGCGACGAGCGCAGCCGGAGCACATCGTTGCCGATCGCGCCGAGCGGGGACCGGGCCAGCACCTCGAAGCCGGCGGCCGTCAGCGCCTCCGTCGCCTGTCCGTTTGCGACCATGGCGACGAATTCCGGCCTCGTCTCGCGCCGGGGCTGCCTCGCGGGCTGCGGGGCCGGCCGCGGGTAGCGGGGCCTGTAGACGCGCCCGCCATCGTCGTCATCGTCGTCGTCATCGGCGAGGGCGACTGTCGCGAGCATCGGCGTGGCGACCAGGCCGAGCGGCAGCGCCGTCAGCAGCGACAGGCACAGGGCGGTCGCGCGCATGAGCCACGTGCCTTCGGGGCGGGAACGTCTGGTGTTCTGGTCCGACATGCTCGCAAAACGCCCTTCCTGTGCCGTCGCGCCTGACGCGCCTGATAAAAACGCGCGACGGCTGGAATAATTCCCGGTCCCGTGCGTTGTCGCAAGCAATGGCCCGTCGACCGGGCGAGACCAGGGTGCAGGATGGGCGTCGATATCCGGTTGCAGCTCGTGACGATGCTGCCGCGATTGCGGCGATTTGCCGTCTCGCTGGCGCGCGATCGCGATCTTGCCGACGATCTCGTCCAGGCGACCTGCGAGCGTGCCTTGCGTGCGCAGGCCGGCTGGCAGCCCGGCACAAGGCTGGACAGTTGGCTCTATCGCATCATGCAGAATCTCTGGATCGACGACATGCGCAAACGCACAAGCCATGGCGACGAGGTCGCGATCGAGGACCGGCACGATCTCGTCGGCGAGGAGGGGGCTCGCAGCGCCGAGGCGCGTCTGGCGGCGGCCGAGGTGCTGCGCGCGCTGGACGCCTTGCCCGACGAGCAGCGCAGCGTCGTCACGCTGGTCTGCGTCGAGGACCTCAGCTACCGCGAAGTCGCCAAGGTGCTGGAGATACCGTTGGGCACGGTGATGAGCCGTCTGTCGCGCGGACGCCTTGCGCTGGCGCGGCAGCTTGGACTTGGCGAGGCTGGCAGGATGCCAGCCATGGGAGGCATGTCATGAACGCGCCCGCGATCACCGACGAGATGCTGGTCGCCTTTGCCGATGGCGAGGCCGACGAGGCGACGATCGACGCCGTCGCGAAAGCGCTCGAGACCGACGAGGCCCTGGCGCAAAGGCTCGACCTGTTCGTGACGACACGCCAGATCCTCAAGACGGAACTCGATTCTGTCGCCCGTGAAACGGTGCCCGACAGGCTGACGCGCTTCGTGATGGGCGGCGCGCCGAATGCGGGCGCGAGGCCTGCTATCGCCGGAGCCGCCACGCCGAAGCCGCGACGCCGGATCGCCCTGCCGATGGCGGCGGCTCTGGCAGGCATCGTCGCGGGTGGGCTGGGCTACTGGGCGGGCACGACCTCGCCGCAGTGGCGCGCCGGCGCTGCGGCGATGGCCGGGCTTGCCGCCGCCGACCCCGCCTTGGCGCAGGCGCTGGCGAATGCGCCCGATGGCGACCGCCGGGCCTGGCGCGCGGCCGGCCACTCTGGCGAGATCGAGCTGCGCCAGAGCTTTCGCACCGAACGCGGTTTCTGCCGCAGCTTCGGCGTCAGCGAGAGCATGGACACGGGCTGGGGCGGGCTCGCCTGCCGGCAGGGCGCGGGGTGGAGCACGCAGGTCGTCGTCGCCGAGCCGCGCATGGCGGATGGCGCGTTCCGGCCGGCGAGCGGTTCGGGCGCTGCGATCGACGCGTTTCTGGGCGGCGCGCGCGCGGGCGATGCGCTTGATGCGGCGGCCGTGCGCGAGCAGATCGCCAAGGGCTGGCGCTGAAACGACTGGCGCTGAAAGGGCTGGCGCCCAGCCGATCGGGCCTTCGCGAAAAAAGAGTCTCTCGGGCGGGAATAGATCGACGGCCCGCCCGTTATCCTGATGCCGGGCAGTCAACCTCCGGCGTCGGGCCGGCTCTCCCGGACCCTGACGTCGGCGCCGGCGCAACAGGAGACACCGATGACAGATATCGACAGGACCCGCCGGTCGCTGCTGCGCACCGCGCTGAGCGCCTTGCCGGCCATCGCGCTTGCGGGCGCAACCCTCACCGTCGCGACTACGGCCAAGGCGGATGATGACGACAATGGCGGCAGGCGTCGCGGCCGCGGCGGCCGGCGTCAGCGTGGCGGCAACGACGACGACGATTGAGACTGCCCCGAGAGCATGGTGACAGCGCTCCGGCCGATGGCCGGAGCGTTTTTGTGTCGAGATCAGGCCGCCCGCAGGGCCGTGCCGTCCTGCGTGTTGTCCTGAGCGCGCCTGACCGTGATACTCTGGTTCAGGCACTGGCAGTTGAACTCGCTGGTCAGGAAGGCGATGTCGGCGGCGTCGCGGCCGCTGCCGATGCGGACCATGCCTTCGACGGGGGCGAGCCGCGTCGGATCGACCAGCCACCAGCGGTCGCCGAGATAGACCTCGAAGACGGCGTGAAAATCCGGCGGATCGAGATCGAGCGCATAGGCGCTGACGGCGCGTGCCGGGATGTTCAGCGCCCGCGTCAGCGTGATGCCGAGATGGCTGAAATCGCGGCAGACGCCGGCGCGGTCGATGAAGGTCCGCTCTGCCGTGGTCAACGCATTGCTGACGCCATGGACATAGTCGACATGTTCGTAGAGCCAGTCGAGCAGCGCCAGCACGCGCGCCCCGCCGAGCGGCACGTCACGGAATTCGCGCTGGGCGAAGCGCATGAACTCGTCGGACGGACAGAACCGGCTCGGCAGCACATAGGGCAACACCTCGCGCGGCAATTGCGACCAATCGTGCTGGAAAGCGTCCGCCGGCAGCGTCGTGCGCAGGCCGTTATCGACCGTGGCGCGGTAGCGGATCTCGACCTGGCCGCTCAGCGCAGCGCGGAAGCGCCGCTCGCCGGTCGCCATGTCCTCGTCGCGTATCAAGTCGGCCGACGGCGAGATTTCGAGGCTCTCGGACAGGATCGTCTGGTCGGGCGAGCGCGCCGCCTCGATCGCTGCGATTATCTGCGTCGCGCTGCCGAATCCATAGGTCAGCGCAGCCTCGATTTCGAGCTTCATCCAAATTCCCCCGGACCATCTTGTGGTGAGACTGGCCAACGCCGCCCCGCCGCCGATGTTCCCGGGCGGCGTCAGGCTGCGTCTCTGGCTGGCGTCAGCCCCTGTGCCACCTCGGCGAGGATGGCGAAGGAGCGCTTGCGCGCCGCATGGTCGAAGATCGGCGCGGTCGCCATGATCTCGTTGGCGCGTGTCGCCGTGATGAAGGCCGACAAATCGCGCGCAATCGTCTCGGGCGAACCGACGAAGGCGTAGCGCAGCATCTGCGAGGCCTGCATCTTCTCGTGCGGCGCCCAGTGCTGCTCGATGTCGTCGACGGGGGGCTTGAGCTTGCCTCGCGTGCCCCGGATCATGTCAAGGAAGCGCAACTGCTGCGATGTGAAGAGCCGGCGCGCCTCTGCATCGGTTTCGGCCGCGATCACCGAAATGCCGGGCATGGCATGGGGCGTCTTCGCCTGCTGCGACGGCCTGAAGCGCTCGCGATAGATGCCGAGCGCCTGCATCAAGGCTTCTGGCGCAAAATGCGAGGCGAAGGCGTAGGGCAGGCCGAGCTCTGCGGCGAGCTGCGCGCCGAACAGGCTCGACCCCAGGATCCAGAGCGGCACGTTCAGCCCCGCGCCCGGCACGGCCTGGATCGACTGGCCGGGCTCGGCCGGCTCGAAATAGGCCTGCACCTCCATGACGTCGCGCGGGAAGTCGTGGGCGGCATGCGGGTCGCGCCGCATCGCCCGCATGGTGAGCTGATCGGTGCCAGGCGCGCGGCCGAGCCCGAGGTCGATGCGGCCCGGAAACAGCGATTCCAGCGTGCCGAACTGCTCGGCGATGATCAGTGGCGCATGGTTTGGCAGCATCACGCCGCCGGCGCCGATCCGCATCGTCGAGGTGGCGGCGGCGAGCTGCCCGATCACGACGGCGGTTGCGGCGCTGGCGATGCCGGTCATGTTGTGATGCTCGGCGACCCAGTAGCGGGTGTAGCCGAGGTTCTCTGCATGCTGCGCGAGGTCGATCGACTTGCGCAGCGCCTCGCCCGCGCTCTCGCCCTCATTCACGGGCACGAGGTCCAGCACCGAAATCGCAACCATGGTCGCTCCGTTGGTCTCAGGCGCAAGCGTCGTAGCGCCCCGATTACAATGGGACCCGCCGGCGCCGGTTTCCAGAGCCGAAAGCGCGGCGTCATGGCGACCCTGCGCCGAAGTTCTGCGTCGGATTGCGGCGCTGGCGAGGTTTCTGGTGTCGGCTGATTGCCAATGCGTGTACAGAAACATCTGGAAACAATCCGACGCGCGACGCTCGCGGGAGCGGGGCGTAGAGCCGGTTTGCGGCTGTATCGCGCCGCGTCGGAGCCGAGGCAGGGCATGAACCGCACCCCGCATATCCTGATGGTCGAGGACGATCGCGAGATCGCCAACCTCGTCTCGCGCTTCCTGCGCAACCACGACATGCGGGTCAAGGCCGTGCCGAACGGCCGCGAGATGGATGTCGCCCTGCGCGACGGCCGCTTCGATCTCGTGGTGCTCGACCTGATGCTGCCGGGCGAGGACGGGCTGTCGCTCTGCCGCCGCCTGCGCTCGGACGGGGCGCTGCCGATCATCATGCTGACCGCCAAGGCCGAGGAGATCGACCGCATCCTCGGGCTGGAGATGGGCGCCGACGACTATCTGGTGAAGCCGTTCAACCCGCGCGAACTGCTTGCGCGCATCCGGGCGGTGCTGCGGCGCGCGTCGGTGCTGGCCCAGCCCGAGATCGGCGAGAGCGTGGTGATCAGCTTCGAGGGCTGGAAGCTCGACAAGGCGGTGCGCCGGCTGTTCAACCCGGCGGGCGAGCGCGTCGCTCTGACCGGGGCCGAGCTCGACCTGCTGCTGGCCTTCTGCGAGCGCCCGCGTCGCGTGCTCTCGCGCGACCAGTTGCTCGATCTCACGCAAGGGCGCGCGGCCGCGCCATTCGAGCGCTCGATCGACGTGCTGGTCAGCCGCCTGCGCCAGAAGATGGAGCGCAATCCGCGCGAGCCGGAGCTGATCCAGACCATCCGTTCGGGCGGCTACATGTTCTCGCCGGAGATCGCGGCCGGATGAAGCGCCTGTTCCTGCGGCTGCTGCCGGAGCGCGCGGCGGCGCAGATCGCGGTCATCGTCGTCGGCTCGCTGATTCTCGCCAACATCGTCACGGCCGTCGTGCTGCTGACGACGCTGCCGAGCGAATTCAGGCGGCTGCCGAGTTTTCCCTATGTCGTCGAACTCGTCACCGTGGCGCGGCAGCTTCAGGCGACCGGAAACCCACAGGAGCGCGAGACGGTTCTCAGCGCCGCTCTCGCCGCCAACCCCCGGCTGTCGCGGCTCGCCGAGGGCGTACAGGCGACCACGCGCTCGCTGCCGAAGCCCGACCGCGAGATGCGGCAGCGTCTGCTGGAGGACCTCGCCGGCATCGCCGAGCCCCTCATCCTCGACAAGCCCGAGCGGCAGGGTGGGTTGCCCGCCCCGCCGCCGGTCGGACTGCGCTTCCCGGACGGCAGCGGCCTCGCGATGGCCCCGCCGCCGATGACGCCGCCGCCGCGCGGGCTCGCCTTCATCATCTATCTGCTCGTCATGCTGGCTTCGCTGGCGATGCTGATCGGGCTCCTGTCGCTCTGGGCGACGCGCGCCGTGGTCTCGCCGCTGACCGGTCTGGCCGAGGCCGCCGACCGCTTCGACCCCGACCGCGACGAGGTCGTGGCGATCGAGCGCGGGCCGGTCGAGGTCAAGCGGCTGGCGGGGGCCTTCAGCGCCATGGCCGGTCGCATTCGCCGGCTCGTCGACGAGCGCACGCGGATGCTGGCGGCCGTCAGCCACGATCTGCGCACGCCGATCACGCGGCTGAGGCTCCGGGCCGAGGATATCGGCGAGGAGGACAAGCGCCAGGCCATCCTGTCGGATCTGGCGCTGATGGAGCGCATGGTCGGCGGCGCGCTGTCCTATCTGCGCGAGGGCCGCGCCTCCGGCAGCATGGTCGCCACCGACATTCCGGCGCTGCTGCAGACGATCTGCGACGATTTCGGCGATCTCGGTCATATCGTCGTCTATCAGGGGCCGATGCGGGCCTCGGCGCTGTGCGATTCAGACCAGATGATGCGCGCCGTGACCAATCTCATCGACAACGCCATCAAGTTCGGCGGCAAGCCCGCGGTCGTGCTCGACGACGCCGATCCGGAGCGCATCGCGATCATGGTCGAGGATGATGGGCCCGGCATCGCAGCCGAGGAGCGCGAAAAGGTGTTCGAGCCGTTCTATCGCAGCGATCTGGCGCGGACGCTGCGCGAGGGCAGCGGCTTCGGGCTGGGCCTCGCCATCGTGCGCGCCATCGCCGAAGGCCATCGCGGGGAACTGACATTGTCGGAGCGTCCCGGCGGCGGATTGCGGGCGGTGATCGCCTGGCCGAGGCGCTGGTGAGCCGACCGGCGCTCCCAGCGGCGACTTGCGTCGCCTGCGTCCCGCCCCCGTCGCCAGAGGCATAGCGGCGGACCCGCGACTGCGCCATCTTGCGCCAGACGCATTGCGATGGGCTCCAAGCCCGGCCGCCAAGGCAGCATGCTCAACGGGGAGGGTTTCGAATGATCTACGAAGAGCGCGATTATCGCATCCGGGCCGGCAAGCTCGCCCAGTTCGTCAAGCTCTATGGCGAGTTCGGCCTGCCCCTGCAGAAGAAGCATCTCGGCACTTTCGTGTCCTACTTCACCACCGAGATCGGCGAACTCAACCATGTCGTGGCGCTGTGGGGCTATGACAGCCTCGACGACCGCGCCGCGCGGCGCAAGGCGATGCTCGCCGATCCGGCCTGGCAGGATTATCTCGCCCGTGTCGACGGGCTGATCGATGTGCAGCAGACGCGGATTCTCACGCCCGTCGCCTTTTCGCCGCTGCAATGAGCGCCGCGCAGGGCAGCGCCGGCGGGCGCTTCGAGGTCAGGACGGCAGACGGCGCGGTCCTCAAGGCCTTCAGCGAGGGCGCGGGCCAGCCGCTGCTGCTGGTCAGCGGGCTCGGCGGCACGGCCGGGTTCTGGGCCGACAACGCCGCGACGCTGGCGCGCTCCTTCCGCGTCATCCGCTTCGACCAGCGCGGCATCGGCGGCAGCTCGCGCGGGAGCGCGCCCTGCACCATCGCACAGCTCGCGATGGACTGTGCCGCCGTGCTGGACGCGGCCGGCGTCGCGCGCGCCGTTCTGCTCGGCCATTCGACCGGCGGCTGCATCGGCCAGGAACTCGGGCGGTTCGCGCCCGAACGGCTCGACGGCCTCATCCTGAGCGCGACCTGGCTCAGGCCGAGCCGCTATATGGCGGGTCTCTTCCGCACGCGTCTGGCGATCCTCGAAGCCGATCCGGTGGCCTATGCGGCGACGGGCGCGCTGCTGGCGTATCCACCGATCTGGCTCGAAGCGAACTGGCCAGTCTTCGAGGGCGCGGAAAAGGGCGCGCCCGCGTCATCCGAGGCCCGTGCGGTCGTGCGCGAGCGGATCGAGGCGCTGCTGTCCTTCGACGGCTCGGCGCATGCCGCCGCGCTCGCCATGCCGGTGCTGATCCTGGGCGCGCGAGACGACATGATCGTGCCCTGCTTCCTGCAGGAGGAGCTTGCCGCCGCGCTGCCGGGCTCGCGCAAGACCATGCTCGATACGGGCGGGCATTTCTTCCCGGTCTCGCGGCCGGACGCCTTCACCGCGACCGTCGCCGAATGGATCGGCGAACTGGCATGAAGCGCCGTCGCATCGTCCTGATCGGCTATGGCGCGATTGCCGCCGATCTCGCCGCGAGGCTGCTGGCGGCGCGCGAACCGGCTTACGATCTCGCGGTGCTGCTCGGCGCGGCCTCGCCGTCGCGCGAGCGCGTGCCCTTCGGCTGCGCGCTGCTCTCCGACATCGAAGGCGTCGCGGCTTTCGCTCCCGATCTGGTGGTCGAGGCGGCGGGACATGGCGCGATCCGCGCGCATGGGCCGGCCTGCCTCGGGCTTGGCCTGCCGCTGCTGGTCTCGTCGATCGGCGCGCTGCATGACGAGACGCTGCTGGCGCAGCTGACCGATGCGGCGCGAGCCGGCGGCGGGCGCATCCTGCTGCCCTCGGGCGCGCTCGGGGCGCTCGACTACGTCCGGGCCGTGAGCCGTGCGGCCGACCTCGCGCTGCGCTACGAGTCGCGCAAGCCGCCGGCGGCCTGGAAGGACGAACTAGCGCGGCTGGGCCATGATGCCGAGCACCTGGATTCCGCCGTGACATTGTTTACCGGCGATGCGCGCGCGGCCGCAGCCGCCTATCCGCAGAACCTGAACGTCGCCGCCGCGCTGGCGCTCGCGGGTCCCGGCTTTTCCGGCGTCGAGGTGGCGGTGGTCTGCGATCCGGCGGCGGCCGGCAACACCCATATCGTCGAGGCGAAGAGCGCGCTCGGCACGATGCGCATCGAAATCGCCAACCGGCCGTCGCCGGCCAATCCCAAGACCTCATGGATCGTCGGCGCCTCGCTGATGGCGGCGATCGATCAGTTTTTTTCGCCGATCCAGATGCTCTGAGAGCCGAGGCGCGGAACGACCCTCTACCCCGAGCGTTTCCTCGATGAACAGCCGGCGCGGCCGGAGTCAGACATGAGGAGACGATCATGACCGCCACCGCCAATCCCGCGAAAGAGAGCCTGCGTCAGGAGCAGGCCGAGCAGAAGCGCGCCGCGAAGGGCAAGACGGAGGATGCGGCCCTGACCGACGCGCTCAAGGATACGTTTCCGGCGAGCGATCCGGTGGCGGCACAGGCGCCGAGCAAGCCGGGAACGGCGGGGAAGGCGAAGAATTGAGCGGGGCGGGATCGCCTGGCCGGGCTGCCATGATCCGCGCATTGCCGAGCAGCGCGTGAGGCTCTACCCCTCGGAGATCGTTGCCTCCGGTCGGAACGAGATCCCAGTGCCGCAAGATCCAGTCACGCATGATTTCGACGCCGCGACCGGCATCGCCCGCATCACCTTCAACCGGCCGGACGTCCTGAACGCCATCGATCTCGCGACGGCGCGGACCTTCGGCGCGGCGGTCGCGGCCGTGACCGGGTTTGAAGGCCTGCGCTGCGTTGTGCTCGCCGGCGCAGGCCGCGCTTTCATCGCGGGCGGCGACGTGGCGAGCTTCGGCGACGAGCCGGCAGAGGTCGTCGATGCGCTGCTGGAGGCGCTGCATCCGCCGCTGCTCGCCTTGCGGGCCTGCGCGGCTCCCGTCCTGGCTGTGGTGCAGGGCGCGGCCGCCGGCGGGGGCCTGAGCATCGCGCTCGGCGCGGACTACCTTTTGGCCTCCGACAAGGCGCGTTTCGTCATCGCCTATGACCGGATCGGGGCCGCACCCGATTGCGGCGGCACCTGGTTCCTCGCCCGAAAGCTCGGGCGGACGCGCGCTTTCGCGATGCTTTTGCGCGGTGAGACGCTCGACGGGCAGGCGGCTCTGGAGGCCGGCCTCGTCAGCGAGGTCGTGCCGCAGGCGGAACTCGAGGCCCGCGCGCAGGCGCTGGCGCTGCGGATCGCATCCGGCCCGACGCAGGCCTATGGCCAGTTCAAGCGGCTCATCGACGATGCGACGGCGGCGACGCTGGCCGACCAGCTCGAAGCAGAGCGACGGGCCTTCCTCACTGCTACCATGACCGACGACTTCCGCGAGGGCGTCGCCGCCTTCCTGAGCAAGCGCGAGCCGGTCTTCACCGGCCGCTGAGGCGCTTCAGCCTGTCGTTGTGCGACGCTGCGGGTCGTTTTCGAGCCGGATCGAGCTGCCATGCGGCGTCGCCTCCGCCGCGCGCGCCCAAGAGGATGCGAGCGCGTCGACCCCGTCATGCGAGGCGAGCCCCTTGGCGATCAGCAGATGCTCCAGCGCCTCGCACCAGCGTTCGTAATAGTCCGAGCCGTCGCGGCAGCCGCCATTCGCCACGGCTTCGGCGATCTCCGCGCCCAGGGCCTGCGCCCATTCGTCGGCGCTGAAGACGCCCTTGCCCTGCAGCGCCACGACAAGCGCGAAGGCCTGCGCCTGCCAGGGCTCGGCGAAGACGGGACCCTCGGCGTCGCGTGGAATCGGCGTGCCGGCGGCGAGGCTCGTCGCCAATTCGGCGTCAGGCCGGCTCAAGATAGCTCTCCCAGGCCTCGATGCTGATGCGGGTGGCGGGGTCGGCGTCGCGGCCCCAGAGCTCAGGGCCTGTGAACACGACGGTGTAGAGCCATTGCGCCGTTTCCGGCGCGCCATGCGCCCCGGTGTCTGGGAAAACGTGGCAGCCGCTGACGCGCTCGACGATGCCGGTCTTGCCACGCGCATAGCGCGGCAGGCGGGTGTGGTGGGCGGGATGCATCACGATGGTGCGGACCCTGTCGCCGACGGCGAAGCGGGCCGGGGCCTGCGCCTCGCGCTGATAGGGAAAGCCGCGACGCAGCACGGCCGCGACATCCTCGCCCTTGAGCACGCGCTTGGGTGTCTTGGGCGGGGTCAGCGCCTGCCCCTGCGCCAGTTCGGCCTCGGTGACGAAACCGTGCCGGACCAGCGTGGCGTTCAGCGCCGTCAGCCAGATGCGGTAGTAGCTGAACGACAGATAATCCGCCGGCGGCAGGCTTTCGCGGGCATGGCGGATCTCGTCGATCGTCCAGTGCCCCATCGCACCCGCCGCGACGTTCAGCGCCAGCACGCGCTTTTCCCAGTCGCCATGGAAGACCGGCTCGCTCGGCTCCGGGATGACCGGGCCGAAGCCCATCTGGCCGCCGAGGTCCTGCCCGCCATTCATCGCCGGCTCTCCACGCTCGGCAGGCCGGTGCCGATCATCGAGTCGCGCGTGACGATCCCGGCCAGTTGCTCCTCCGACCAGCCCTCGGTGCCGGCCGGGCGCATCGGGATCACGATGAAACGGGTCTCGGCGGTGGAGTCCCAGACCCGGATGGTCTGCCCCTCCGGCAGGGTCACGCCGAAATCGGCCAGCACGCCGCGCGGGTCGAGCACAGCCTTGGCGCGGTAGGGCGGGGATTTGTACCAGACCGGCGGCAGGCCGAGCACCGGCCAGGGATAGCAGGAACAGAGCGTGCAGCAGATCAGGTTGTGCTCTTCGGCTGTGTTGAAAGCCGCGACGATGTGCTCGCCGCCACGCCCGCCATAGCCAAGCTCGGCGACCGCCGCCGTGCCGTCCGCCTTGAGCCGCGCGGCGAACTCCGGGTCGGTCCAGGCTTTCGCAACGACGCGTGCGCCGTTGCGCGGGCCGATCTTCGTCTCGTAGGTGTCGACGATGGCGTCGAGCGCGGCTGGATCGACATAACCCTTCTCGACCAGCAGCGTCTCCAGCGCCTTCACCCGCGCCTCTATGGGGCTGAGATGGTTGTCGTGGTCGTGGTCGTGGTGCCCGCTCATGGCGTCCTCCTCACGCGATACGGATACGCGCCGCCCTCTCGAACCTCACCGCGAAGGCGACGAGCGACTTGTCGGAGCCCTTGGGTCCGATCAGCGAGAGGCCGAGCGGCGCGCCCTCGCGCTGCGCCACGGGCATCGTCACCTGCGGGAATCCCGACAATCCGCCGAGGCAAAGCAGGCGCAGGGCGCGATTGCGGAAATCGTCGAGCTCGGGCTCCTGCGCGCTGACCAGCGGCGCGATGTCGGGCACGGTCGGCAGGATCAGCACGCCGTCGGAGCCGAGAAGCCTTGCGAGCTTGGCGCGAAAGCCCTTGCGGACCGTCTCTCCCTTGGCGTGCTCGGCGTCGCTGACGGATTTGGAGAAGGCGAAGCGCTCGGCTACGCCCGGACCCAGCGGCGGCGCGAACCGCTCGATCAGCGTTCCGTCCGACACCCAGGCCTCGCGGCCCTGGACCCAGCGAAAGGCCCAGTAGAGAGCGTCGATATCGCGCGCGACCATCACCGTCTCGGGCTGGCCGAGCGCAGGCACGGCGCGCTGCACGACATTGCGCAGGATGGTCTCGGCCTCGGGCACGGCCTGGGCGAACATCTCGTCGGCCAGCAGCAGACGCGGCTTTCCCGGCAGCGCGATGCGGTCGGTGCCGAAGACGGCGTCCGCGACGCGGGCGAAGGTTTCGCCGTCGCGGCAGAACCAGCCCGGCGTATCGAGGCTTTCCGAGAGCGGCCAGGCGCGTTTCAGCGAGAGCCTGCCATGGCTCGGCCTGATGCCGAAGAGCCCGCCATAGCTGGCCGGCGCCCGCACCGAGCCGCCGGTGTCGGAGCCGAGCCCGATATCGGCGAGCCGGCCGGCGACCGCCGCCATCGAGCCCGATGACGAGCCGCCGGTGATGCGGTCGGGCGCAGAGGGATTGATGGGCGAGCCGAAATGGGCGTTCTTGCCGTTGAGCGAGAAGGCGAACTCGTCGGTATGCGTCTTGCCGACGAAGCGCGCGCCGGCGTCGAGCAAGGTCTTCACAATCGGCGCGGTCTTGGTCTTGATGCCCGACTGCGCCAGCACGAAGGGCGAGCCCGCGCCGGTCGGGTAGCCCTTGACGTCGAACAGGTCCTTGACCGCCAGCGTCAGGCCGGCGAGCGGACCTGACGGTGCGTTCTTAACCGGCGCATCGGGATAGGGGACAAAGCAGCGGAACGGGTCGTCGACAGGCATCGTTGTCAAAGTCCTCGGGCGTCGCCATCGGAGCGCGGGTCGTGCGTGGCCTCGACCTCGCCGCGCGGGTGCTTCAGCAGCATGCCGGCATGGCCGAACTGGTCGGAATAGGCTTCGGAATACTCCTCGACCGGGTGGCCGGCGGCAGTCAGCCGCGCCAGCAGCATCGGGTCGAAGCGGCTTTCCAGCTTGAGCGAGACCGAACCCGCGCCCCAGGTCTTGCCGAGCAGCCAGCGCGGCGCATCGACGGCCGTCGCCAGGTTCTGGCCGAAGCGATAGCGCGAGAGAATCTGCGCCTGGAACTGCGGCTGGCCGTCGCCGCCCATCGCGCCATAGGACAGGATGCGACCGTCCGAAAAGCGCGCGAATGCCGGGTTCAGCGTGTGGAAGGGCTTTCGGCCGGGCGTCAGCGGGTTGACCGCCTTTTTGTCGAGCGAGAAGGCGACGCCGCGGTTCTGCCAGTGGATGCCTGTCTGCGGCAGGACGCAGCCCGAGCCGTATTCCCAGTAGAGCGACTGGATATAGGACACGGCCATGCCGGAGCCGTCGATCGCGCCCATCCAGATGGTGTCGCCATTGCCGGGCTTGGGAGGCCAGGGCGCGGCGCGCTTTTTGTCGATCGCGGCGGCCTCGCGGGCGAAGACGGCGTCGGTCAAAAAACTTGCCGGGTCGGCGGTGAGATGCGCCGGATCGGTGATGTGGCGGTCGCGGATTGCAAACGCCCGCTTCACCGCCTCGACCAGCCCATGATGATGGTCGAAGCCTTCCGCGCGCGTCACGCCGAGCTTCTCGAAGATGCCGAGGATCAGCAGCGAGGCCAGCCCCTGCGTCGGCGGCGGGAAATTGTAGACGGTCAGCCCGTCGAGCTTCAGCGACAAAGGCTCGACCATGCGGGCGGAGCAAGCCTCGATGTCTGCGCGCGTGATCGGCGCACCCATCGCGGCGAGATCGGCGGCGATCTCGCGGCCGATGTCGCCCCGGTAGAAATCGTCGAGCCCGGCGCTGGCAAGCTGCTTCAGCGTCGCGCCGAGCGCCTCTGGTCTGCGGCGCGCGCCGGGTTTGGGCTGTTCGCCGCCCGGCCAAAAGAACGAGCTGAAGCCCGGTGCGCGTTTTGCGGCGTCGACTTCCTGCGGCCAGGTCCGCAGCTCCGAGGCCGAAATGTCGTAGCCGGAATCGCAATGGGCGATGGCGTCGGCGAGCAAATCCTTCAGCGGCATGCGGCCGCCGAGCGAGGCCGAGAGCGCCAGCGCCGCTTCCCAGCCACCGAGAGCGCCAGCGACCGTGATCGCCGCATCCGGGCCACGCGCCGGCAGCGTATCATGGCCCTTCTCGCGATAGCGCTCGATCGTCGCCAGTGATCCGGCCGGCCCGCAGGCCTCGATCGCATGGACCTTGCCGCCGGGCTGATGCACCAGCCAGAAGCCGTCGCCGCCGATCGAATTCATGTGCGGATAGACGACCGCGATGGTGGCCGCCATCGCAACCATGGCCTCGATGGCGTTGCCGCCCTCTGCGAGGATGGCGCGGCCGGCCTGCGAGGCGAGAGCGTGGGGGGCGGCGACTGCGGCCGACGCAAAGACGGGGGTCTCGATCATCAGGGTCTTTTCAAGCGGGGCGGGGACAACCATGTGCCGCAGGCGTCGTCGGAGTTCGAGCCGCGGCGCGATTTTGTTGCATGCTGCCGCAGCCTCCGCTAGGTCGTTGCGCGCATAAGTGTCTTGGTAGTCTGGAACCTGGGATCGAAAGCATGGCCCAAGGGCGCACCACCGGCGGCAACCTGATCATGGTCGTGTCGCTCGGCATCCTGATCGCAGTCGAACTCTTCGGCGTTGCGCTGGCGGCGGGCTGGGCGCTGGCCGGCCTGTTCGAGCTCGGCCCGATCGTCGGTTATGTGCTGATGGCGCTGTTCTCGGGCTTTGCCGCCTACGCCATGTTGAACCTGATGCGGCGCGTCATCCGCTATGAGCGCGTGAGCCAGAGCGGCTGATCAGGAACAGCGTTTCAGGGTCACCGGGTCGGCCTCGGCCGGCAGAAGCTCTCCCATCGGCCGGCAGGTCGAGCTGACGCAGACCTGCCAGTCGGCCGTCGCGCCCGAGCGCCGCATCACGATCTCCCGCTGGGGCGGCAAAGCCGGGGTCCAGCGCCAGAAGCCGTTTTCCAGACGGGCGCCGTCGGGCGGGTCCATGCCGGCGCCCGAGCTTTCGACCCGAGCCTCGGCCAGGACGATTCCGGCCGGGGTCGCGCGCCAGACCTCCTCCCAGCGCGTCTTCTGAACCGAATGCCGCCAGGCCAACACGATCTCGTCGCTGCCAAGGGCGACGACGAGCGCGCCTGCGGCAAGGCACAGGCTCATGAGAACCTGCTCACGCCGCCACGCTTCTGGCGGCCCGGACGCGCCAGAGATGCTGGCCGATCATCAGGGCCGCGAGCGCAAAGCCGATCTCGTCGGTGATCGGTATCGCCGCGACGAGGAAGCCCGCCGCGACCGCAGCCAGAATGCGCTCCCACAACGCAAGCGGGCGCATCAGTTGCCCGACAAAGGCCGCGCCCCACAGGATCATCGCCAGCGTCGCCTTGGCGACGATGTAGACGACCGCGAGCCAGTAGCTCGCGCCCTCCAGCCCCGGCACGGGCTGGAGCATCAGCGTCGGATCGTAGACCGCCATATAGGGGATGACGAAGCCTGGCAGCGCGATCTTCACCGCCTGCATGCCGATCTTCATGCCCGATTCCTTGGCCATCGGGGCTGCGGCGAAGGCCGCCAGCGCCACCGGGGGCGTGAGGTCTGCCATGATGCCGAAATAGAACACGAACATGTGGCTGACGATCAGCGGCACGTCGAGCTGCAGCAGGATCGGGGCCGCCAGCGAGGAGGTGATGATGTAGTTCGGGATGGTCGGGATGCCCATGCCGAGGATCAGGCTGAAGACCATCGTCAGCACGAGCGCCAGGAACATGGAGTTCTTGCCGACGCCGATCAGCCAGGAGCCGAAGATCGTGCCGATGCCGGTCAGCGTCATCGTGCCGATGACGATGCCGACCAGCGCGCAGGCGAGGCCGACGGGAATGGCCTGGCGCGCGCCGTCCGCCAGCGCCTGGACGCAGGAGGCGAGCACCTCGCGGCCGGACGCGCCGCGCAGCATGTTCCAGATCACCAGAACCAGGACGACCATCAGCACGGTCGCGATGCTGATCGTCATCGAGGCGGCCGAGAGCAGCGCGAAGCCGACCCAGAAGACGACCCTCAGCGCCGTGCTGCCCAGCCCTGCCGAGATTGCGAGGCCGAGGATCAGCGCGACGGTGAGCGCTAGCCCCACCGCGCCGGCGAAGAGCGGCGTGAAGCCGGCGAACAGCAGATAGACCAGCACCAGCAGCGGCGCGATCAGATACCAGTTCTTGCGCAGTTCGGTGCGCAGGCTCGGCAGCTCCGACTTGGGCAAACCGGTCAGGCCTAGCTTCCCGGCCTCCAGATGCACCGCCCAGTAGCAGGCGGCGAAATAGAGCAGCGCGGGGATGATCGCCGCCTCGACGATCTTGGAATAGGGCACGTCGATAGTCTCGGCCATGATGAAGGCGACCGCGCCCATCACCGGCGGCATGATCTGGCCGCCCATCGACGAAGTCGCCTCGACGCCGCCGGCGAAGGCGCCCCTGAAGCCCGAGCGCTTCATCAGGGGAATCGTGAACTGGCCCGACGCCACGACATTGGCGACGCCCGAGCCCGAGACCATGCCCATCAGGCCAGACGAAGCGACGCAGACCTTGCCCGGGCCGCCCTGCTTGCCGCCGAACATCGCCATCGAGATATCGTTGAAGAAGTCGATCACGCCGGCGCGCTCCATGAATGCGCCGAACAGGATGAACAGGAAGATGAAGGTGGCGGAGACCGCCGTCGGCGTGGCGTAGATGCCCTCGGTTCCGAAGGTCATCTGCTCCAGCACCTGATCGAGCCCGTAGCCGCGATGGTTGTAGGGCGCGGGCAGATACTGGCCGAAGAAGCAATAGGCCAGGAACGCGCCGGCCACGAGCGGCAGGGCGATGCCCATGGCGCGCCAGACCAGCAGGAACAGCACGGCCAGCGCCGTGAGCCCGACGACGGCATCAGTCGTCGTGACCTCCCCGGCGCGGTTCACCAGCTCGACATAGTTCCACCAATGGTAGAGCCCGACGAGGAAGCCCGCGACGCCGACGGCCCACCAGAAGATCCGGCCGGGAGGCGAGGTTTCGTCGGCATTGGCGAGGAGGCCGCAGGCGGTCAGGCAAAGGAAGCCGACATGCAGCGTGCGGACGACCTGGTTCGGCAACGTGCCGGTGTAGAGCGAGACCAGCTCGAACGCGCCAAACAGCATCAGGAAGGCGAGAACGGCGTCGCCCATGACGCGGCCTCGCGCCGCCCCGACGACGATCCAGACCAGCCAGAGCGCGAATGCGGCGCGGATCAGCGTGATCGGCGTCAGCCAGGACACCGCGCCGACGAGCCGCGCATCGAGCGGGATGCCGAAGGCGGTGACGACCTGAAAGCCCGAAAACCCGACTGCGATCCAGAACAGCAACCGGCCCGTCCAGCCCGTGCCGAAGGTCGCGGGCAGGCCGTGCTCGGGATCATGGGGGGCAGGGGCCGGGCCGGGCGCGCCGGCGATGTCGGGAACCGCGAGCGGTCGCGTCGTGTCCTGGCTCATCTGGCAATCCTCGTCGCCGCCCGCTGACCGGCGGTCTTGCTTGTCGTCAGTCCTGCGTGTCGTCAGTCACGCAAAAGGGCGAGGCCGACAATCCGGCCTCGCCCATGTTGCGTCCATAAGGGGTCTCGGCGGCTCAGGAGCCGACCTTCAGGCCCTTTTCCTTGAAGTAGCGCGCCGCGCCGGGATGCAGCGGCAGCGGCATGCCGTCGAGCGCGCCCTCGAGCTTGATCGCGCGGGCGGCAGCATGGGCGGCGACGAGGTCCGGCAGGCTCTCATAGACGGCTTTGGTCATCTGGTAGACCGTCTCTTCCTTCATGCCCTCATGGGTGACGAGGTAGTTCAGCGCGGCGGCCGCCTGCACCGGCGCGGCCTGGCCGGTATAGGTGTTGGCCGGGATCGTCGCCTTGACGAAGGGGGGGCCTGCCTTGTCGACCACGGCGGCGGGCACTTCGACCACGGTGATCTCGACCGAGGTCGCGAGATCGCGCAGCGAGGCGACACCGAGGCCGGCCGACTGCAGCGTGGCGTCGAGCTGGCGGTTCTTCATCAGTTCGACCGATTCCGCGAACGGCAGATACTCGACCTTGGACAGGTCCTTGTAGCTCATGCCGGCCGCGGCCAGGATCGCGCGGGCGTTAAGCTCCGTGCCCGACTTCGGCGCGCCGACGGAAAGGCGCTTGCCCTTGAGGTCGGCCAGCGTCTTGATGCCTGAATCCTTCGAGGCGACGATCTGGATGTAGTTGGGATAGATCGCGGTGATGCCGCGCAGCTTCTTCAGCGGCGTCTTGAAACCGGCTTCCTCGTCGCCGGTCCAGGCGGCGGCGAGCGAATCTCCCAGCGTGAAGGCGATCTCGCCCTTGCCTTGCTGCAGCAGTTGCAGGTTCTCGACCGAGGCCTTGGTGGCCTGCACGGTCGGGCGCGTGTTGGGGACCTTCTCGCCATAGATTTTGGAAAGCGCGACGCCGAGCGGATAATACACGCCGGACGTGCCGCCGGTCAGGACGTTGATGAAATCCTGCGCGCGGGCCGCAGCGGGGCTGAGTGCGATCAGCGCTGCGGTCGCGAGGCCCGCGATTGCGCCGGAGCGCTTGGAAAACATGGTCATGTAACCTCCCAGTTCAAAAAGAAAACGCCGCATTCGATGAACGGCTTGCCGTTGTTGTAGAGCAGCCTGTGCCGGAATGGAAAGCGCAAGTAGCGTGCAGACGCCCCGCTCGCTGCTGCCCTGCGTGACGCTTTCGCCATTTTTGCCGTGCAGGGAGGCGAACGGCATCCCGGTTGCCCTTGCCAGAGGGACGGGTTAGCCGAGACAATCTCCACCCAGTCAGTCCCCGCCAGAAGCCGAGCTCAAGCCCGACATGACCCTGCGCGCCACGCCGCCCCGCCCCGACCGACGCACCCTGCTCGCCAGTGCTGGCGCGACCGCCGCTCTGGCGGCGCTCGGCTTTTCGCCGGCCGCGCTCGCGCAGCAGGGCCTGACGCTGGGGAGCGCCGAGGCGTTCAGCTTCGACGGGCTTAAGGAGCGGGCGCGCGATCTGGCCGCCAGGCCCTATCAGGCCCCGCCGAGCCCGCGTCCGGACGTTCTGGAGCGGATCGACTACGACGCCCATGGCAAGATCCGCTTCAAGCCGGAGATGGCGCTCTGGGCCGACGGGCCGTCGCCCTGGCCCGTGACGTTCTTCCATCTCGGGCGCTATTTCCAGAAGCCGGCGCGCATGCATGTGCTCGACAATGGCCAGGCCCGCGAAATCGTTTACAACGAGCGCTATTTCGACATGCCGGCGGATTCGCCCGCCCATGAACTGCCCCAAGGCGCGGGCTTCGCCGGCTTCCGCTTTCAGGAAAGCCGTTCGGGCCATCCCGGCCGCAAGGGCGAAAAGCTCGACTGGAAGAAGAACGACTGGGTCGCGTTTCTCGGCGCATCCTATTTCCGCGCCATCGGCGAACTCTACCAGTACGGGCTTTCGGCTCGCGGTCTGGCGATCGACCCGGCCGTCGGCGGCAAGGCGGAGGAATTCCCCGATTTCACCCATGTCTGGCTGGAGACGCCCAAGGAGGCCTCCGAGCATGTCGTGGTCTATGCGCTCCTGTCGGGTCCTTCGGTCGCCGGCGCCTTCCGCTTCCGCATGCATCGCGGCAAAGGCGTGACCATGGATGTGGAAAAGGCGCTTTATCTGCGCCGCGACGTGGCGCGTCTCGGCATCGCGCCGCTGACCTCGATGTTCTGGTATTCCGAGACCGCAAAGGCGACCGCCGTCGACTGGCGTCCCGAGGTGCATGATTCGGACGGGCTCGCGCTCTGGACCGGCGCGGGCGAGCGCGCCTGGCGGCCGCTGAACAATCCGCAGCGCACCATCGCCTCCTCCTTCTCCGACAACGCGCCGCGCGGCTTCGGCCTGATGCAGCGCGACCGCGAGGTCGGGAACTATCTCGATGGCGTGTTCTATGAGCGCCGACCGAGCCTCTGGGTCGAGACGCAAGGCGACTGGGGCCGGGGTGCGGTCCAGCTCATCGAGATCCCGACCGACGACGAAATCCACGACAACATCGTCGCGATGTGGGTGCCGGACGGGCCGGCGCGGGCCGGCGCGTCCTATGCGTTCAAATACAAGCTGCACTGGCTCGCCGACGAGCCTTATCCCACACCGCTCGGCCGCGTCGTGGCGACGCGCCTCGGCAATGGCGGCCAGCCCGGCACCACGCGACCCAAGGGCGTGCGCAAGTTCATGGTCGAGTTCAAGGGCCCGGCGCTGGAGACGATCCCCTTCGGCGTCAAGCCCGAGGTCGTGCTCTCGGCCTCGCGCGGCGCGTTCTCCTACGTCTTCGCCGAGGCCGTGCCCAACGACGTGCCGGGCCATTGGCGCGCGCAGTTCGATCTCACGGCGGAGGGCAGCGACCCGATCGAGATGCGCTGCTTCCTGCGCGGTGGCGAGCAGGTTCTGACCGAGACCTGGCTCTACCAGTATCTGCCGTTCTGATCAGACGGCCTTGCGCAACGCCTCGTTGATCCGCGCCTGCCAGCCCGGACCTGTCGCGCGGAACCGTTCGATCACGTCAGCGTCAAGGCGCAGCGTGATCTGCTTCTTCGGCGCTTCTAGCTTTGGCCTGCCGCGGCCGCGGCGAACCAGCACGCCGCCGTTATGGACATCGGCCGTGTCGAACCACTCATCCGTCAGTTCGGGGGCATCGTCGGGATCAACCCAGGCGGCTGCGGTAGCGCGCTTGTTCTCGGTCATTGGCTTTTCTCATGCTGATGATGCGGCGCGCCTCTCCGCGTTGCGTCCAGACGATCACGACCATCCGCTCGTCCAGCAGGCCTACCGTGACCATCCGGACCTCGCCATAGTCGTTCCGCTCGTCTTCGCGCGTGAAGGTCACACCTGCGAAGACGTCGGACGCCCGCGCGAAATCGACTTCGCGGTGAAGCAATGTCTCGGCGCGCTTGGTCCCATCGTATTCCAGCCTCACAAATAAATGTAACTCCAGATAATCGAGAGATCAAGACGCGCTCGAGCGTTGGTGACAATCCTATTGACTGGCTTGCCTCCGTTGCCACGTAACATTATATCATCGCATGTGAGTCATCCGCATGCCCATACCCATCGCGCCGTCTCGGAGAATCCGGGCTGGTCGCTGCTGCGGCTTTCGGCCGGGCAGCGGCTCGGCATCGCGTTCGTCGTCATCGCCATGGTCTGGGCGGCGACACTCGCCGTGATCCTGTGACGAGAGTGCAAGTGCCCGCCATCCGCCTCGCCAATCTGACGCTCGGCTATGACCGGCACCCGGCTGTGCATCACCTGTCGGGCGAGATCGCGCAGGGCAGCCTGACCGCGATCGTCGGGCCCAATGGCGCCGGAAAATCAACCTTGCTCAAGGGCATCGCAGGCGCGCTCTCGCCGCTCGACGGTGGCTTGACCTTGTCGAAGGGAAAGCGGCTGGCCTATCTGCCGCAATCGGCCGATCTCGACCGCTCCTTCCCGATCCATGTCTACGATCTCGTCGCCATGGGCCTGTGGGGCCAGGCCGGCATTTTCGGGCGCATCGGGCTCGGCTCCAAAGGCAAGGTCGAGGCCGCGATCGCGGCGGTCGGCCTCACCGGCTTCGAGCGCCGGCCGATCGGTGCGCTTTCGGGCGGCCAGATGCAGCGGGCGCTGTTTGCGCGGTTGCTGCTGCAGGACGCCGACATCATCCTGCTCGACGAGCCCTTCACCGCGATCGACGCCCGCACCACCGCCGATCTGCTGGCGCTGGTGCAACGCTGGCATGGCGAGAACCGCACGGTGGTCGCCGTGCTGCACGACATCGAGACGGTGCGCCGCGCCTTTCCGCAGACGCTGCTGCTGGCGCGCGAGACGGTGGCCTGGGGCGAGACGGCGCGGGTGCTGACACCGGAAAACCTGCTGAAAGCGCGCCGCATGGTCGAGGCCTTCGACAGTCACGCGCCGGCATGCGAGCGCGAAGCGGCGTGATTGAACTCATCACCCCACGACCCTCATCCTGAGGAGCGCCGAAGGCGCGTCTCGAAGGATGCCCCAGATGCCTCCGGAACCTCCTGGAGCATCCTTCGAGACGCCGCTTCGCGACTCCTCAGGATGAGGGTTGAGGGAGGCCGAAGAAGACGAACCGATGCTCTACGACCTCCTCATCGGCCCCTTCGCCGAATTCGATTTCATGCGCCGGGCGCTGGTCGGGATCATGGCGCTGTCGGTCTCGGGCGCGCCGATCGGCGTGTTCCTGATGCTGCGGCGGATGAGCCTGACCGGCGACGCGATGGCGCATGCGATCCTGCCCGGCGCCGCGATCGGCTATCTCGTGGCGGGCTTCTCGCTGCCGGCGATGACGCTGGGCGGGCTCGCGGCGGGGTTCGCGGTCGCCTTGGCCGCCGGCGCGGTGGCGCGGCTCACCGTGATGAAGGAGGATGCCTCGCTGGCGGCCTTCTACCTGATCTCGCTGGCGCTCGGCGTCACCATCGTCTCGCTGCGCGGCTCGGCGGTCGATCTCTTCCATGTCCTGTTCGGCAATGTGCTGGCGCTCGACAACGACGTTCTCGTGCTGCTGGCAAGCGTGGCGACCTTAAGCCTGCTGACGCTGGCCGCGCTTTACCGTCCGCTGGTGATGGAATGCGTCGATCCGGGTTTTCTGCGCTCGGTCAGCCGGTCCGGCGGCGTCGTCCATCTCACCTTCCTCGCGCTGGTGGTGCTGAATCTCGTGGCCGGCTTCCATGCTCTCGGCACGCTGCTGGCGGTCGGGCTGATGATGCTGCCAGCCGCCGCCGCACGCTTCTGGACTGCCGATATCACGCGGCTGATCCTGCTCGCGACAGCGTTCGGCATGGTCTCCGGCTATGCCGGGCTCGTCGTCTCCTATTCGGCCGGCAGCAATCTTCCTGCCGGTCCAGCCATTATTCTGGCGGCCGGGGCGCTCTATCTTGGCTCGCTCCTGCTCGGCTCGCAGGGCGGGCTTGCGCGCCGGCTCTTGCCTGCCGCCCATCTCCAGCGCTAGTGATGTTATAGTGTTTCATTATCTGTCGGAGAGCCGCCATGCTGAATCGTCGTGACCTGATTGCGGGCGCCGTCGCCGGACTGACCGTTGCGAGTCTGCCGGCGCTAGCGCAGGAGAAGCTCGCCGTCGTCGCCAGCTTCTCGATCCTCGGCGATTTCGTCCAGCGCATCGGCGGCGAGCGTATCGCCCTGACCACGCTGGTTGGTCCCGATGGCGACGCCCATGTCTATTCGCCGACGGCGGCCGATGCCAAGGTGATGGCTGCGGCGAAGCTCGTCATCGTCAACGGCCTGAATTTCGAAGGGTGGATGACGCGGCTGGTGAAATCCTCCGTCGCCAAAGCGCCCGTCATCGCGGCTGCGGGGAAAGTGACGCCGCTCAAGGAGGCCGGAGGACACAACCATGGCCACAGTCATGGTCACGGACACGGTCATGGCGGGGCCGATCCGCACGCCTGGCAGGATGTCGGCAACGCCAAGCTCTACGTCGCTGCGATCCGCGACGCGCTGGTCGCCGCCGATCCCGCCGGTAAGGCAGTCTACGAGGCCAATGCCGACGCGTATCTCACGGAGTTGACCGCGCTCGACGCCGATCTGCGCGCCGCGGTTCAGCGCATTCCCGCCGATCGTCGCAAGGCGATCACCTCGCACGACGCCTTCGCCTATTTCGAGAAGGCCTATGGGTTGGATTTCGTCTCGCCCCAGGGCGTCTCGACCGAGGCCGAGGCTTCGGCGAAGGACGTGGCGCGCATCATCCGGCAGATGAAGGCGCAGAAAATCCCGGCCGTCTTCCTCGAAAACATTACCAATCCGCGCCTGATCGAACAGATCGCCCGTGAAACCGGAGCTAAAATCGGCGGCCGGCTCTATTCCGACGCGCTCTCCGCACAGGACGGCCCGGCCGGGACTTACATCGCGATGATGAAACACAATATAAGCCAGATCGAGAAGGCGCTCGGCGCCGGCCCGAGTTAGGTTGCTTTCGAACCACCACGTCATCCCGGACAAGCGGCGCAGCCGTGCAGATCCGGGATCCATCATGGAGCGATGTCGTGCTCCAGGATGGATCCCGGAGTTCCGCTTCGCTCCATCCGGGATGACGCGCGAGGAAGGCGACGAAGGCAGCGGGATCGATTGAGCCGCTTAAAGAACCAGGATCGACCATGTCCGAGAAAATTCCCGTCACGGTGCTCACAGGCTATCTGGGCGCCGGCAAGACCACGCTCCTCAACCGCATCCTGACCGAGGACCACGGCAAGAAATTCGCCGTGATCGTCAACGAGTTCGGCGAGACCGGCATCGACGGCGACCTCGTGGTCGGCGCGGATGAAGAAGTCTTCGAGATGAACAATGGCTGCATCTGCTGCACCGTGCGCGGCGACCTGATCCGCATCCTCGATGGGCTGATGAAACGAAAGGGCAAGTTCGACGCGATCATCGTCGAGACCACGGGGCTGGCCGACCCCGCCCCCGTGGCGCAGACCTTCTTCGTCGACCAGGATGTCGGCGACGCCACGAAGCTCGACGCCGTCGTCACGGTGACCGACGCGAAATGGCTGCGCGAGCGTCTGAAGGATGCGCCCGAGGCGAAGAACCAGATCGCCTTCGCCGACGTGATCATCCTGAACAAGACTGACCTCGTCTCGCCAGAGGAACTGGCCGCGGTCGAGGCGGCCATCCGCGCGATCAACCCCTATGCGAAGCTGCACAGGACCACGCGTTGCGACCTGCCGATCGACCAGTTGCTCGACCGCAACGCCTTCGATCTCGACCGTATCCTCGACATCGAGCCGGATTTCCTCGAGGCCGGGCATCACCATCACCATTCCGATGAGGTGCGTTCGCTCTCCTTCACGATCCCCGGCGACGTCGATCCCGAAAAGTTCATGCCGTGGATCAACGATCTCAGCCAGGCGCAGGGCCCCAATATCCTGCGCTCCAAGGGCATCCTCGCCTTCAAGGACGAGCCGCGCCGCTTCGTCTTCCAGGGCGTCCACATGATCCTCGACGGTGATCTGCAGCGCGACTGGAAGAGCGGCGAGACGCGCAACTCCCGCCTCGTCTTCATCGGCCGCGATCTCGACGAGGCGGAACTGCGCAAAGGCTTCTTGGCCTGCGCGGCGTGATCACCCTGACCTTCGATCGCCCTCCTGGTCAACCCGGACAAGCGGCGAAGCCGCGCCGATCCGGGATCCATCCTAGAGTGCCGTCTAAACTCTATGATGGATCCCGGGTCTGCGCTTCGCTTGCCCGGGATGACGGCAGTGTTTCCTTGAAAAACAAGCTGCGTTAGACCCGCCCGCATGGACACCATCGCCAAACCTGTCTCGCTGCGCGAGCATGTCGTCCCCGTCGAGGCCGCCGAGCATGTCGTCGCCGCGCATTGGCTGAAGAGCACGCTGGCGCTGGCGCTCGCCGACGGCCGCGTGCTGCGCTGGCGCGAGGGCGAAAGCGAGCTGATCGAAGCCCATGCCGGCGGCGTGCTCAGCGCCTGCTGCGACGGCGAGCGCCTGATCACGGGCGGCGACGACGGGCGCGTGGTCGCGCTGACAGCCGAGGGACAGGCGACCGAGCTCGCCCGCGACGAAAAACGGCGCTGGATCGATTCCGTGACGCTGTCGGCCAGCGGCAGCCTCGCCTGGAACGCCGGCCGCAGCGTCCATGCGCGCGACGACAAGGGCAAGGTCAAGTCGCTCGACGTCGCCTCGACGCCGCAGGGGCTGGTCTTCGCGCCGAAAGGCTATCGCCTTGCCATAGCCCAGATGAACGGCGTCTCGCTCTGGTATCCCAACACCGAGGCGAAGCCGGAATGCCTCGAATGGAAGGGCTCGCATCTCGACGTGACCTGGTCGCCCGACGGGCGCTTCGTCGTCTCGGCCATGCAGGAGAACGCGCTGCATGGCTGGCGGCTCGGCGAGAAGCCGAGCCATATGCGCATGACCGGCTATCCGTCCAAGCCGCGCTCGCTGTCCTGGTCGCATGACGGGCTCTGGCTCGCCTCCAGCGGCGCCGACGCCGCGATCATCTGGCCGTTCCAGGGCGACGGGCCGCAGGGCAAGGCTCCGCGCGAATGCGGTGCGCGCCATGCCAAGGTCACGCGCGTCGCCTTCCATCCGCGTGCGCTCGTGCTCGCCGTCGGCTACGACGATGGCTGCATCCTGATGATCCGCCTGACCGACGCGTCGGAACTGCTGGTGCGCCCGGCGCAGAAGGGCAGCGGCATCACCGCCTTCGCCTGGGACAAGCCCGGCAAGCGGCTGGCTTTCGGGACGGAAGACGGCGCGGCCGGCGTGCTGACGCTGCCGGCTGCCGGCTGAGCCTCGCGATGCGCTTGGGCCTGTTCGGCAAGGGCGCGGCCGACAGGGCGAAGGTCTCTGGCGACGCCGCGCGCATCAAGGCGGACGTCCGGGCGCTGCTCGGTCTGCCCGAGGCGGCCGCCATCGCCGTCAACGAAATCCTCTGCGCCGATCCGGCCTGCCCGGGCACGGAAACCGTTATTCTGGTGATGAATCCCGGCGAGAAGACGAAGGCCTTCAAGGCGCAGATGGCGATGGCGGATTTGACGCGCGAGGCGCTGGCTGACGTACTGGCAGGGGAAAGCTGAGCTTCAGCCTGCGGCGACTGTCCGAGAGGTCTGCTGCTGCGCCGGAACGGTCAGCTCCGGGTTGCGGACCGAGACGGCGCGCGAGGCGCGGAAGCGGGCCGCCTTGGTCTTCGGCGAGAGTTCGGACTCGGCGGATATGGAGATGACTGTCGGGATCGCATGCGGCCTGGCAAAGGCGGTTCCGCCGGTGATCAGCAGGGCCAGAATGGCGATCAGGGGCTTGCGGTCCATGGCCGGCGCTTTCTCGTAAGACGGGCTTGTCCCGTCGATGGAGAAAGCCTAGGCGGCGGTCGGCCCGGCCGCTGTTCCCTGTGGAACAGAACAGGCTGGTGACAGCGTCGGTCAGCGGCGTCGCTATGCTCGTCGCGACTCCGCAAACGAGACACAGGCAAGGCCTCCGCATGGCGCCCCGCAGCAAGCCGCCGCTCACCCTGACCACGGCGCAGGCCCGCGCCATATGGCTGCGCGCCCAGCGGCTCGACGCGCGCGAGCCCTTCGGCTCGGGGCCGCAGGCGGTGGCGGCGGCGGTCGCCCATCTCGGCTATGTCCAGATCGACACGATCAACGTGATCGAGCGCTGTCACCACCACATCCTCTACAGCCGCATCCCGAACTACCGGCGCGCCGATCTGGCCGTGGCGCAGTCGGCCGAGAAGAGCGTGTTCGAGTACTGGACGCATGCGCTGTCCTATGTCGCGACATCCGATCTGCGCTTCTTCCTGCCGGCGATGAAGGCGCATCGCGAGGAGCCGAGGCGCTGGTCGGCGGTGGGCGGACGCGAGGAGGCGCGAAAGCTGCTCGCGCGCATCCGCAAGCAGGGCGCGCTGACGATCCGCGACATCGACACCGATGTGCTGGTCGAGAAAGCGCATCTCTGGGCGAGCAAGAAGCCGTCAAAGGGCCTGCTGGAGCGCGCCTTCTACGATGGCGAGCTGGTGGTCTCGGCCCGCGCCGGCATGCTCAAGACCTATGAGCTGATGGAGCGGCATTTCGCGTTCGAGAAGCGCCCGACGCCTGCCAGCGAGCGGCAGTTGACGGCCTATGTGCTCGACCGGGCCCTGCGCGCGCAGGGCGTGGTCAGCCTCGATTCGATCTGCCATCTCGACGCGCCGCGCAAGAAGGCGGTGGCCGAGCTGATCGCGGCGCGGGTCAAGCGACGGGAACTCGTCCCTATCAGGATCGAGGGCGCGGAGAAGTCGCCGCACTGGCTGCCGCGCGATCTGCTCGACGCGCCGGCGACGGAGCCCGATTCCGGCCTTGTCCATATTCTGTCGCCCTTCGATCCGCTGATCATCCAGCGCAAGCGGACCAAGGCGATCGTCGGCTACGGCCATGTCTTCGAGGCCTATCTGCCGAAGGAAAAGCGCGTCTTCGGCTATTTCGCGCTGCCGGTGCTGGTCGGAGACCGCATCGTCGCGGTGCTCGACCTGAAGACCGACCGGGCGGCTGGCAGGCTGCTGATCCAGCAATGGAGCTGGATCGAGGGCTGCGAGAGCGCGGAGGCGAAGGCGCGGATCGAGGCGGAGCTTTCGCGGTTCGAGCGGTTCCAGCTCGGGCGGGAAGAGCTTGTTGAGTTGGAATAGCGCCTGCCGTCATTGCGAGCGCAGCGAAGCAATCCAGAGGGTTGCGCGAGACGCCTGGATTGCTTCGCTATGCTCGCAATGACGGTTGAGCCTCACACCCCCAGCAGATCGACCAGATGCGGGATCAGCGGCTCGTCGGCCGGCGGCATCGCCAGTTCCCTTAGCTTGCCGGGGCGGACCCATTTCAGGGGCTGGTCCTCGCGGGAGGCGACCTGCCCCTCCCAGCGCCGGCAGATGTAGAGCGGCATCAGCAGATGGAACTCGGGATAGGCGAAGCTGGCGAAGGTCAACGGCGCGAGGCAGTCCTCCTTCACCGTGATGCCGAGCTCTTCGGCCAGCTCGCGGATCAGCGCGGGCTCGGGCCGCTCGCCGGCCTCCAGCTTGCCGCCGGGGAACTCCCACAGCCCGGCCAGCGCCTTGCCCTCCGGGCGCTGCGCGACGAGGACCCGGCTGTCGGCATCGATCAGGGCGCAGGCGACGACGAGGAGGAGTTTCAAGCGATCTCTCAGTATCTCGACAGGACGACGCTGACCGGCTGGGTTTCCTTGCCCGTCAGCGTCACCGTGTCATAGACCGAGCCGCCCTGCCGGAACAGCGCGTCCTCGTCGCCCCAGATCACCTGCGTCGTGATGAAATATTCGCCCGGCGGCACGTTTTCGAAGGCGAACTTGCCGTTGGCCTCGGCCTTGGTGGTGCGGCTGTATTCGCCATAGCGCGGGTCGGGATTGTCGTCGCGCGGATAGCCTGAATGGGGGACGTATTTGCCCTTGCCGTAGAGCTGCGTGAAGCGCTCGCGCGAGAACGGCGTCGCCGGGATCAGACGCACGACCTGGCCCGCAGCATTGACCACGACGCCCGTCGACTTGGTCAGGAAGGCATGGCCGACGACGACGCCCTTGCCGGGCTTCTTGATGAAGGCGACCTCCTCGACGGAGAACTGCGCGACCGTCGGCTGGCGATCGACGCAAGCCGCCAGCAGCACCGCGACGCAGACTCCCAGCACCAGCTTCATGCCGTCCTCGCCAACCGCCCCGACGTCGTCACCAGGAAGACGCCGGCGAGGATGATGCAACCTCCGATTATCTGCCGCAACTCCAGCGTCTCTTTGAGCACCAGAATGCCCATTATCGTGGCGACGGTCGGTACGAGGTAACCGGTCATCGCGGCCTTTGTCGGACCGGCGGCGCGGATCAGCCGCATGAAAACGGCCATCGGGATCGCGGTCGAGAGCAGGCCGAGCGCCAGCATGGCGGGGACGTGTCCGCCGGTCGGCGCAAAGGCGGAGGGGCCGGCGAAAACAAGCGCGAGGAGCAGCGCGACGATGCCGGAGACGACCTGCTGGCCGAGCGCGAGCCGCGCCGGATCGCCGGCGGAGGCGGGAACGGCGCGGGCGTAAAGATTGCCGACGCTGTAGCCCAGCGTCACGCCGACCATGGCGAGCACGCCGAGCGCCGTGCCGCCGCCTTCGATCAGACGCGGGCCGATCAGGAGCGCGACGCCGGCCATGCCGAGCAGGATGCCGCCGAGCCGACGTGCGCTGATGCGTTCCTCGGCGAAGAGGAAATGCGCGAACACCGCCGTCACCAGCGGCCCGGCCGCCTGGATCATCGCGGCGGGGCCGCTGGCGAGTTGCACCAGCGCATAGGCGACGAGCACATTGGGCACCCAGCCATTGGTCGTGCCCAGCGCGATCCAGTGCCTGATCTCGTCGCGGCGCGGGAACGGGTTTTGGCCAAGCCAGACAACGTAAGCCGCGAGCGCCGCCGCCCCGAGCAATCCGCGCCCGGCCGCTATGGCGAGCGGCGAGACTTCGCCGTTCATCAGCTTGATGAACAGGAAGCTGCAGCCCCAGAAGAGCGAGCAGACCAGAAGATGGCCGGCGACGAAGGCGCGGCTGGGAGTGAGCGTGTCGTTACCCGTCATTGCGAGCGCAGCGAAGCAATCCAGGAGGATCGCGCAAACTTCTGGATTGCTTCGCTGCGCTCGCAATGACGGGATAGGATCATTCTACGACCTGTAGTCGCCATTGATCTCGACATAGGCCTTTGTCAGGTCGCAGGTCCAGACGGTGGACCTGCCCCGACCGAGACCGAGATCGGCGGTGATCACGATGTGCTCGCCGGTCATGTAGGCGGAGACGGCTGCCTCGTCATAGGAGGGGGCGCGCGCGCCCTGCCTTGCGACCATGATGTCGCCGAAGGAGATGTCGAGCCTGTCGCGGTCGGCCGGCTCGCCGGCCTTCCCCACCGCCATGACGACGCGACCCCAATTGGCGTCCTCGCCGGCGATGGCGGTCTTGACCAGCGGCGAATTCGCGATCGAAAGCGCGACGCGCTTGGCCGAGCGCGAGGATTGCGCGCCGGCCACGCGCACCTCGACGAATTTGCGTGCGCCCTCGCCGTCCTTGCAGACGAGATGGGCGAGGTCGAGCAGCAGCGCATTGAGCGCGCGCTTGAAGCCGGAGAGGCGGGGATCGTTGACTTCGGTAATCGCGGGGACGCCCCGGTCCTTCGCCTTGCCGGTCGCGAACAGCATCAGCGTGTCGGAGGTCGAGGTGTCGCTGTCGATGGTGACGGCGTTGAAAGAGCCTTTCACACCCTTCGACAGCAGCGCTTGCAGCACGGGGGCAGCGATGGGAGCGTCTGTGAAGACGAAGGAGAGCATCGTCGCCATGTCGGGTGCGATCATGCCGGCGCCCTTGGCGATGCCGGCGAGCACGACCTCATGGCCGTCGATCTTCGCTTTGCGGGACAGCGCCTTCGGGAAGGTGTCCGTGGTCATGATCGCCTTGGCCGCGTCGATCCAGGGACCGTCCGCTGCGCGGCTGGCGCAATCGACCAGCACGCCCTCGAACTTGGTCGCATCGAGCGGCTCGCCGATCACACCCGTCGAGGCGATGAAGACCTGCTCGGGCTTGCAGCCGGCGGCCTTGGCCGCGATCTGCGCGGTGAGCTTGACCGAGTCGCGGCCCTTCAACCCGGTGAAGGCGTTGGCGTTGCCTGAATTGACGACTACGGCGCGCGCAAGACCCTGCTTCAGGTTCTCGCGGCACCAGTCGACCGGGGCCGACGGGCATTTCGAGCGGGTGAAGACGCCCGAGACTTGAGTGCCCTCGTCGAGCAGCATCAGCACGACATCGGTGCGGCCCTTGTAGCGGATGCCGGCTTCCGCCGTGGCGAAGCGGACGCCGGGAACGGCTGGAACCTTGGGCTGGCGCTTTGGCGCGAGCGGGGAAACGGGAACATCCTTGCCGGCCATTTGAGACGTCTCCTGTGCGGGAGGCCGGTGTGCCGCAGGCGGGCGACGAAAACAAGGAGGCTTGATATCTCGCGATCGGGCCCAAGGCACGCTGTGCGACGCGCCGGGCAAACGTGATTTGCCAATAGGCAAATCGTAGTTACATTGCGCCATGGAGATCGAGTTCGACCCGGCGAAGGAGGCGACCAACCTCGCCAAGCATCGCATCTCGCTTGGCAGAGCAAAAGAACTTGAGGTTTTGGCGTTTCAGGAAGATCGCAGATTCGACTATGGCGAGACCCGCTACCGCGCCTGGGGAATGATCGACGGAGCGATTTATTCCCTGGCCTTCACTCGCGTCGAGGGTCGGCTGCGCGCGATCAGTCTGCGTCGCGCCCAAGACAAGGAGATGAGACGTCATGTCCCGCGAACCTGAAGTCGTCTTCGACGACGACAATCCCGAATGGACGGAACAGGATTTCCGCACCGCCAAACCCGGTTGGACGCTCCCGCCCGAAATCCTCGCGGCTTTCCCCAATACGCCGCGCGGCCCGCAGGTCGCGCCGACGAAAGTGCAGGTCACGCTCAGGCTCGACCGCGACATCGTCGAGCGTTACCGGGCCACCGGGCGCGGCTGGCAGACCCGCATCAACGAGGCGCTGAAGAAGGTCGGCTGACGCCTCAGACGTTTTTGCCTCAGGGCTTCTTCGGTTCGGCCGGAGCGGGAACCGCCGGCGTCGCCGGCTGGTCCAGCCGCTCGACCTTGGCGTTGTCGCGCAGCGCCACGATGATGTCCTGCTGTGCCTTGCGCTCGAGATACTGGTCGATCTGCGGCTTCACGGCGGCGAAGTCCGGCGCCGGCTTGGTGCGCCGGTCTTCCAGCCTGATCACATGCCAGCCGAACTGGCTCTTTACCGGTTCCGAAAGCTGGCCCTTTGTCAGCTTGAAGGCGGCCTCGGCGAATTCCGGCACCATGCGGTCCTTCGAGAACCAGCCGAGCGAGCCGCCTTCCTTGCCGGAGCCGGGGTCTTTCGAGATTTCGCCCGCGACCTTGGCGAAATCCTCGCCCTTCTTCAGCCGCTCGACAACGGCCTTGGCCTGCGCCTCCTCCTCGACGAGGATGTGGCGGGCGTTGACCTCCTCTTCCGGCGTCAGCGACTTGACGGTGTCGTCGAAGAGCTTCCTGGCGGCTTCCGGGGTGGCGGCCTTCCTGGCCTCATTGGCCAGATAGGCGTCGAGCAGCACCTTGTCGCGGTTATAGGCGAGGCGGGCTGCGAAATCCGGCCCATCGCCGACCTTGGCGTCGGCGGCGGCCTTCGCGCCGAGCTTCAGATCGACGAGGTAGTTGATCACCTCGTCGCGCTTGCGCGCCTCGGGAATCTGGGCGAGGCGCTCGCCGAGATCCTCGGTCGCCAAGCCGATCTCGCGTTCGGTGATCGGCAGCCCGTTCACCCGCGCGACGATCTTGTCGGCCTGCGCGAAGCCCGGCTGCGCGGCGAGCAGCGCGAAACCGAGGGACAGGGCGGCGAGGCGGGTAAGCTGCATGACATGAGCCTTTCGCAGTGACATGGTCTCAGACGATCATGCCGGCTCCCTGCCAGTTGAACGCGGCAAAGGCAAGGCGGCTGAGCCACTTAAGCAGCGTCTTCACGCAGCTTTGCGCGCCCGTCGCGCGGCAGGCGCGGTCACGTCGGCGCGGGGCCTTGGAAGCAGGCTGCGAAAACCCCACATCTGCCGTGATTTAACCGCAGCGTCGGCTCCATGCGACGCTGGACCCCGCCATCGCGCGAGTCTAAACACGCGGTCGCATTTGAAATTCAGTCTTCGCGCCGCTGATCGGGCTTCGCCCGGCGCGGCGCCCAAGGCGCACCACCCGAAAGGCCCACCATGCTCGGCGCGCTCGCAAAGAAACTCTTCGGCTCGTCGAACGACCGGCGCGTCAAGGGCTACGCTCCCCGCGTCGCGGCGATCAACGCTCTGGAGAAAGAGGTCTCCGCGCTGAGCGACGAAGCCCTGCAGGCCCGCACCGTCCAGTTCCGCGAGCAGATCGCCGCCGGCGCCAAGCTCGACGACCTGCTCGTGCCGGCCTTCGCCACCGTGCGCGAGGCGGCCAAACGCGTGCTCGGCCAGCGCCCCTACGACGTCCAGCTCGTCGGCGGCATGGTGCTGCACGAGGGCGCAATCGCCGAGATGAAGACCGGCGAAGGCAAGACGCTGGTCGCCACCCTGCCGACCTATCTCAACGCGCTCGAGGGCAAGGGCGTCCACGTTGTTACCGTGAACGACTATCTCGCCCGCCGCGACGCCGAATGGATGGCGAAGCTCTACAACTTCCTGGGCCTCAGCGTCGGCATCATCGTCCATGGTATCGAGGACGAGGAGCGCCAGCGCGCCTATGCCTGCGACATCACCTACGGCACCAACAACGAGTTCGGCTTCGACTATCTGCGCGACAACATGAAATACGAGGTCGCGCAGATGGCCCAGCGCGGCCACCATTTCGCGATCGTCGACGAGGTCGACTCGATCCTGGTCGACGAGGCGCGCACGCCCTTGATCATCTCCGGCCCGCTCGACGACAAATCCGAGCTCTATGTCCAGATCGACAAGGTGCTGCCGGGTCTCGTCAAGGGCGATTACGAGGTCGATGAGAAGCAGCGCGCCGTCTCGCTGACGGAAGCCGGCAACGAGCATATCGAGGAATTGCTGCGCGCGGCGGGCCTGCTCAAGGAGGGCGATCTCTATGACGCCCACAACGTCACGCTGGTCCACCACGTCAACCAGGCGCTGCGGGCGCATTCGCTGTTCACGCGCGACAAGGACTACATCGTCCGCAACGACGAGGTCGTGATCATCGACGAGTTCACCGGCCGCATGATGCCGGGCCGGCGTTATTCGGAAGGCCTGCATCAGGCGCTGGAGGCCAAGGAGGGCGTCACCGTCCAGCCCGAGAACGCGACGCTCGCCTCGATCACCTTCCAGAATTATTTCCGGCTCTACGGCAAGCTCGCGGGCATGACCGGCACGGCCGCGACCGAAGCCGACGAATTCTTCCAGATCTACAAGCTCGAGGTGGTCGAGATTCCGACCAATGTCCCCGTCGCCCGCAAGGACGAGGATGACGAGGTCTACCGCACCTTCGAGGAAAAGGTCCGCGGCGTGATCCGCGAGATCAAGGAAGCCCAGAAGCTCGGCCAGCCCATGCTGGTCGGCACGACCTCGATCGAGCGCTCGGAACTCGTCGCCGAGATGCTGGCCAAGGACGGCTTCCAGCAGATCGACTTCACGGCGCCCAACGCGCTGGAGCCGATTTATGCGGCAGCGCGGCAGGGCAAGCCGTCGAACTATTTCGCCGTGCTGAACGCCCGCTTTCACGAGCAGGAGGCCTACATCGTTGCCCAGGCCGGCGCGCCCGGCGTCATCACCATTGCCACCAATATGGCCGGCCGCGGCACCGACATCCAGCTCGGCGGCAATGCCGAGATGCGGATCAGGCACGATCTCGGCGACATGCCCGAAGGCGAGGAGCGGACGCGTCGCGAGGCCGAAATCCGCGCCGAGGTCGCCGATTTCAAGCAGCGCGTCATCAAGGCCGGCGGGCTCTACATCGTAGGCACCGAGCGTCACGAGAGCCGCCGCATCGACAACCAGTTGCGCGGCCGCGCTGGCCGCCAGGGCGACCCCGGCCGCTCGAAGTTCTTCCTGTCGCTGCAGGACGATCTGATGCGCATCTTCGGCTCCGACCGGATGGACGGAATGCTGAAGACGCTCGGCCTCAAGGAGGACGAGGCGATCGTCCATCCCTGGATCAACAAGGCGGTCGAGAAGGCGCAAGGGAAGGTCGAGGCGCGCAACTTCGACATCCGCAAGAACATCCTCAAATACGACGATGTCATGAACGACCAGCGCAAGGTCGTCTTCGAGCAGCGCCGCGACTTCATGCGCCAGGCGAGCGTGCGCGAGACGATCGACGACATGCGCCACGGCGTCTGCGAGGACCAGGTCGCCCGCCACATCCCGGAGGAGGCCTATCCCGAGCAGTGGGACACCGCCGCGCTGAAGGAAGGCGTGCTCCAGTTCCTCAATCTCGATTTGCCGATCGAGGAATGGGCCAAGGAGGAGGGCATCGCCGACGCGGAGCTGCGCGAGCGCATCCGCAAGATCGCCGACGAGGACTATGCCGCCCGCATCGAGCGCAACACCGAGGAGGTGATGACCTATGTCGAGAAGCAGGTGCTGCTGCAGACGCTCGACCATCTCTGGCGCGAGCATCTCGTCACGCTCGACCATCTGCGCCAGGTCATCGGCTGGCGCGGCTATGCCCAGCGCGACCCGCTCAACGAGTACAAGCAGGAGGCTTTCGAGCTGTTCGACGGGCTGATCGGCCGCCTGCGCGAGCAGGTTACCGGCAATCTGATGCGCATCGAGGTCCGCTTCGATGCGCCCGAGGAGGGGGGCCAGGCGCCGCAGGATGCGCTGCCGGCGCCCGGTTTTGGCGACTATGGTTCAACGGGCGGGCTGCAATATGCGGCGAGCGATGCGGATGTGGCGGTGCTGGACCGCAACCCCGACGATCCGCAGACCTGGGGCAAGGTCGGCCGCAACGAGCCCTGCCCCTGCGGCTCGGGGAAGAAGTTCAAGCACTGCCACGGGCAGTATGTGTGAGGCGTAGCGCCTGGAAGTTAAGGCGCGTCTTCCTTCTTCCCCGAGGGGGGAAGGGGACCCGCCCTTGCATCAGGCCGTCGCAATCGTCAGGTTGCCTGCGGTTTCGCTTGAGAGGGGACGGCAGATGCAGTTCGGCGGTTTCGATGTGGTCGTCGTGGCGGTTGTCGCGCTGGTCATCCTCACCATCGCGCTCGGCGTGCGGACCATCCCGCAAGGCTACAACTACACCGTCGAGCGCTTCGGGCGCTATTCGCGCACGCTCGGTGCGGGCCTTGGGCTGATCATCCCCTATATCGAGCGCATCGGTCACAAGGTGAACGTGATGGAGCAGGTGCTCGACGTTCCCAGCCAGGAGGCGATCACCAAGGACAATGCCGGCGTTCGCATTGATGCCGCGGCGTTCTATCAGGTGCTCGACGCCGCCAAGGCGCGCTACGAGGTGTCAAACCTCGATCAGGCGCTGATGACGCTGACCATGACCAATATCCGCACCGTGGTCGGCTCGATGGACCTCGACCAGTTGCTCTCGCACCGCGACGAGATCAACGAGCGGCTGCTGCGCGTGATGGACGCCGCCGCATCGCCGTGGGGCGTCAAGATCACCCGCATCGAGATCAGGGACATCCTGCCGCCGGCCGATATCGCCGGCGCGATGAACCGGCAGATGAAGGCCGAGCGCGAGAAGCGCGCCGCCGTGCTGGAGGCCGAAGGGCTTCGGCAGGCGGAGATCCTGAAGGCCGAGGGCCAGAAGCAGTCGCAAATTCTCGCGGCGGAAGGCCGCAAGGAGGCCGCCTTCCGCGACGCCGAGGCGCGCGAGCGCTCGGCGCAGGCCGAGGCGGCGGCGACCGCGATGGTCTCGGACGCGATCAGCAAGGGCGACATCCAGGCTGCGAACTTCCTCGTCGCGGAGCGCTACACCGACGCGATCAAGGCGATCGCCAGCGCGCCCAACAGCAAGGTGGTGATCGTGCCCGTCGAAGCGGCCGCGCTGGCGGGCACTGTCGGCGGCATTGCGCAACTGACCAAGGCTGTGTTCGGCGAAGACGCAGTCGAGGCGCGGCGCGGCTCGGTGCCGTCGTCCGGCCGCAGCGGAAGCTGACCGCGATGCTGGGCTGGATCGCGTCCTTCGGCGGTTGGAGCTGGGTCGTGCTCGGTCTCGTGCTGATCGGCGGCGAGATGCTCGCGCCGGGCGCCTTTCTGGTCTGGCTGGGCTTAGCCGCGCTGGTCACCGGCGTCGTCGTCGGCGCGACCGGCATAGCCTGGCAGGGTGCGGCGCTGGTGTTTGCGGCGCTCTGCGTGGTCAGCGTGCTGGCGGGCCGGATGCTCACGCGGCGCAAGGGCGACGAGCCCGACGCCGCGATGGGCCTCAACGATCGTGGGCGGCAGCTCGTGGGCAAGGTCTTCAGGCTGGAGGCGACGATGATTGGAGGCGAGGGCCGCATCCGCGTCGGCGATTCGTCCTGGCGCATCACAGGCCCCGAGCTTCTGGCCGGAGCCGAGGTCAGGGTCGTGCGCGTCGATGGCGCGACACTGGTGGTCGAGAAGGCGTGACAAGAAAGCGGTTGTGCCCGGCGCATGCGGGGCTATAGCGAAAGCTCCCGTGACCGGTCCGACGATCCATGATCCCTGAAACCGACCGCCTGTCCTTTCCCAAGGACCGCATCCGCGTCCTGCTGCTGGAAGGCATCAACGATTCCGCCGCCAATCTCCTGCTCGCCGCCGGCTACACCAACATGGTGCGCCTACCCAAGGCGCTGGACGAGGCCGAATTGCTGGCCGCCGTGGAGAAGACGCATATCCTCGGCATCCGCTCGCGCACGCAGTTGACGGATGCCGTCTTCGCGAAAGCGAACCGGCTTTTCGCGGTCGGCTGCTTCTCGGTCGGCACCAATCAGGTCGATCTGCGCGCGGCTGCGGCGCGCGGCGTTCCCGTTTTCAACGCCCCCTTCTCCAACACCCGCAGCGTGGCGGAGCTGACGATCGGCGAGATCGTCATGCTGCTGCGCAAGATCACCGACCGTTCGGCCTCCGCCCATGCCGGCGGCTGGGACAAATCGGCCAACGGCTCCTTCGAGGTGCGCGGAAAAATCCTCGGCATCGTCGGCTATGGCAGCATCGGCAGCCAGCTCTCGACGCTGGCCGAGGCGATGGGCATGCGGGTGATCTATTACGACCAGACCGACAAATTGCGCCACGGCAACACGGATTCGGTGGCGAGCCTCGACGATCTGCTCGGCTGGAGCGACGTGGTCTCGCTGCATGTGCCGGAGACGCCGGCGACGGCGGGCATGATCGGCGCGGCGCAACTCGCGATGATGCGGCCGGGCTCCTATCTGATCAACAATTCGCGCGGCACGGTGGTCGATCTCGATGCGCTGGCCGCCGCGATCCGCTCCGGCCATATCGCGGGCGCTGCGGTCGACGTCTTCCCGGTCGAGCCCGCCTCTAACGCCGACCGTTTCGTCTCGCCCTTGCAGGGCCTGCCCAACGTCATCCTGACGCCGCATGTCGGCGGCTCGACTGAGGAGGCGCAGGAGCGCATCGGCGCTGAAGTTGCGCGCAAGATCGTCGAGTATTCCGATGTCGGCTCGACCATCGGGGCGGTCAATTTCCCGCAGGTCCAGCTCGCGGCGCGCCCGAGCGGCACGCGCTTCATCCATGTCCAGCGCAATGTGCCGGGCATGCTGCGGCGGCTGAACGACGTCTTTGCCAGCCGCAACCTCAACATTGCGGCGCAGAACTACCAGACCGACGGCGAGGTCGGCTATGTCGTGATGGAGGCCGATCCCATCGGAGAGGTGGCGCGGGAAATCCTCGAGGAAATCCGCCAGCTCGACGGCACCATCAGGGCGCGACTGCTCTACGAGCGCGGGTGATCATCGTTCCGCTTGCGCGGTTGATGGAAGAATGCAACCTATCGTAGCGTAAGGTCGCGCGACGATGCGGCCGGATTAGCTCGGCGGCAGGTTCGCTATGGCAAAAACCCCGAATAAATCGGCGAAGAAGACCTCGGCGAAGAAGATCTCGGCCAAGAAGCCATCGGCCAAGGAGACGGCGGCGACCAAGCTCGAATTCGTGGTCGAAGGCGATTCCTGGGAGCACCTTCCCGATTTTGGCCTGAAGTCGCTGCCGATCGTCGGAGGCGCGAACTACGATCTCTCCCGCGCGCTGGCCGATCGTGGTCATGTCGTCCACAACATCGCCTATTGGGGCGACACGATCGCCGCCATCGCCAATGCCGGAGACTACCTCAAGGTGCTCCGCAAGACTGGCGCGCGACTTTTGCTGCTCGGAGGAGGCGGAAACGACCTTCTCGGAGACGGCAGAATGAAGAACTATCTGCGCCTCTATATCGCCGAGCGGCCGGTCAAGGACTACGTCCTCGACGTCTATTACCAGACTGTTCGGCAGGTCATTCTCGATTACGAACGGATCATGAAGTCCATCGTTGCCGACAAGCAGTTGAAGACCGTCAAGGTCATCGTCCATGGCTATGATTACGTCGAGCCGATGAGATTGGGTTGGGTCGGCGAACCGATGGATTTCGTCGGCATCGACCATCTCAAGATCGACCTGCAGCGTGCGATCGTGAAGGTGATGCTGGACGCGTTCAATGATGAGCTGAAGGCCTTCGCCAAGCGCCATCCCTCGGTCGTCTACATCGATTTCCGAAAGCGCGTGAACGGCCGCTGGCATGACGAACTGCATCCGACCAGGGAGGCCTTCTCCGAACTGGCCGGGATGATCGAGGCGAAGGCCGGCTGAGACAAGCCGCCTACGCCACGCCCAGCGTCAGCAGATCGTGGACATGCACCAGCCCGACCGGGCGGTCGTCCGCGTCAGCCACGATCAGCGCCGTGATGCGCAGGCGGTTGACCAGTTCAAGCGCCTCGACGGCGAGCGCATCTGGCGCGATGCGGCGCGGGTTTTGCGACATCACATCGCGCGCGAGCCTCGCGGTGACGTTGCCGGCGGTCAGCTTGCGGCGCAGGTCGCCATCGGTGATGACGCCGGCCAGTTTGCCATTCGGGTCGATCACGATGGCGCAGCCGAAACCCTTGGCCGAGATCATTGCGACCACGTCGGGCAGGGCCGCGGTCTCGCCGACCAGCGGCAGGTCGGCGTCGCGATGCATGATGCTCTCGACGGTCTTGAGCTGCGCGCCGAGCTTGCCGCCCGGGTGATAGACGAAGAAGTCCTGCGGCGAGAAGCCACGTGCCTCCAGCAGCGCGACGGCGAGCGCGTCGCCGAGCGCCATCTGCATCGTGGTCGAAGTGGTGGGCGCCAGGCCGTTGGGGCAGGCTTCCTCCGCCTTGGGCAGCACGAGCGCGACATCGGCCTCGCGGCCAAGCGCGCTGTCGGCATTCGAGGTCAGGCCGATCAGCCCGACCCGGAAGCGCCGCGTATGGGCGACGATGGCGGCAAGTTCAGCCGTCTCGCCGGACCATGACAGAGCGATCACCACATCCTCGGGCTGGACCATGCCGAGATCGCCATGGCTCGCTTCGGCCGGATGGACGAAATGCGCCGGCGTGCCGGTCGAGGCCAGGGTCGCGGCGATCTTGCGCGCGACATGGCCGGATTTGCCCATGCCGGTGACGACGACGCGGCCGCTCGCGGCGCGGATCAGCCCGACGGCCGCCGCGAAGGGTTCGCCCAGCCCATTGCCGAGCGCTGCATGGAGCGTGTCGAGCCCGGCGCGCTCGGTCGCGATGGTGCGGAGCGCGGAGGCGCGGGTGTCGGCTGTCATGGCAGCGGCTCTAGCACGGCGAGGGCCGAGGTTTCCACTGTCGCGGCCGGTCTGCCGGCCACGCATGAACGATCAATTAACCCTCTTCGTTCTAACTCCGTTAACCATGCGCGCCATCCCGGTGCGCCCTTGCCTTTGCCTGGGAGTGTCGTCTCCGCTTGTCCCGCCGCGCCAATCTCCTGCTGCTCTCGGGCGTCGCCCTGGTGATCCTTGCGCCCGCGGCGGCGCAGGGGCAGCAGGCGCGCGGCCTGCGCGGCGCGACGCCGGCCTATGTGGCGCAGCAGCCGGCGCCGCCGTCGCCGATCGCCGCGCCTGACGCATCGCGCGAGCCCGCGGCGCTGATCCAGAACCAGACATCCGTGATTTCGCGCACCGCGCCGCCGCGGGCCAGCCGACCGGTGCAGGGCCGCAACACGCGCGGCGTCACGCAGCGCCAGTTCCGCGCGCCGCAAGCCACCGTGACGGGCCTGCCGCCGTTGTCCGATCCGCCAGTGCCGCGCCGCCGCTCAGTCGCGGAAGAGGACCCCTACGCCGCGCTCGGCATCCGGCTCGGCAACGTGACGCTGCGGCCCTCGGTCACGAATTCGATCGGCCACGACACCAATCCGCAGCGCATCTCGGGCGCGAACCGGAAAGGCTCCGGCTTCAGCCGCCACGAGGGCGAACTCGAAGTCCAGTCGGACTGGAACGTGCATGAGCTGAGAGGCCGGCTGCGCGGCGGCTACAGCGAGTTCTTCCGCGACAAGGACGCCTCGCGCCCAGACGCCGAGGGCAATCTCGATCTGCGGCTCGACGCCAGCCGCGACACCCGCATCCTGCTCGAGTCGCGGCTGCGGCTCGACACGCAGCGCCCCGGCTCGCCCGATCTCAACGCGTCGGTGACCGGCCGGCCGCTGACCTATCAGTACGGTGCGTCCGCCGGGGTGACGCATGACATCAACCGTCTGCAGATGACCCTGCGCGGCTCGGTCGATCGCTCCGATTTCGAGGATGCCCAGCTCTCCAGCGGCGCGAGGCTGAGCCAGCGCGACCGCAACCAGACGCAGTACGGCGTGCGTCTGCGCGTCGGCTACGAGCTGACGCCGGGCATCAGGCCGTTCATCCAGGCCGAGGCCGATACGCGCCAGTTCGACGAGAGCGCCGATTCCGCCGGTTTCAGGCGGTCGTCGAACGGGCTGACGGGCCGCGTCGGCTCCACCTTCGAGATCAGTCGCCAGCTCAGCGGCGAGGCGTCGGTCGGCTATCAGGATCGCGGCTATGACGATACGCGGTTGAAGAATCTGCGCGGCATCGTCGGCGACGCCGCGATCCTGTGGACGCCGACGCCGCTCACCACGGTGACCCTGCGCGGCGCTTCGGAACTCGGCGACACCACCATCGCCGGTTCGTCGGGCACCACGGCGCGGCGCGCCACGCTGGAGATTGCGCACGCGCTGCGGCGCAACCTGACGGTCACCGGCTTCGGCACGTTCGGTCGCACCGAATATGACGGACAGGGCCTGCGCGAGGATTTCTCGACCATCGGCGCACGCCTCGAATACAAGCTGACGCGGACTTTTGCGGTGCGCGCGAGCTTCACCCATGAGCGGCTGAATTCGACGGCGCAGGGCTCGGACTACACGGCCAATGTCGCGCAGGTGGGGTTGAGGGTGCAGTTTTAAAGACGGGCACTGGACGAACTCCTCTCACTCCGAGAGAGGTGTTCTTCGCGCCCTACTCCATCCCTTCCAGCTCGACGATCATCCCCTCGATCATCGTGAGCCCGATCTGCCAGAAGGCGGGGTCGCGCGCGTCGAGGCCGAAGGGAGCGAGCAGCTCGGAATGGTGCTTGGTGCCGCCGGCCGAGAGCAGGGCGAAATAGCGCTCCTGAAAGCCCTCGGCCGAGTTCTGGTAGACGCCGTAGAGCGAGTTCACGAGGCAGTCGCCGAAGGCGTAGGCGTAGACGTAGAAGGGCGAGTGGATGAAGTGCGGGATGTAGCACCAGAACGGCTCGTAGCCTGAGCCCAGCCTGATCGCCGGGCCGAGGCTCTCGGCCTGAACGCTCATCCAGAGTTCGCAGAGGTTTTCCGCGGTCAGCTCGCCGTTCTTGCGCGCCTCATGGACCTTGCGCTCGAAGGAGTAGAACGCGATCTGGCGCACCACCGTGTTGATCATGTCCTCGACCTTGGCCGCCAGCATCGCCTTGCGCTGCTGCGGATTGGCGGTCTCCGAGAGCAGCTTGCGGAAGGTCAGCATTTCGCCGAAGACGCTGGCCGTCTCGGCGAGCGTCAGCGGCGTCGGCGCCATCAGCGCGCCGTTGGGAGCCGCCAGCACCTGATGCACGCCATGGCCGAGCTCGTGGGCGAGCGTCATCACGTCGCGCGGCTTGCCCTGGTAGTTCAGCAGGACATAGGGGTGGGCCGAGGGCACGGTCGGGTGCGCGAATGCGCCCGGCGCCTTGCCCGGTCGGGCCGGGGCGTCGATCCAGCTCTCGTCGAAGAAGCGCCGGGCGATGCCCGCCATCTTCGGCGAGAAGGCGTCATAGGCCGAGAGCACCGTGTCGCGCGCCTCGCTCCAGGGAATGGTGCGCTGCTCGACCTTGGGCAACGGCGCGTTGCGGTCCCAGAAATCGAGCTGGTCGCGGCCGAACCACTTCGCCTTCAGCCGGTAATAGCGGTGCGAGAGTCGCGGATAGGCGGCGCGGACGGCCGAGACCAGCGCATCGACGACCTCGCGCTCGACGCGGTTGGCGAGATGGCGCGAATCCGCGACATCCTCGAATTTGCGCCAGCGGTCGGAAATCTCCTTGTCCTTCGCGAGTGTGTTGGTGATCAGCGCGAAGGTGCGGAGCTGGCCGCGAAACACCGTGCCCAGCGCCTCGGCCGCGCTCTTGCGCACCGCGCCGTCGGCGTCCTGCAGGCGGTTCAGCGTCAGTTCGAGCGTCAGTTCCTCGCCATCCACGGGAAAGCGCAGCGAGGCGATGGTCTCGTCGAAGAGCCGGTTCCAGGCCGCGCGCCCGGTCATCGACTTCTCGTGGAACAGCTCCTCGATCCGGTCCTCGAGCTGGTGCGGCTTGTCCTTGGCGAGGTCGTCGAGCCAGGGCTTCCAGTGGCTGAGCGGACTTTGAGCCGAAATCTGCGCCATCGTGCCGGCGTCGATGCGGTTGAGTTCGAGACCGAAGAACAGGAGCTCGGTCGAAAGCGCCGTGATCTTGTCCTGCGTGTCGCCGTAGAACTTGGCGCGCGCCGGATCGGTCGTGTCGCCGGAATAGACCAGGCCGGCATAGGACATGATCCTGCCGATCAGGTCGTCGAGCTTCTCATAGGAGGCGACGGCCTCCGCCAGCACCGCGCTGGCGTCCTGACGTTGCGCGATCGCCTCGAGCTTGCCGCGATAGAGCGCGGCGAAACGCTGCGCCTCGCCGGCGGCCCGTTCGAGATCGGCCGCGAAATCCGGCGCGTCCATCGCCGGGTAGAGATGGCTCAGATCCCATTCAGGCAGAACGCCCAACGCATTCGCCGTCCGCGCGGCCGCATCCGTGGCGGCATGGGCCACCGCACGGGGCATGATCGGTCGGTCGCACGCGGTCGTCATGGGTTCAGCACCTTCGCTCACGAGGCGGATGTCGTCTGCTCATATGCGGCGTCGCGGCGGTGCGGGCAACGGTCGTCGCGCCGAAAGACGGTGCGTCTCGCGGGATCGTTCCCGCTTAAGCGCGGCTTAACAGTTCTGGCCGAGGATGGATCAGAACGGAACAGCTGCCCGATTCGGAGCTGTCGCCGTCGCACCGCCTGGCCTTCGAGGTTTCATGACCACCACCGTCCTCGTCGTCGACGACGATCCCGTCCAGCGGCGTCTGCTCGACGCCATGCTCAAGCGCTTCGGCTACGAGGTCTCGGCCGTCGAGAGCGGCGATGCGGCCGTGGCGCTGCTTTGCGGCGAGGATGGCGAGCGGTTCGACGCCGTCGTGCTCGATCTGGTGATGCCCGATCTCGACGGCATGGGCGTGCTGGCCGTTCTGCGCGAGCGCGGTGTCGAGACGCCGGTCATCGTCCAGACGGCCAATGGCTCGATCGAGGCCGTCGTCTCGGCGATGCGCGCCGGCGCGGTCGATTTCGTGGTCAAGCCGGTCGGGGCCGAGCGGCTGCAGATCTCGCTCAAGAACGCGCTGAAGCTGGGCGCGCTCGAACACGAGCTGCGCCACATCAAGCGCCGGGTCAGCAACACGCTGAGCTTCCGCGACCTCTCCACCAAAAGCGCCGACATGGCCCGCGTCGCAAGGCTCGCCGAACGCGCGGCAAAGTCGAACATCCCGATCCTGGTCGAGGGCGAATCCGGCGTCGGCAAGGAGGTTCTGGCGCGCGCGATCCAGGGCTCCAGCGACCGCAAGGGCAAGCCCTTCGTGACGGTGAACTGCGGCGCGATCCCGCATAATCTCGTGGAGTCGATCCTGTTCGGCCACGAGAAGGGCGCGTTCACCGGCGCGACCGAGCGCCATATCGGCAAGTTCGTCGAGGCCAATGGCGGCACGCTCTTCCTCGACGAGGTCGGCGAACTGCCGCTCGACGCGCAGGTCAAGCTGCTGCGCGCGATCCAGGAGAGCGAGGTCGATCCCGTCGGCGGGAAGAAGTCCGTCAAGGTCGACATCCGCATCATCTCGGCGACCAACAAGAGCCTGCTGGAGCAGGTCAAGCAGGGCGCTTTCCGCGAGGATCTCTACTACCGGCTTAACGTCTTCCCGATCACGCTGCCGGCCCTGCGCCAGCGCCGCGAGGACATTCCCGATCTGGCGCGCGGCTTCCTCGCCCGTTTCGCGGCCGAGGAAGGCAAGCGCATCCGGGGCATCTCGGCGGAGGCGACCAGTCTTCTGTCGGGCTATGACTGGCCCGGCAATGTCCGCCAGCTCGAGAACGCGATGTTCCGCGCCGTCGTGCTGGCCGATGGCGACGAGCTGACGATCGCCGAGTTTCCGCAAATCGCGGCGCAGATGGACGGCTTCGACGTCCGCATCCCGGCTGCGCCGGGCCAGGTGCGCGGCGAGCAACTGGCCGAGCCGCGCATCGTCCAGGTGCCGGTGCGCGATCCCAATGCGCTCGATCTCGTCGCGGGCTCCGACATGCGCAAGCTCGACGATCTCGAACGCGAGATCATCACCTTCGCGCTGGCCCATTATCGCGGGCACATGTCGGAGGTCTCGCGCAAGCTCGGCATCGGCCGCTCGACGCTCTACCGCAAACTCAAGGATTACGGGCTGATCGAGAACGAGCCCGCCTCCGACGCCTCAGACGCCGCGTAATGCCTTTGCGAATGTGAAATCGCGGCGCTGTTGCAGCGCCGCATCTTGTCGAAATGCCCCGAGTCGCGCAGGAGTGCGACAATGGCGAACATGAGAGATCAGGTTCATGCTGCGCAGCCATAAGGCCGTCTGGCGATCCGCCTCGGTTCTTGCCCTGATGCTCGCGCTCGGCGGCGTTCCGGCCGAGGCCAGTCCGCCCGTCCAGAACGAAACGGCGGAAGTGCCCGCCGACAGCGACAAGGACATCATCACCGGGACGCTGGCTCCGCCGCCGAAGGGCGACGAGGTGGCCTCGGAGGTTCCCGCCGACAGCGACAAGGACATCATCACCGGGACGCTGGCTCCGCCGCCGAAGGGCGACGAGGTGGCCTCGGAGGT
>JAIETL010000033.1 GCA_019745195.1 Beijerinckiaceae bacterium
GTGGCCGCCTGACCAGCCCGGCCAAAGCCGGCATCGGGGTGGCTCCGCGAAGCTACACCACCATCAGGGACACGACCTTGAAGTTCGTCTTCGATCGCTTGGATGACGTCGAAACGCATGTTGAAATCGGCGATTTCCTCTCGATCGAGAGAGCGATGCTGTTCAAGGCACAGCGTTTCAAATCGGCTAGCCAAGTCCTCGTCTGATAAAATCTTGTAATCGACTGCCATGGCTTCGGCCTCCAACGGGTCGATCTCAGCTCGGAACATATCGCCCTTTAGCCAGCGCCTCCAGCATGTCGAGCGCCTGGACACGCTGCGCGCTGTGTGGCCAGCCCGCGATGCGCTGCAACTCGGCACGCGCCGCAGTCGGAGACACGGCCAATGTCGCCAAAGCCGCGTTGACATGGACCTGCATGTTCTTGTGGTCATAAAGCTGGACGAGCCGATCTCGCTGATCGCCGGGCCGTGATTTGAGTTCCGCTATGATACTTTCGATCTTCCGATAAAGAACGGTCCAGCGCCTATGATCGTCGACAATCTCAGCCTTATACTGATCGATTGAAGTCGAAATGAAAAGATCAATCAAATCTGATGCAGATTGAGCTTCATACTGTTTTTTTTTCATTTGAGTACTCCATATCGGCGAAGGGCGTCTCGACCGACCCCGGACCGCGTCTGCCAATCCTTGCCTTTCAAAAACTCGCGAGGCGACAGGCCGCCGAATTTGGGGTTGGGCTGGGCGTACCAGCCGGTGATCTGATGGTGCTTGTAGATCGGGACGCTGACAATATTGCCGGGACTGTCAATTCGCGATCTCGGAAAGCCGTCTCGTTCGGCCCAAGTCTGCTCTACGATGTGATGCCGATGATATCCCGGTCGAGGCTCGCGCGCACTTGCCAACAACTCGTCCATCGTTCTTGCCGGATCGCGATAGGATCGGATCGACGGCCATTCCGCTCGGAGCCAGTCAGCCGCCTCGACCGCCGCCAGAGCCGCCGCGACCTGCGGGATGCGTCTGGCCCCAAACGTGGCCAGCCACTTCGCCGCCTCCTTGGCTTTGGCGAGCCGACTCGTGCGATCGGCCGGAGGCTCCTTCGGAATCTGCGGCGGCTCGTCGAGCAACGGCCCGCGGTTGTGGCCGATCCCCGCAGCAGCCGCGAGCGGCGCGAGCTCGGCCGGTCCCAGGTCGATCGGCCCCAAATCGATCGGTCCGAAGTCGAAGACCGGCCAGCCGCCTCCGCCGGCCTCTCCGTTCGTCCATTGTCCGCCCTCCGGGCTGCCCGGCGGCACGCGCGGCTGGTCCGGGTTGAACTCTTTCGTGCGGAGCGCGCGATAGCGGTCGAGCGCTGCAAGAAAGGCGTCGGCGGCGAGGCGCGAGCGCAGCCGCAGCGCGGCGAGCCGCAAGGCTGGGCTCGGCCGGGTCAGGGGTGTCAGGTCATGGGGTCGTTGCATCCGGCGCTGGTCTCCGCGGCGGATACGGATATTAAGCGCGGAATCGGCGAGGGGGACGAGCCGGCGGGCAATCCCCGCTTAACGGCTGCCAGAGCGATTGTAGCGGGGTTGGCGGTGCGGCCTGTCGGTGGCGTCCGGGCGGGGACGCCCCTCACGGCCAGTTCAGCCGCACCTCGACCACCACCGGCTTCACAGCCCTGATACGGGCGTCGGTCGAGCTGAACGGCCGGTCTCCCGAGATCGCGTCCATCGCGAGGAAGCCGGGCTCGGGCTCGAACCTCAGCGTCAACTCGCAGCCGCCATCGGGTTTGGCGAGGCGGCCGCCCTTCCAGTCGCCGGCATGGCCGCCCCGGTCCCAGCCGAAGCCGAGGATCTCGAAGGGCCGGCCATTGGCCGCCTCGACCTGCGCGAGGCTCATGCCCTGCCGTATGGCCGGCTCCGCATCCGGCACGGCGATCCGCCAGATCGCGGCCGGCGCGACGCTGATGGTCGCAGGCCGGCTGCGCCTTGCACCGTCATGCCAGAGAATCTCGATGCGCCGCTTCGGGTCTTTCGCGAAGACGATCGTGCCGGGCTGCGTCATGCCCTCGCCGACATCGATGGCGGCGCGCGTGATGTTGGCGGCGCCAAAAGCCTTTGCGAGTGCCGCCTCGCTGCCGTCGCGCGCCAACGGCCCCCGGCAGGCGAGGAGGTCGGGCTGCTGTGCGCCGGCGGCAAGCCCGGAGGCGAGCGCCATGGCCAGGCCGGCGAGGATCGTCTTGTGCGCCATGGCGATCGGCTCCCGCAGAGGAAGCCGAGCCTTTCCGCCCGGCGTCATGCGGTCAAGCGGCAAAGCGTGTGGATTTACCCTTAACGAAGACATGATCCGTCCGCCGCAATCTCGCGCTTGTGCAGCGCACGATCCGCGCTAACCTTGCCTCCGGCGGGACGCCCGCCCGTTGGCGCGCCCTCGCGATGAACGAACACCCGGCCCGGCACTCCCTCGACATCGCCCATGCCAGCAGCGCCGCGGCGCTCGGCGGCGTCGGCGATCTGCGCGTCAGGCTCACGCTGCTCGGCGGATTTTCGGTCAGCCTCGGTGGCGACAATGCGACGGAACTGGCGATGTCGGCGGCGCGGCATCGTGCGGTGCTCGCCTATCTCGCCATGCAGCCCGGCCATTCGGAAACGCGTGAGCGTCTTGCCACGCTGATCTGGGGCGATTCCAGCGAGGGCCAGGCGCGCCAGAGCCTGCGCCAGTGCCTGCTGCGCATGCGCCGCGATTTCACCCAGATCACCGTCGACCCGCTGATCATCGACCAGCACACGGTCAGGCTCGATCGCAGCCGTATCTGGTGCGACGCCTGGGAGTTCCTGGCGCTGTCGGGTTCGGACGATCTCAGCGATCTCGACGAGGCGGCCGAGCTCTACAAGGGCGGCTTCCTCGAAGGGCTGCATATCAACAAGGAGAGTTTCGAGACCTGGCGGCAGAGCGAGCGCGCGCGGTTGCAGCGCGTCGCGGTCGGCGTCATTCAGCGCTGCGGCGAGCGCCATCTCGACGCCGGCCATGGTCCCCGCGCCGTCGCCGCCTGCGAGAAGCTCGTCGCCTTGAGCCCGCTCGACGAGGCTCCGCAGCGCCTGCTGCTGCGGGCGCTGGCGCGTTTCCACGGCCGGCAGGCGGCGCTGAACCATGCCGAGGGGCTGGTCGAGACCATCGCCCGGGAATTCGGCTGCGAGCCCGAGGCCGCGACGCTGGAGCTGATCTCCGAAATCCAGCGCAGCTCATCGCCCGCTTTGCGACGGCAACGCTCGCGCCTGCCCGAGGACATGCCCTCGATCGCGGTGCTGCCCTTCCTGAGCCTGAGCGACGAGCCCTCTCAGGAATACTTCGCCGACGGCATGACCGAGGACATCACCACCGCTTTGTCGCGGCTGCGCTGGCTGCTGGTGATCGCCCGCAACGCCTCCTTCGTCTACAAGAACCAGCTGGTCGACCCTCGCCGCGCCGCCGGCGAACTCGGCGTGCGCTACATCCTGGAAGGGAGCGTGCGCGCCTCCGGGCGGCGCATCCGCATCACCGACCAGTTGATCGACGCCGAGAGCGGCAAGCACATCTGGGCGGAGAAATACGACCGCCAGCTCGACGACATCTTCGATGTGCAGGACGAAATCACCCAGAACGTTGTCGCCGCGATCGAGCCGCATCTCTATGCCGAGGAGGGCTACCGCGCCTCGCGCCGCCCGCCCGAGAGCGTCGATGTCTGGGGTCTCGTCGTGCGCGCCATCGGGCTCATCATCAAGATGGGCCGCCGCCAGAACGAGGAGGCCCAGCGCCTGCTGCGCCGCGCCATCGAGATCGATCCCAATTACGCCCGCGCCCACGCCATCCTGAGCTGGGCGGTGTGGTGGGCGACGCATTGCTACTGGATCGATCGCACGGCCGGCCACGACCAGGCGCGGCTCCACGCCGAGGACGCGCTCCTGCTCGACCCCAACGAGCCCTGGGCGCGCATGACCTTCGGCTTCAGCCTGAGCACGGCGGGCCAGCACGAGCGGGCGCAGGCCGAACTGCAGGCCTGCCTGATGCTGAATCCGAGCTTCGCACTGGCGCGGATGATCCATGGCTGGGTGCTGCTGCGCGCCGGCCGCTCCGACGAGGCGCTCAGCGAGACCTCGACCGCCCTGCGGATGAGCCCGACCGACAGTTTCGCGGGCCTCTACACCGCGACGCATGGGCTGGCGCTGCTCGGCGCGCGGCGCTTTGCCGAGGCGCTGCCGTTCCTGCGCGCCTCGGTTGCCGCCTTCGCCGAGTATTCAGGCCACTACAACACCCTCATCAGTTGCTGCGGCCATCTCGGCCTGCGCGATGAGGCCGAGGATTTCATCCGGAGGCGCAACTATATCGGCCCGCCGATCCGGCTCGGCCTGCTGCGGCGCAACCTCGGCGCCTTCGCCCACAGCGCGATCTTTCTAGAAGGACTCGAAAAGGCCGGCGTGGCTGAGTGAGGTCTCAGGCCGGGACGATGCAGGGCCCGAGCCCCGCCATCGCCTGTGCCTGACGCTCGTCGAAGGTGACGAGCGTCGCCCCGTCGGCCAGCGCGATCGCGATGTGGAGCGCGTCCGGGGCCTGCAGCTTCAGCTCGAAGCGGCGGACGAGCCGCTCGCAGGCGGCGATGTCGCCGGGCGAGGTGAGGCGATGCACCGTTGAGCTGATGCGCCAGCGATCAAAACGCAGAAGCACACGCTCTGCCTCATTCTGGCTGAGTTCACGCTGGCGGACGAGCCTGGAGATGGCGGACGATACTTCAGCAGCACCAAAGTCGCTAACGATCAAAGTCAATTCATTCGCGCCAAGCCAGGTTTCCGCGCGCTCTGTCATCCGTTGTCGGACGAACAGACATACGATGAACGACGGATCAAGATAGGCCCTGCTCATTCGGGCTCTTCATCGCGCATCGCTCTGATGAATTTGCCGGAATCGATATCGACATAAGGCATCGTCGCGCGAAACGCTGCCAGATCGTCCAGATCAGCTTGTGTCATCGGGCGAGGCTCCGGCTGAGCCGCCATCAGGTGCACGGCCGGCTTGCCGTGCCGCGTGATCGTCACCGGCGCGCCGCTCATCGCCTCTTCGACGAGCTTGGACAACTGGTCCTTGGCCTGCGCGAGCGTGTAGGTCGCCATGATCGTCTCCGTTATGGCTATCCATGGCCATAATAGGCGATGGCGAAGGCCTCGCCAAGTCGCTCACCCTCGCAAGCGATACTTCGCGAACCCGTCGCCGCCGTCGCCCGCCGCCTCGGCCTTCAAGCCTTCGGGCAGTTTTCCCGCAGCCGCCGGCGAGGTGACGAAGGTGACGTTGACGCCGGCCGGCAGGGGCGCGAGCGCCCAGTTGCCGTCGGCCTTCGGCTCGATCGTCTTCTTCGCGAGGATGTGCCGGACCACGACATCGCGGTTGAGATCGGGAGATTCCAGCACGATCGTCGTCTTCGTGCCGGGAAAATTGCCGCCGCCCGAGGCGCGGTAATTGTTCGTCGCAATGATGAACTCGCCCGCCTCATTGATCGGCCTGCCGTCGAAGGCGAGATCGACGATGCGGCGCGCGTCCGGCGCGATCAGCTTGCCCTCGCCGTCATAGCGCGAGGCCTGCGTCACATCGATCCTGTAGGTCACGCCGTCTATCACATCGAAATTGAAGGCCGGGAAGCCGGGATTGATCAGCGGTTGTTCCTCGGTCTTGGCAGGATCGATGCGGTTGAAGATGCCTGCCGAGCGCTCCAGCCATTCGCGCACCTGCGCGCCCGTCACCTTCACGATCTGCAGCGTGTTCGGATAGAGATAGACATCGGCGATGTTCTTCAGCGCCAGCGGCCCGGCCGGAATGTCGGTGAAGAAAGCCGGCCCCGAGCGACCGCCAGACTTGAACGGCGCGGCGGCCGAGAGCACCGGCAGGGCCTTCCATTGCGTCTGCGCCATCAGCCCCTTGGCATAGGCGATCTGCGCGTCGGCGACGATCTGGACGGACGGATCGTCGGCGACCAGCGCGAAGAACGAGTTGATCGGGGAGGCGGTCGCGCCGACCGGCTCGCGCATATAGGTCAGCGTCGCCTCGTGGTCGGCCTTGACGGTCGCCAACACGGCCGGCTCGACCACGGCCTTGGGCACGATCTTGCGATCCGGCGTGCGCTCGAAGATCGGCTTGGGATCGACCTTGAAGTCCGCAACGCGCCAGCGCTCGCCGCGCTTCTCGAGCTCCAGATCGACGATGCCGAGATGCGAGCCCCAGAAACCCGGCTGGCAGGCCGGCTTGCCATGCAGCGAGCCCTTGACGTTGTCGACGCCATTGATCCCGTCGAAGGCCTTGGCGCCCGGAAAGACCAGATGCTGGTGCCCGGTCAGGATCACGTCGATGCCGTCGAGCTTCGCCAGATGCAGCGCCGCGTTCTCCTCCATGCCGCGCCGCTCGCCCCCGGCTATGCCCGAATGGCACAGCGCCACGACGATATCGGGCCCGGCCGCCAGCAGCGCCGGCAGGTGCCGGGCCGCCGCATCGACGATGTCGATCGCCGTCAACTTGCCCTCGATGTTGGCCTTGTCCCATTGCATGATCTGCGGCGGCACGAAGCCGATGACGCCGACCTTGACGATGTGCTTTGCGCCGCCCTCGTCCTCGAAGCTCTGCTCGAACAGCCGCCAGGGATCGACAAGGGGCTCGCCGCCGACCCGCGTGACGTTGGCGCAGACCATCGGGAATTCGGCCTTTGCGAGCCCCGTCTCGAGGAATTCCAGCCCATAGTTGAACTCATGATTGCCGAGCGTGCCGCAGACGTAAGGCAGCGCGTTCATGGCGGCGATGATCGGGTGCGTGTCGCCGAGCTTCAGCCCCTTCTTGTAGGCGATGTAGTCGCCCAGCGCCGAACCCTGCAGGAAGTCGCCATTGTCGAACAGAAGGCTGTTCTTCGCCTCCGCCTGCGCGGCCTTGATCAGCGTCGCGGTCTTGGCGAGCCCGACCGTGTCGTCGGCCGCATCGCGGAAGTAGTCGTAAGGCACGACATTGACGTGGAGATCGGTCGTCTCCAGCACACGCAGCTTCACCCTGGGCGGCGTTTGGGCCATCGCCGGCAAAGCGGCGCTGGCCGCGACCACGGCCCCGGCCAAGAGCGCGTCACGGCGGTTGAACTGGATGTCGCGTGACATGGGCAAGCTCCTGATCACATCTGTCAGGGCAGGAGGCTAGCATCACGCGGCAACCCTGACACGCCAAAATCGGAGACGGCGATGATCCTGATCGGCCAATACGATTCGCCGTTCGTGCGTCGCGTCGCGATCGCGCTCCGGCTTTATGATTTGCCTTTCGAACACCGCCCATGGTCGATCTTCGGCGATGCCGACAGGATCGCGGCGCTCAACCCGCTGACGCGCGTCCCGACGATGGTTCTCGACGGTGGCGAGGTTCTGGTCGACAGCCCGAGCATGATCGACTTCATCGACAGCCTCGTGCCGCCCGAGCGCGCCCTGTTCCCGCGCGAGGAACCGGCGCGCCGCCGGGCTGTCAGGATCGCGTCGCTGGCGACCGGCGTATCCGACAAGGTCGCGAGCCTGTTCTACGAACTGCGCCTGCGCGAGCCGGGCCATGTCTCGCAATTCTGGGCCGGTCGATGTCGCGCCCAGATCGCGGCGGGGCTCGATGAACTGGAGGCAGCCCGCGCGGCGCGGGGCGACGCCGACTGGTTCGGCGACAGGATCGGGCATGCCGACATCGCGGTGACGTGCATGCTGCGCCATCTCGCCGAGGCGCATCCCGATCTCGGCGCGGGCCAGGGCCGGCCGGCGCTCGCGGCCCATTGCGCGCGGCTGGAGGCGCTGCCGGTCTTCCGCGAGATCTCCCAGCCCTTCATTCCGCCGGCCTGAACGCCTTACCCAATGCGGCTGACCCCCTCCATCCGCACGCGCCCGTCCGCGCCCTCCGTCCACGCCCTGATCGCGCCATCGGGCAGGCGCTTCGCCTTGACCACGAAATCTGGCCCCGCGATCAGCGGAGCGACGCCGCGATAGTCGAGCCGGATCGGCTCGCCGCCCGAGAGCGTCGCGATGATGTTGAGCAGCAGCGTCGCCTGGATCGGCCCATGCACGACGAGCCCGTCATAGCCTTCCTCGGCCGTGACATAGGGCAGGTCGTAGTGGATGCGGTGGCCATTGAAGGTGATCGCCGAATAGCGGAACAGGAAGACAGGGCTGGTCTGCACCTCCCAGACGAGGTCCGCCGGCTGCGGCGCGGCAGGCTCCGCCGCCTTGGCCGGCGCGCCGGGAACGGCCGCCTCGCGATAGACGATGTTGTGGCGCTCGCGCAGCGCCGTGCCGCGCGCGGTGACGATCTCATGATCGACGGCGACGAAGCAAAGCGGCCCGGTGCGGCCCTCTTTGAACGTCACATCGCCGATGGTCGAGCGGCGCGTCACCAGATCGCCGTCGCGCAACGGCGCCACGGTCTCGATCGTGCCGCCGGCCCACATCCGGCGCGGCAGCGGCACCGGCGGCAGAAACTCGCCCTTGGCCGCGTGCCCGTCGGTCCCGATCGCGCCCATCGGCGCGACCGGCGGCGCAAGGCACCAGTGCAGCGCGAGCGGCGCGTCTCCGGCAGGGCAGGGGGCGAGATGCGGCGTGAAGGTCGCCGCGAAGCTCGCCATCAGGCGCGGCGTGATCAGGTCGGTGGCCTCCTCGGAGCGGCCAATCCAGGTCTTGAGATGGTCGATGTCCATTAGGCTGCCCGATGTGAGGAAGCGCGGGGAACCCCTCTCCCTCCAGGAGAGGGGTTCCCCGCGCCAGAAATGCGGAAGTTGAAATCAGTACGACCGCGGCATGCCCAAGACATGCTCCGCTAGATAAGACAAAATCAGATTCGTCGAGATCGGTGCGACTTGATAAAGCCGCGTCTCGCGGAACTTACGCTCGACATCGTATTCCTCGGCGAAGCCGAAGCCGCCATGCGTCTGGATGCAGGCATTGGCCGCCTCGAACGAGGCGTCCGCCGCCAACATCTTGGCCATGTTGGCTTCCGCGCCGCAATCCTTGCCGGCCTCGTAGAGCCGCGTCGCTTCGCGCACCATCAATTCGGCGGCGCGCATGTTGGCGTAAGACCTCGCGATCGGGAACTGGATGCCCTGGTTCTGGCCGATCGGCCGGCCGAAGACGTTGCGCTCCTTGGCGTAGGCCGAGGCCTTGTCGATGAACCATTTCGCGTCGCCGACGCATTCGGCCGCGATCAGGATACGTTCCGCGTTCATGCCCGAGAGGATGTAGCGGAAACCCTTGCCCTCCTCGCCGACGAGGTTTTCGGCCGGCACCCTCACATTGTCGAAGAACACCTCGGTCGTGGCGTGGTTCATCATCGTGCGGATCGGCCGGATCGTCAGCCCGGCCTTCAGCGCATCGCGCATGTCGAGGATGAAGACCGACAGGCCCTCGGTGCGCTTGGCGACCTGATCGCGCGGCGTGGTGCGGGCGAGCAGCAGCATCAGGTCGGACTGGGCGGCGCGGCTCGTCCAGATCTTCTGGCCGTTGACCACGTAATGGTCGCCCTCGCGCCGTGCGAAGGTGCGCAAGCTGGTGGTGTCGGTGCCGCTGGTCGGCTCGGTCACGCCGAAAGCCTGCAGGCGCAGTTCGCCCGCGGCGATCTTCGGCAGATATTGCTGCTTCTGCGCCTCCGAGCCGTGCCGCAGCAGCGTGCCCATGATGTACATCTGCGCATGGCAGGCCGCGCCGTTGCAGCCCTGCCGCTGGATTTCCTCCATGATCACCGTCGCGGCCGAAAGCGAGAGCCCCGCTCCGCCGAATGCCTCCGGGATCAGCGCCGAGAGAAAGCCGCTTTCGGTGAGCGCCGCGACGAATTCGGCCGGATACGCCATCTCGCGGTCGAGCCTGCGCCAGTATTCGCCGGGGAAATCGGCGCAGAGCTTCGCGACGGCGTCGCGGATATCGGCATGGTCGTTGGCGTCTGTCATGGGCTCGCTGTCTACATGTTTGTCGTTAACTGCGCTGTCGTCCCGGGCGAAGCGCAGCGAAGACCCGGGACCCATTCCAGATCGCTATCCGGACGCGTTCCGGAATGGATCCCGGATCGGCGCGGCTTCGCCGCTTGTCCGGGATGACGGGGAGACTGATCGAACGGCCGTTCCAAACTCCGCCCGCAGCGCTTCGTCGTGCTGACCGAGCGTCGGCACCGGCCGCATCGCGACACGCTTGCCATCGACGATGGCCGGCGGGGCCAGCACCTCGACGGGCCCATTGGCCGTCGGAACGGGCAGGGCGGTTGCTGCCGGATGCGTGATCAGGTCGCCGACGCTTGAGACCGTGCCATAGGCGATGGCATGGCGGTCGAGCGCGGCTGAGACCTCGGCGAACATCCGCGCGCCCAGCATGGCCTGCACCTCTCCATCGAGCAGGGCGCGCTCGCGCACCCTGAGCACATTGGAAGCGAAGCGCGGATCGGTCGCGAGGGCCTCGCTGCCCAGCACCTCGCGGGCGAGGATGAGCCATTCCCGCTCGCTCTGGATCGAGATCAGGATGTTGCCATCGGCCAGCGCGAAGACGCCATAGGGCGCGATCGACGGGTGGGCGAGCCCCAGCCGGGGCGGTTCGATGCCACCGTAACGGCGCGTCAGATAAGGCACGTTCATCAGCTCGCCGAGCGTATCAAACAAGGAGAGTTGGATCGCTGAGCCCTGTCCGGTCCTCGCCCGCCTCAGCAGCGCCTCCAGGATCGCCGCATAGGCCGCCTGGCCGGTGGCGATGTCGGCGATCGAGACGCCGATGCGCGAGGGGCCGGAGTCTTGCGTCCCGGTGATGCCCGACAGCCCCGATTCCGCCTGCACCAGCAGGTCGTAGGCCTTGCGGGTATAGTGCGGCGTGCCCGGCGCATAGCCGGAGACGTCGCAGGTGATCAGGCGCGGGAAACGTTGCCGCAGCGTCTCGTGGCCGAGCCCGAGCCGCGCCGTCGCGCCCGGCGCGAGGTTCTGGATGAAGATGTCGGCCTGTCCCAGCATCGCCTCGACCATGGCGAGATCGTCTTGCTGCTTCAGATCGACCCGGCAGGACTCCTTGCCCCGGTTGAGCCAGACGAAATAGGAGGACTGGCCCCTGGCGTAGTCGTCATAGCCGCGCGCGAAATCGCCCTCCGCCCGTTCGAGCTTGATGACGCGCGCCCCGGCGTCGGCGAGCTTGCAGGTCGCGCTCGGCACGGCGACCGCCTGCTCCAGCGCTACGACCAGAATTCCCTCGAGAGCGTTCGTCATTCTGCTGCGCCGGCCCGTCCATCCTCGGATGCGAAAACGGCCAGCCGGGCGCTCCAAGTCAAATAGCGATTTGCGATGGGCTCCATAGCGCAAAGCCGCCATGCGCCCTTTCGTGATAGATTCCTGCTATGGCCCGCATCGCATTATCCTACTTGCGATCGCCGGGCGCGCATGCGCCCTTCGGCTGAACAGCGCCTGCGCCTTGAATCTCCGGAGGAACGAGATGACTCAGCATTTCATCAATGGCCGCCAAACCGCTGGGCGGACTGGCGAAACCATGGCCGTGCTCGCGCCCGCCACCGGCGAGGAGTTCACCCGCATCGCCTGCGGCAACGCCGCCGACATCGACGACGCCGTCAAGGCGGCGCGTGCGGCCTATGAGGGCGCCTGGGGCAAACTGACGGCGGCCGAGCGCGGCCGGCTGATCGCGAGGCTCGGCCTCGCGGTGCTCGACCATTTCGACGAGCTGGCGCTGCTGGAGGCGCGGGACACCGGCAAGCCGATGGCGCAGGCGAAGGCCGACATCGAGGCCTGCGCCCGTTATTTCGAATTCTATGGCGGCGCGGCCGACAAGGTCCACGGCCATATCGTGCCGTTCCTGAACGGCTACAGCGTCAATGTCGTGCATGAGCCCTATGGCGTCACCGGCCACATCCTGCCCTGGAACTATCCGGCGCAGATGTTCGGCCGCTCGCTCGTGCCGGCGCTGGCCATGGGCAACGCCGTCGTGCTGAAGCCAGCCGAGGAGGCCTGCCAGACGGCGCTCAGGCTCGCGGTGCTGGCGAGCGAGGTCGGCTTTCCCGACGGCGCGATCAACGTGGTCACCGGGCGCGGCCACGAGGCGGGCGCTGCGCTCTCGGCCCATCCCGGCATCGGCTTCATGTCCTTCACCGGCTCGCCCGAGGTCGGCAAGATGGTGCAGATCGCCTGCGCCGAGAACTATGTCGCCTGCACGCTCGAACTCGGCGGAAAATCGCCCCAGATCGTCTTCGACGACGCCGATGTCGACGCGGCGGTGCCGATCGTCTGCAAGGCCATCGTCCAGAACACCGGCCAGACCTGCTCGGCCGGCTCGCGTGTGCTCGTCCAGCAGGGCATCTACGACGAGTTCATGGAGGCGGTCGCCGGCCAGTTCGCCAAGCTGCGCGCCGGCACGCCCGAGATGGACCTTGATTGCGGCCCGGTCATCAACGCGAAACAGCGCGGCCGGGTGCAGAGCTTCGTCGATCAGGCGCGCGAAGCCGGCATCCCGGTCATCGCCGAAGGTCAGATCGCCCAAGGCGTGCCCAATGGCGGCTTCTTCGTCACGCCGACGCTGTTTGGCCCTGTCCCGCGCGGCAACCGGCTTGAACAGGAGGAGGTGTTCGGCCCCGTGCTCGCGGCCTTCCCCTTCAGCGACGAGGAGGACGCGATCCGCACCGCCAATTCGACGGCCTACGGCCTCGTCGCCTCGGTCTGGACGAAGGATGGCGGCCGCCAGCAGCGCGTCTCCAAGCGGGTCAGGGCAGGGCAGGTCTTCATCAATGGCTACGGCGCGGGCGGCGGCATCGAGCTGCCCTTCGGCGGCACCGGCAAATCTGGCCATGGCCGCGAGAAGGGCTTTATCGCGCTCGAGGAGTTCGCCGTGACCAAGACGATCGTGCACAAACACGGGTAGACGCCTGTCATTCCGGGTTCTTCGCTTCGCGAAGCCCCGGAATGACAAAGCTCACATCACGATCACATGCCTGATCGTGCGGCCTTCGTTCAGCGCGTCGAAGCCCTCGTTGATGCCCTCCAGCCCGCTGGTCGACGTCAGCAGCCTGTCCACCGGCAGCCTGCCGCGCTGATAGAGGTCGATAAAGCGGGGGATGTCGCGCATCGGGATGCAGGAGCCCACGTAAGAGCCCTTCAGCGTGCGCTCCTCGCCGACGAGCCGCACCGGCGAGAGCGACAGCGTGTGGGCGGGATTGGCCAGCCCCGCCGTCGTCGTCGTGCCGCCGCGTCGCGTGATCTGGTAGGCGAGGTCGAGCGCCTTGACCGAGCCCGCCATCTCCAGCCCGTGATCGACGCCGCCTCTGGTCGCGGCGCGGATCGCCTCGACCACGTCCGGCGCGCCGGCGTTGAAGCAGTCGGTCGCGCCCAGTTCGCGCGCGATGGCGAGCTTCTCATTGGAAAGATCGACCGCGATGACGCGCGAAGCCCCACAAGCCGCCGCGCCCATCAGCGCGCTGAGGCCCACGCCGCCCAGCCCCACCACCGCCACGCTCTCGCCGGCCCGGACCTTGGCCGTGTTCACGGCCGCGCCCACGCCCGTCAGCACGGCGCAGCCGAACAGGGCGGCGATCTCATGGGGAATGTCGGCCTCGATCTTCACCAGCGAACGGCGCGAGATCACGGCATGTTCGGCGAAGGCCGAGACGCCGACATGGTGATGCACCGGCCTGCCCCCCCGCGAGAGCCTGCGCCCGCCGCCGATCAGTTCTCCGATGCCGTTGGCGGCGTTGCCGGGTTCGCACAGGGCAGGGCGGCCTTCGCTGCAGGGCGAGCAATGCCCGCAGGAGGGCACGAAAACCATGATCACGCGGTCACCGGCCTTCAGGTCGCTGACGCCGGGGCCGGGCTCGACGACCTCGCCCGCCGCCTCATGGCCGAGCACCATCGGCACGGGGCGGGGACGGTTGCCGTCGATCACGGAGAGATCGGAATGGCAAAGACCGGCAGCGCGGACGCGCACCAGCACCTCGCCGGGGCCGGGCGGGGCAAGCTCGACCTCCTCGATCGACATCGGCCGGCTTACCGCATAGGGCGCGGAAACGGGGCTGGCGTTCAGCACGGCGGCGCGGATTTTCACGGGGCGTATCCTTGGTAGCGGCGGCGTCGATGTTTAGCTGCGGCCGCAGCCGTCGTTGCGAGCGCAGCGAAGCAATCCAGCGGCTCGCTCTACGTCGCCTGGATTGCTTCGCTTCGCTCGCAATGACGAGACGGCCGAGCGCGTCAAGGTTCGGGCTGCCGCGCCACCCTGTCAAAGGCGAAAACGCGATCAGCCGTATAAGCTGGGCGGCTCGCCATCCTTGCCCAGCGTCGCCGTCCAGGTCTCGTCGGCGACGAGCCCGCGCAAAATCTCCCAGGAGAGCTGCCCGATGGCGCGGGCGGCCGCCGGCATCGGCCGCTCGGTCGAATAGGCGAGATAGACCTTGCGGTAGAGCGACGGTCGCTCGATCGGCCAGGTCTGGAAGATGCCGGCCTTTTCCTGCGCGCTCACCGCCATGCGCGGCAGGATAGAATAGCCCAGCCCGCGCTCCACCAGCCGCTTGATCTGCGTGTAGGATTCGATCTCGATCGCCGGCTGGACCGTGATCTGGACGCCTGCCGCCTCGTCGATCTGGTCGCGCAGGCCATGGCCGACGCCGGGCAGGATGAGGTCGACCGAGGCCGCATCCGCAAGGCTCACCGCGCAGCCGGGCGGCACAACCACGCCGTTCAGCCCCGGCACGCCGAACAGGCACAGTTCCTCGGTCAGGACGTGGTGGATGCCAAGACCTTTGGGGTCGGAGGTCGAGTAGATCACCGCAAGATCGACATCGCCGCGCCGCAGCCAGTCGAGCACGAAGCCGCTCATCGCCTCGGCGATGCGGATGCGGATCGCCGGATAGCGCGCCTTGGCGGCCTCGATCAGCGGCACGCTGAACTGCTCGCTCACGGTGCCGGGCAGGCCGATGCGGACCTCGCCGCCGGGAGCGGCCATCTCGCCGCGCACCGCGTCGCGCAGTTCGGCGAAGTCCGCCAGTATGGTCTTGGCCCTTGCCAGCAGCCGCTCGCCTGCCTCCGTCGGTATAACGCCGCGCGTGCCGCGATGCAGCAGCGCGACGCCGAGTTCATCCTCCATATGGCGCAGATGCTGGCTCAGCGCCGGCTGCGCCACGCGCAGCTTGGTCGCGGCCTTCGAGAACGAGCCCTGCTCGACGATGGCGGCGAAGTAGCGGAGCTGGCGCAGATCCATCGCCATGGCATGTCCTCATGCGGTCGCATCGGGCGGGCCAACCTTGGTAGCGCCGCCGCGCCGCGATGGCCAGCCTGCGTCAGCTTTCGGTTATGCGGGGTAGAGCGAAGGGTTATTGGCCGCGCAACCGGAGCGGGTGCATCCTTGCGCCGATGCGGGCCGATGAGGTCCGCCGAGCATCACGAAGCTGGCGTCAGACCGGCCGATCGCAACCCGAGGAGGAAGCCATGTCCCGAGCCAACGACACCGAAATCCTGCTGCCGCGCGCCAGCCGCCGCGGTTTCCTCGGCGCAGCCGCAGCGCTTGCTGCAGGAGCGACGCTGCCTCACGCCGGTCCCGCTCTGGCCAAAGCTCCGCTGGCGAAGAACCAGGCCCCGTATTTCTACCGCTTTGGCCTCGGCCAGGCTGAGGTCACGGTCGTCTCGGACGGTCCGCTGCCGCTCGGCGATCCGGGCGCGAGCTTCCTCGGCGTGTCGAAGGAGACGGTCGGCAAGATGCTGTCGGATTCGTTCCTGCCGACCGACAATGTCGTGCTGGAGCAGAACATCCCGATCGTCAATTTCGGCGACCGGCTGGTGATGTTCGACACCGGCATGGGCTTCTCGAAAGCCTTCGGCCCGACCACCGGCCGCCTGCTGAAGAGCATGGAGGAGGCCGGCATCAGGCCCGGCGACATCGACGACATCGTCTGCAGCCACGCCCATATCGACCATATCGGCGGCATCTGCTCGGCCGACGACAAGGCGCTGTTTCCCAATGCGCGCGTCCATATCAGCCAGGCTGATTTCGATTTCTGGACGGACGAAGCCAAGCTCGGCGGTCCGCTCAAGGCCTTCGTGGCCCATGCGCGCGCCAATCTCCTGCCTGTGCGCGACAGGATCGTCTTCTTCAAAAGCGAGGCCGAGGTGCTGCCGGGCGTCACTGCCATCGCCGCGCCGGGGCATACGGCGGGCCACCACATCTTCAACGTCTCGTCGGGCGGAAAATCCTTCGCCTTCCTCGGCGACCTGACCCACCATGCCGTGCTTCTGACCGAGAATCCGCGCCTCGAATTCGCCTATGACAGCGATCCCAAGCAGGCGGTGCAGTCGCGCGTGCGGCTCCTGACCTCGCTGGCCGAGAACAAGACGCCGGTGATGTCGTTTCACTTCGCCTGGCCCGGCTTCGGCAACCTCGCCAAGGCGGGCGACGGTTTCCGCTACTATCCGGCGCCGATGGAGATGCTGCGCGGCTGAGCGCTCAGTCCCGCAGCGGGCGCGGCACCGTCACGGGCCGCGCCTCGCGGGCCTGCGCGGCCAGCCGCACGGGCGCGTTGACCGCGCCGAACCCGGCATAGCCCTTCCGCCGCTCGACGATCTCGAAGAAGAAGCGCTGCGCGAAGACATGCGTGTAGACCTGCAGGAACTCGGCCTCGCCGTCGCGGTCGTAGAGGATGTGGTGCTCGCGAAGCAGGTCGATGAAGTCCGGCTCCAGACCGTGGCGCGCCTCCAGATCGTCGTAATAGTTCTCGGGGATGTCGAGGAACGACAGACCTGCCGCCCGCATCGCGGTCACCGCCGCGAAGATGTCGGGCGCGCCGAAGGCGATGTGCTGCACGCCCGAGCCGAAATGCTCCGAGACGAAGCGCGAGGACAAGGTCCGCGTCGCCTGAGAGCCGTTGAGCACGAAGCGCACCGCCCCGTCGTCGCTGATGATCGGCCGGCTTTCGACCAGCCCCGCCGGATCGGCGATGGCGAGCTGCGGGATGCGCTCCAGCCTGAACAGCGAGGTGTAGAACAACAGCCAGGACAGCATCTCCTCGTAGTCCATCGACTGGGAGATGTGATCGACGCTGTCGAGCAGCGGCCGGTCGAGCGCCGTCTCCGCTCCCTCAGCGATGAACTCGCGCTGCCAGACTTCGCCGAGTTCGCCTGTGGCCTGCGTGAAGTAGATCAGCGCGCCGCCGACGCCCCGGATCGCCGGGATATGCATTTCGCCCGGCGCGATCGGCTGCTCGAAGGCCGCGATCCGGAGCGCTTTGGCCCGCGCCATTGCCTGCGAGACGTCCTCGACCCGCAGGCCGATGGCGCAGACGCCGGGGCCGTGGGTGATCGCATGCGACTGGGCGAAGCCGTCCTTCTCGGTGTTCAGCACGAGGTTGACGCCGCCTTGCGTCCAGCGCGCCACCGACTTGCTGACATGCGCACCGGTCTGGCGGAAGCCGAGCGCCTGCAGCAGCACGGCGAGATCATCGGCGGTGTCCTCATCGAGCGCGAATTCGATGAACTCGACGCCGAGCACGCGCGCCCTCGGCGGCAAGCTCGGTTCCGTCTGGTCGGCGAGCGCGATCAGCGAACGCATGCCGTCGCTGGCGAGCCTGCGCGCGGAGCCCGCCCGGAACTGGTCGTTGAAGATCTCGTGCGAGAGCGGCCCGGCATAGCCGGTCGCCTGCACGGCCCTGACGAAATCGACGACGGGAAGATCGCCCTGGCCAGGAAAGCAGCGGAAATGCCGACTCCAGCTCAGCACGTCCATGTCGAGTTTTGGCGCGTCTGCGAGCTGGACGAGGAAGATGCGGTCTCCGGGAATGGACGCGATCGGCGCCAGCGGCGAGTTGCGCGCCAGCGTGTGGAAGGAATCGAGGATCAGCCCGATGCGCGGATGGTCGGCCCGGCGCACGATCTCCCAAGCGTCGCGATAGTCGTTGACATGTCGGCCCCAGGCCAGCGCCTCATAGCCGACGCGCACCCCTGATTTTTCGGCCAGTTCGCCAAGCTCGCGCAGATCCGCCGCCGCCCGGTCGATACCGCCCAGCGACTGCGGCGAGACGTTCGAGCAGATCAGCATCAGATCGGTGCCGAGTTCGTTCATCACATCGAACTTGCGCTGGGCGCGCGCGAAGGTGCGGGCGCGCAGCGGCTCGGGCATGCCCTCGAAATCGCGGAACGGCTGGAAGGCGACGATGGTCAGGCCGAGATCGGCGATCATCGCCCCGACATCGCGCGGGCTGCCGTCAAAGGTGAGAAAATCGTTCTCGAAGACCTCGACGGCGTCGAAGCCGGCCGCAGCGATGGCCTGCAGCTTCTCCGCCAGGTCGCCCGAGAGCGAAACGGTCGCGATCGAGGTCGGGTTCATGCGGCCTGCGCCTCCGGTTCGCCCGCGACCGCGACCGGGCCGCCCGTGCGCCCAGCTTCCGCGACAGCCTCGACCACAGCAAGGGTGCGCGCCGCATCCGCGGCATTCGTGATAGGCTGTTCGGCGCCTGCGATGACGGCGCAGAAATGCCGCAACTGCTCGGCCAAAGGCTCGACAGAGTCGACAGTGAGCGTCTCCTGCCGCAGCGGCTCCCACCAGCCGGGTTTGCCCCCATAGGACCAGAATTCGAGCTTCGGCAGCGCCAGCGAGCCCTCGCTGCCGGCGATCAGATAGCAGTGCCCGTCGCGCTGCGGATAGACCTTGTTCTCGCCCGAGGACAGCTCCCAGCTCCAGGGCGCGGGCGTCGCGTCGGACACGGTCGCGGTGCCCAGTGCGCCGCCCGAAAAACGGAAGATCAGGGCCGCCGTATCCTCGACCGCGAAGCCGCGCGTGGCGTTCGAGGTCATCGCCTGCACGCTCTCGATTTCGCCGCAGATGAAGCGCAGGTTGTCGATGTCGTGGATCAGGTTGATCAGCACCGGCCCGCCCCCAGTCTCGCGCCGCCATGCGACGTCGAAATAGTCGTCGGGCTTAGCGATCAGGAACAGCGAATTGACCGCGACGATCCGGCCGAGCCGGCCCTCCCGCACCAGCTTCCGCGCCGCCTTGACGATCGGGTTGTGCCGGCGGTGGTGGCCGGCGAGGACGGCGACGCCGGTGCGCGCCTGCGCCGCGACGAGCGTTTGAGCCGCCGCCACGCTCTCGGCCAGCGGCTTCTCGACAAGCACCGGCACACCGGCCTCCAGGCAGTCGATGGCGTTCGGCACATGCAGCGCGTTGGGCGTGGCCACGATAGCGCCATCGGGCCGCATCGCCGCCAGCATCTCGCGCGGGGAGGGAAACCAGGGCAGGCCGCGCTCGGCGGCGAGCGCCTTCGCCGCCTCGCTCGGATCGCAGATCGCGGCGCAGACGCAGTCAGGGGAGGCGTCGAGGCGTTCGAGATGGGCGCGGCCGATCAGCCCCGCGCCGATGAGGGCTATGGTCAGCCTGGCGCTCACGTCGCACGTCTCGGACTGGAAGCGCGACGCACCCCCTCTCCCCTTGCGGGAGAGGGCTGGGGTGAGGGGTAGCGCTGCGCTATCCGATGAGCGCGGCGCGACCCCTCATCCGTCAGCGCTTCGCGCTGCCACCTTCTCCCGCAAGGGGAGAAGGAAGAGAGCGTCGAGCCGCCCATCACGCCGGCTCCGTCAGCGCGCCGCCCAAAAACAGCTGCGCCACGCGCGGGTCGTTCAGGATCTCCGCCGCCGGACCCTGCATCCGGGTCTGGCCGAGTTCGAGCACCAGCCCCTCATCGGAGATTTCCAGCGCCGAGCGGGCGTTCTGCTCGATCATCAGGATGGTGACGCCTTTCGACCGGAGCTCCATCAGGATGGCGAACGTCTCCTGCACCAGCATCGGCGAAAGCCCGATCGAGGGCTCGTCGATCAGCGCGAGCTTGGGATCGAGCAGGAGCCCGCGCACGATTTCGAGCTGCTTCTGCTGTCCGCCGGACAGCGTCGAGGCCTGCACGTCGGCCTTGGCGCGCAGCGAAGGGAAACGGTCGAGAGCCGCCTCGATTCGCTTCGGCATGTCGGTGATATGCGAGCCAGCGGCGACCGCGCCGAGTTCGATATTGTGGCGCACCGAGAGTTCGGGGAAGATGTTGCGGCCTTGCGGCACATAGCAGATGCCGGCCTCCAGCAACTTGCGCTGGCTCCAGTTGGTGATCTCCTGCCCTTCTAGCCGGATATGGCCCTCGCGCACCTTGAGCAGGCCGAAGATCGCCTTGAACACGGTCGACTTTCCGGCCCCATTGGGGCCTATCACGGTGGTGATCGCGGCGCGCGGCACCTTGAAGCTCGTGCCGTTGAGGATGGTCATGGCGCCGTAGCCGCCGACCACGCCGTCGAGTTCAAGGATAGGTGTGGTCATGCTCAATGCCCCAGATACGCGTCGATCACGGCGGGGTTCGCCCTGACCTCCGCCGGCGTGCCCTGCGCCAGCACCTTGCCCTCCGCCAGCACGATCACGCGCGAGCACAGGCTCATCACGAAATCCATGTTGTGCTCGATCACGACGAAGGTCGCGCCCTGCTCTGCGTTGATCGCGCGCAGGCGCTCCTTCAGGTCGCCGAGCATGGTCAGGTTGACGCCGCCGGCCGGCTCGTCGAGCAGCACGAGACGCGGGCCGGCCATGAAGGCCATCGCCGCGTCGAGCAGTTTTTGCTGGCCATAGGACAACCCGCCGGCCTTGGCGTCGACCAGATGCCCGAGCTTGAAGAAGGCGATCATCTGGTCGGCCTTGGCGGACAGTCCGGCGTCGCGCGGCCCGAAGAACCGCGACAGCATCGTGCCCTCATGCTCCTGGCCGGCGAGGATCAGGTTCTCGCGCACGGTCAGTTCGGGGAAAACCTGCAAAAGCTGGAAGGTGCGGCTGACGCCGAGCCGGTTGAGTTCGGAGGGGCGCTTGTTGGTGACCTCCTTGCCGTCGAGCTTCACCGAGCCTTCGGTCGGCTCCAGTTGCCCGAGGATGCAGTTGAAAAGGGTCGACTTGCCGCAGCCGTTCGGCCCGATGATACCCAGGATCTCGCCCTCGTTGACCGAGAAGGAGACGCCGTTCACGGCCTTGATGCCCCCAAAGGCCTTGTGGAGATTGGTGACTTCCAGAACCTGTGTCATCGGCCGGCTCCCTTGCCTGTGAGCTTGGCGTAAGCCCGCTCCATGAGCCCGCTCATGCCCTGCGGGCAGGCGATCAGCAGCAGCATGACGATGGCGGCAAAAATGATCAGGTAGAGCGAGCCGGCAAAGCGAAGCCATTCCGGCAGCACGACGCCGAGCAGCGCGCCGATGAAGGGACCGAGCAGATAGCCCGAGCCGCCGGCGACGACCATCAGCAGCAGGAAGAAGCTCTGCGACAGCGAGAAAGGCGAGGGGTCGATGAACTCGACCAGCGGCGCGTAGAGCGCGCCCGCAAAGCCCGCATAGGCCGAGCCGATGGCGAAGGCGAGCAGCGTGTAGAGGCGGGTATCGACGCCCAGGCTCGCGGCCCGGATCGGGTTTTCGCGTAGCGCCGTGAAGGCGCGGCCCCACGGGCTGCGGATCATCCACCACAGCACGACTGCGAGGATGAAGGTGATGACCACGACGAAACGGTGGAATTCCAGCGCGTTGAACAGCTTGATGCCGAAAAAGTCCGGCCGGTTGATGTTGGAGATGCCGAAGACGCCGCCGGTCAGCCATTGCTCGTTGCGCATGATCAGCCAGATCAGCGTCGAGAAGGCGAGCGTGACGAAGGCGAGGTAATGCGCCTTGACCCTGAGCGCCGGGAAGCCGAGCACGAGCCCGACCGCGAAGGTCAAAAGCCCCGACAGCGCAAAGCACACATACCAGGAGACGCCGTATTTCGTGGTCAGGATCGCGGTGAGATAAGCGCCCAGCCCCATGAAGGCGGCCTGCGCCAGCGATTTGAGGCCGGCATAGCCGAGCGTCAGGTTCAGCCCCATCACGGCGATGCTGGTCACGAGCCAGAGCGACAGCACATAGGTGCCGTAGCGCCCCATGCCGACCGGCGCGAACCAGAGGATGACCGCGCCGGCGAGCAGCGTCAGCAGCGTGCCGTCGATGAAGCCGGGGAGGGGGAGACTGCGCGTCTGCGGCAGGGTCTCGCGGGTTGCGGGCGCGGTCATACGCGGCGCTCCTCTTTGCGGCCCATCAGGCCTTCCGGCTTGAGCAGGATGATGACGACGAGCAGGACGAGCGGCACGGCGAGCCGATAGGAACTGGAGACGTAGGCTGCGGCCATGGAGTCGACGATGCCGACGATCAGACCGCCGACGAGCGCGCCGCGCACCTGGTTGAAGCCGCCGACAATCGCCGCGATGAAGGCGAACAGGCCGATGACCTCGCCATTGGAAAACTTCGCCAGATAGATCGGCGAGATCAGCACGGAGGCGACGACCGCGAGCGCGGCGTTGATCGCGAAGGTCAAAAGGACCATCCGCTCGACCGGAATGCCGAGGATGCGCGCGACAGTCGGGTTCTGCGCTGTCGCCTGCATCTGCCGCCCGAGCCGCGTGCCGCCGACGAACCATTGCAGCAGGAAGATCACCGCGAAGGCGACCGCGATGATCGCCAGATGCTGCAGCGAGATCGACGCGCCAAACACCTGGATTGTCTGCGAGGGCACGAAGGAGGGAAAGGTCTGCGCCTCGGCCGAGAAGCCGTCCTTGGCGCCTTCCTTCATGATGATCGAGAGCGCCATGGTGGCGATGGCGAGCGGCAGCACGCCATGCCGGATCATCGGATCGACCACGAACAGCTTGAAGCCGACGCCGAAGATCAGGATGAAGGCCGCGATCCCGATCAGCGCCCCGAGCCAGACCGGCGCGCCGAGAACCTTGATCGCCAGCAGGACGAGGATCGCCGGCAGCATGACGAACTCGCCCTGCGCGAAGTTGATCGTCTGCGAGGTCTGCCAGACCAGCGTGAAGCCGATGGCCGCGAGCGCATAGATCGCGCCCGTGGCGATGCCGGCGATGAGATACGCGATGAATTCGACCATGGCTTTTGCCTCGCGGTTGATCGTCATGGTCGGGCTTGACCCGACCATCTCTGGACGAAAGCCGTCATTGCGAGGAGGCGGAGCCGACGAAGCAATCCAGGAGGACGTAGAGCGCGCAGCTCTGGATTGCTTCGCTTCGCTCGCAATGACGATGAGCGCGGCCGGCCTTACGGCTTGATCTTCGGCAGGGTCGCGTTGATCACCTGTTTGCCGTCGATCACCTCGGCGAGGAAGCTGACCCGGTCGAGGTCGCCATTGGCCTCGATCGTGGTCTCCATCAGGATGCCGGGTTCATCAGCCGGCGTGATCGTCGCGCCGCGCAGCGTGTCGGCGACGCCCTTCTTGTCGAACTTCTTCTGCTTCTCGGTCGCCCATTTGACCATGTAGACGGCCATGTAGCCCTTCAGGCCGTTATGGTCGGACGCGTAGTTGTACTTCGCCTGAAACTTCTTGCCGAACTCCTGGAAGGCCGGGATCGGCGCGTCGATCGAGAGGCCGACATGGCCCTTGACGCCGTTGGCGGCCGCGCCTGCGAGCGAGATCACCTTGGCGCCGAGCAGCGTCGTCTCGCCGACCATCGGCTTGGTGACGCCCTGCTGCTTGGCTGCGGTCAGGAAGCGGGCGCTCTCCTCCTCGTTGAGATAGACGAAGACGGCGTCGGCGTTGGAGTTCTTCACCTTGATCGCGTCGGCGGCGAAATCGGCCTGGCCCTGCTCGGTCGAGACGTCGGCCGCGACCTTGATTCCGGCCTTCTCCAACTCTGGGATGATCGCGTCGCGCCCGCCCTTGCCGAAATCGTTGTTGACCCAGACCACCGCGACCGAACCGGCCTTGACAGTGTTCTTGAGATAGTTGGCGATCTTGGGCATCGCCGCCGCCTGGCTGAGCGAGGTGCGGAAGATGTAGTTGTTGCCCTGCCTCGTCAGGCCGGCCGCCTCGCCGCCGACGATCTGGGCGATCTCGGCGCGCTGGGCGATCTGCATGGACGCGCCGATCGGGCCGGAGAAGACCGGGCCGAGCACGGCATAGGTGCCCTCGTCGATGGCGCGCTGCACGGCGGCGCGTGTGTTGCCCGGGTTCGTCTGCGTGTCGTAATGCGTGATTTCGATCTGGCGGCCCATGATGCCGCCCTTGGCGTTGATGTCGGCCACGGCGAGATCGATGCCGTTCTTCCAGTTGGTGCCGGCGGTCGCGCCCGCGCCCGACAGTTCGACCACGTTGATGAGCTTGACCTTCTCCTGCGCAACGGCCGGCAGGCCAAGAGCTGCGCTCAGCGCGGCTGCGATGATCCACTTGTTTGTCATATCGTCGTCTCCTCCGAGGAAAGGTTGTTTCTTGGCTTCGCCCGGTTTGCTCCGGGGCGTCCTTCAGGCGGCGTGGTCTTTGGTCTCCTGCGCCGCGAGAGCCTGGTCGAAAGCCTCGGCGATCGCGCCATCGGCCGGCGCGACGCCGGTGAACAGGGCGAAGGCATCGACGGCCTGATTGATCGAAAGTTCGCGCCCGGTCATCACCGTCGCCCCGGCGTTGCGCGCGGCGATCAGCAGCGGCGTCCAGAGCGGATGGTAGACCGCGTCGGCCACCCATTGCGAGGGCTGGATCAACCCGGCCGGCACAGGGTTGTCGCGGTTGGGAAGCATGCCGATCGGCGTGCCGTTGACGATGCCGGCTGCCCCCGTGACGGCGTCCTCGACGCTGGCCGCGATCGCGACGGACGCGCTCCGGCCGAGTTGGCCCGCCAGCGCCTGAGCCTTGGCGCGGTCGACGTCGAACAGCCTTAGGGTGCGCACGCCGCAGGAGGCGAGCGCGAAGCCGATCGCCTTGCCGACGCCGCCGGTGCCGATGATCGCGACGGGGCTCTCGCCGTCCTGCCGGTTCATGGCGCGATAAGCGGTGGCGAAGCCCGTCGCGTCGGTGTTGTAGCCGGTCAGGCCGCCCTCGCGCGCCACGACCGTGTTGACCGCGCCCATGGCTTTAGCCTCCGGCGAGAGCGCGTCGAGCAGCGGGACGACCGCCTCCTTGTAGGGGAAGGTCACGTTGATGCCGGAAAAACCGAGCCGGCGCACGCCATCCAGCATCGCGGCGAGGTCATCGGAGCCTGCGCCCGCGACTTCGATCAGATGATAGTGCAGGTCCATGCCAGCCGCCCGCGCGGCCGCCTCATGCATCGCCGGCGCGGCCGAATGGCCGATCGGCGAACCGATCAGCCCGAGCAGGACGCGCTTCGTCCGTCTGGCGATGGGAAATCCCGGCATATCCGTCCCTATTGCGGCTCGCCCGTCTTGAAAAGCAGGCTTTGCGACATCGCTCTTTAAGCCGATTTGGCGCGATAACGCGATAACCAATCCGTCCTGATTACCTAACCTGATGTTATTTTCTGCAGGCCTTGCCGAGGCCCCGCCCGGGCGCTGTCGAAGACCACCGCGTCCATCTCCTCGCGCAGCAGCTTGACGAAGGTTTCGGCATAGACCGAGGGAGCCTTGTCGTTCTTGATCGCGACATAGGTCTGGAACTGAGTCGGCTCCGCGATCGGGATCGTCGCGATGCCCTGCATCGAGCCATGCGCCACGGTGAACTGGTCGATGATCGCGATGCCGAGCCCCGCCCGCACCAGCGAGCAGACTGTGGTGCCGAAGCGCGCCTTGATGATCATCTCATAGGCCAGGCCCTGGCGCTGGAAGATTTCGGCCATCACCCGGCCGTAGGGGTCGGTCGGATCGATGCCGATCAGCGGATAACTCACGATCTCGGCCGCGCTGATCGAGGGCCGGCCGGCAAGTTCGTGCCCGTCGGGGACGATGCAGAGCAGTTCGCCCATCGAGAGCGGCACGAAGTCGATGCCAGGATGGTCGAGCTTGTAGCTCATCGCCGCGATCTCCCCTTTGCCGAGCAAAAGATAGTCGAGCGCCTCCTCGATCTTGAGGATGTTGATGTCGAGCTTCAGATCCGGATGCTTGCGCCGCAGCCGCTCGATCGCGCGCGGCACCATGACATGGCAGATGCTCGGCACAGAGCCGATCCGCAGTTCGATGCCGCCGCCGCGCTCGATCCGGGCGAGGGTATAGTGCAGGTCGTCGACCTTTTTGTAGACGCCGTTGATCTGCTCGAAGATGTCGTTGGCTTCCGGCGTCGGCACGTAGCGTCCGTGCCTGCGCTCGAACATCTTGAGGCGAAGCGTGCGTTCGGTGTGCTTCATCAGCCGGCTGATGCCGGGCGCCGAGACGTTCAGCAGCTTGGCCGCGCCGGAAATCGTGCCGGTGATCATGATGGCGCGGATCACCTCGATCTGGCGCAAGGTGAGCATGGGTGGCGTGTCCCTCGGGCGGTTCTTGTTTTTAACCAGCGGAGGTGAGGGTGAGGCTTGAGTCAAGCAATTGGCTCGATCTCAGGCGGGGACCGCGACACGCTCGACTTTGATCTCGCTTTCCCGCGCGCGCACCTCTGCGAGGTCATACGCGGCCTGCATCCGCAACATCGTATCGGCACGCACGCCGAAAGCCTTCTCGAACCGGATCGCCATCTCCGCCGAGAGGCCGGCACTGCCGTTGAGCAGATTGCTCATCGCCTGCCGCGTTACGCCTAGCTTGTCGGCCGAGACTGTGACGCTCAGTCCATGGGGTTCGATTACCTCCGCCCGGAGCCAGGGGCCGGGATGGATGGCGAAGCTCGCATGCAGCTTGATGGCCATCAGTGATAGTCCTCCAGATCGAGGTCTTCGATTGCGAGAGCGCCATTGAGGCGAAACGTCATCCGCCAGTTCTTCGTCACCGTGAGGGACCATTCTCCCGCCCGGTCGCCGGTCAATTCATGCGCGCCGTAGTTCGGCGGCGACCTCAGCTCATCGACGCCATCGATCACTGCAAGATAGGCAAGCATACCGCGCAACCGTCCGACGAGATTGCCGGGCAGACCTTTCGCTTTGCCGGTCTCCGCAAAATTTCGGAGCGCCTTGTGCCGGATGCTCTCGATTTCCACGGATCATCACATCATGTATCGGTGTCGCGCGTCAAGTGTCGCTTGTCGCGCTTTGCCCGCTCCACTTCTCACAGAACCTCCCTTACCCTGACCAGCGTCGCGTCCATATGCCGGCCGATCACCTCGCTCAGCCTGGCCGCATCGCGCTTCAGCAGGGTCGCCATCATCTCCTCGTGCTCGGCTACCGCGCCGGCCCATTTCGTCGGGCCCTCATTGCCGACGAAGCGCAGACGCTTGATGCGGGCCTGCAGTGTCTCGTGCATCTCCATCAGCACGGTGTTGGCCGAAGCCGCCACGATGGCCGAGTGGATCGCCTGGTTGAGCTTGAAATACTCCAGCCGCTCGCGCGTGGCGTAGAGCGCCATCATCCGCAGGTGCAGGTCATGGATGGCGGCGATTGTGGCGTCGCTGGCGTGCTCGCAGGCCATGCGGCCGCCGAGCTGCTCCAGCGTCTTCAGCACCTCGAGGATCTGGTAGAGGTCGTGCGCGCTGAACTTGCGCACCACCGCGCCCTTGGCAGGCAGAATCTCGACGAGCCCCTCGCTGGCCAGCGTCTTGATCGCCTCGCGCAACGGCGTGCGCGAGACGCCGAGCTGCGCGCCGACGAGGCCTTCATTGATCCGCGATCCCGGATCGAGCCGGCCCTCGATGATCATGTCGCGCAGGCGTTCCAGCACCTCGTCATGCAGGGTGCGCCGCATGATGCGCGGATACTGCTGCAGGGCCTCGCTCATCGTGCCGCCATCATCGTCATGTCCTCGGGTCGTTTACGGCATGCGCATCCGGGGCTGTCAAACCGCAGTCGCGACTTTCAGGCGAACAACGCATCCTGCCGGCGTCGCATCGCCATAAGGCTCGAATCGGGCGCGATCTCGAGCGCGCCGAGGCTGATCGCCTCGCCGGCACGCACGGCTCGCGTCAGCCGCCGGTCGGCAGCGAGATAGAATGGCGCCGGCCGCCCGGCCGACAAGGCCGCGGCGGGACGCACCTCCGCACCGACGCCGTCGATGCTGTGATGGTGCCCGCCCATGGTCAGCACCGTGCCGGCGGCAAGGTCGCGCTGCGCCACGGCGACCAGGTCCTGACGCGGGCGATAATCGCTGCCATAGCCGGAGCGTCCGAGGCCCGCCGCATCGAGGATCGAGGTCGCGGCCTCGACGCCGAGCAGATGGCGCGGCAGATAGAGCATCGCGGCCTTGCCGCTTCGGCTGACGACATGGCCCTTGCCGGCGAGCATCTCCCAGGTCTCGGCGCCCTCACAGCGTACGACGATGAAGACGCCGCCGGCGAAGCTCGCTTCCTCCGGCAGCCGCAGATGGTGGAACACGTCGATGCGGCGCGTGCCGCTCATCAGCCCGCCTTCGCCTTGCTCGGAAAAGAGGTCTGCGATCTCGGGGATACGCGCCGGAGGCGCATGGAAGGCGGCCGCGTCGGCCTCCAGCCCGGTCGCGTTGGCGACCAGCGTCATCTCGCAGAGATCGGGCACGGCGCGCAGCGCAAAGGCCTCGCCGAGAATGCGGGCCCGCTCGGCCGCCATGGCGAGCACACCGCGCTCGCCCGGCAGCCACTGCGCCCGCAGCGCCGGCAGCGGCCTCGTCACGCCGTTGCAGGTCACGTCGCCGGTCGCGGCATCGAGCACGAAATCGTACTCGCTCGATTTGCCGGCCGCGATGATCTTCAGCCCCAGTACCTCGGCCCAGGTCACGAGGCCGATCAGCAGGCTCGGCTGGTCGCCGTCGACCGGCGTGACGACCACGCCCTTGTCGCGCGCCAGCCGCGCGAGGCCTGGCCCGACGACGCTGTCGGCCTCTTTCGAGACGAGGGCGACATGACGCCCGGCCTCGATCGCCATCAGGCTGTGACGGGTCGCGGGCTCGGGCGCGCCGGTCGCCTCGACCAGCAGCGAGAAGGGCAGGTCGATCACGCTCTCCAGCCGGCTGGCGGCGACGCAATGTCCGGCTTCCCACGCGGCGCGCGCCTCGGCCGCCGTTTCGCACAGCGCGATCTCGCGCCGATCATATCCCGCCGCCGCGAAGGCGCGCCCTGCCGCCTCGGCGGTGATGTCGATGGCGATGCGCGCATTGACCAGCCTGATCCGCCGCGCCTGCGCCAGGAAGCTGCGGCCGAAGCCGCCGCTGCCGACGAGGCAGGTTTCGACCGGCTGCGAAACACGGGCGTAGTGATCGTGGAAATTCAAGGCCTGCCTCCCTGGCGCGAGGCCGATCCAGCAGGCCGGCGCATCCGCATGTCGGCGAACTCTACACCAACCAGAATATGCTGCATACAGCATACTTGTATCCGGTGTTCCGTCATGCTAGCTGCAGGCAGCGACGGCAAAATGGGAGCAGCGGTCATGGACAGCCACGCGAATGGCGCGCAGCCGATCATCGCGGTCGCGCTCGGCGATCCTTCCGGCATCAGCGCCGAGCTTGCCGCCCGCATCCTCGCCGAGCCCGATCTGCGCGCGGCAGCCCGCTACGTCGTCTTCGGCGACAAGCGCCTGCTCGACATGGGCGCCGCCGACGGCAAGGTCGATCCCGACGTCCGCGTCATCCGCGACGGGGAGCCGATCCTCACCGCTTCCGACAAGCCGGTCTTCGTCGATCTCGGCAATCATGATCCGGCCGATCTGAGGCGCGGCGAGCCGACGCTGGCCGGCGGCAAGGCGGCGACTGAGAATTTTCGGCGTGCGCTGCGCTTCGCCGCCGCGGGCCATGCCGACGCAGTGTTCTTCACGCCCTTCAACAAGGCGGCGATGCGCTTCGCCTATCCCGGCTATGACGATGAAATCCGCTTCGTGCGCGACGCGATCGGTTTCGAGGGCGCGGCCAGCGAGTTCAACATCCTCGACAGGCTCTGGAACGCCCGCGTCACCTCGCATATCCCGCTCTCGGAGGTCGCGCAGAACATCACGCAGGAGCGTATCCTCAAGGCGCTGACGCTGGCCGACGCCAATCTGCGGCTGGCCGGGTTCGATCCGCCGCGCATCGCGGTGGCGGGCATCAATCCTCATGCCGGCGATGGCGGCAATTTCGGCCGCGACGAGATCGAGACGATCGAGCCCGCGGTCAGGGCCGCCAAGGCGAAGGGCTTCACGGTCGAAGGCCCGTTTCCGTCGGACACCGTGTTCCTGCGTGCGAAGAATGGCGATTTCGACGCCGTTCTGACGATGTATCACGATCAGGGCCAGATCGCGATGAAGCTGATCGGTTTCGACCGGGGCGTCACGCTGATCGGCGGTTTTCCGTTTCCGATCTGCACGCCGGCCCATGGCACGGCCTATGAGATCGCCGGCAAGGGCGTCGCCAATCTCGGCGCCAGCCGGGCGGCGCTGCAACTCGCGATCAAGATGGCGCAGGACGGCAAGGCGCGGGCCAAAGCCGCAGCCTGAACGAGGCGCAGGATACACCACGAGCGGCCGCCGAAGAGCCGCTTTCCAACACGGTTCAACAGGGAGAAAGCCATGACAACTCTGAAGCTCACCACCGCTCTCGCCTGCGCCTTCGCGCTGACTGGCGTCGGCGCGGCGCAGGCCTGGCAGCCGACCAAGCCGGTCGAATTCGTCGTCACCTCCGGCGCCGGCGGCGGCACCGATAATTTCGCACGGATGATCCAGTCGATCATCACCAAGAACAAGCTGATCGAGCAGCCCATCGTCGTCGTCAACAAGGGCGGCGGTTCGGGCGCGGAAGGCTACATCCATGGCAAGGCCGGCAAGGGCGACCCCCATCGCGTCATCTTCGGCACCAACAACGCCTATCTGCTGCCCTATGTCGCCAAGCTCGGCTACAAGCTCTCGGACCTGACGCCGGTCTCGGCGCTGGCGCTCGACGAATTCCTGCTCTGGGTCAACGGCAAGGCCGAATACGCCGACGCCAGGGCCTATATCGAAGCGGTGAAGGCCAAGCCGCTGGGCTTCAAGATGGCCGGCAGCCAATCGAAGGACACCGACCAGACGCTCACCTCGATGATCCAGGATGTGACCGGCGCGAAGTTCATCTACGTGCCGTTCCAGGGCGGCAGCGCGGCCGCCACGCAGCTCGCCGGCGGCCATGTCGACTCCAACGTCAACAACCCCAACGAGAACATCGGCCAGTGGAAGGCCGGTCAGGTCAAGCCGCTCTGCGTCTTCTCGCCGGTGCGGCTGGCCAAGGGCGAGCCTGTCTTCGAGGGCAAGGGCTGGGGCGACATCCCGACCTGCAAGGAAGCCGGGCTGCCGATCGAGACCTTCCAGATGCCGCGCACCGTCTGGCTGCCGGCCGATGTCCCGACCGATTCAGTCAAGTTCTACGAGGGCGTTCTGGAGAAGGTCAGCGAGACGCCCGAGTGGAAGGAATTCATCACTCGCACGGCGCAGACCGGCCGGTTCATGAAGGGCAAGGAACTGACCGACTTCGTCGCCAAGGACGAGGCCGCCAACAAGAAGGTCTTCGAAGCGGAAGGCTGGGTCGCGAAGTAGTTCTCTGCCACATCTCCGCGTCATCCCGGACAAGCGGCGGAGCCGCGTTGATCCGGGATCCATTATAGAGCGGCGACCGCTCTCTATGATGGATCCCGGAGCTCCGCTTCGCTTCGTCCGGGATGACGGGGTGTTTCCGGAGCAAGCGACAAAGGGAATCGAGCCATGATCACCCGCTTCCGGGCCGAGATCACTACCGCGGCCGCCACCGCGCTGTTTGGGCTCGGCATCGTCCGCGGCGCGCTCGAATTCGGCATCGGCTGGGATTCGTCCGGTCCGCAGCCCGGCGCGTTTCCGTTCTACACGGGCATGCTGGTGACGCTGGCGAGCCTTGCTACGGTCGGTCTCACCATCGTCCGCCGCGTCGCCGGCAGCGCGCAGTTGCAGGAGCATTTTCTCGATGGCGAACGCGCGCGCCGCGTCGCCTCGTTCTTCCTGCCGCTGTTCGCCTTCGTTGTGCTCAGCATGACGCTGGGCATGTATGCCGCGACGATCCTCTACCTCGTCTTCGCGATGCGCTTTCAAGGGCACTATGGCTGGCTGCCAACGCTGGCGACCGCGCTGGGCGCCGCCGCCTTCTTCTATCTCGCGCTGGAGAAATTCTTTCAGATCGGCCTGCTCAAGGGTCCGATCGAACCGCTGCTTGGCCTGTGATGACCGGCGGGAACCGACGGGGCCAAGCGCATGGATAACATCGCCAACCTGATGCACGGCTTCTCGGTCGCGCTCACCACGCACCACATCCTGCTGATGATGGCCGGGGTCCTGCTCGGCATTCTGGTCGGCGTCCTGCCGGGGCTGGGCGCACCCAACGGCGTCTCGCTCCTGCTGCCGCTGACCTTCTCGATGGACCCCGTCTCGGCGATCATCCTGCTGACCTCGCTCTACTGGGGCGCGCTCTTCGGCGGCTCGACCACCTCGATCCTGTTCAACATTCCCGGCGAACCGTCATCGGTCGCGACCACCTTCGACGGCCACCCGATGGCCAAGCAGGGCAGGGCCACCGAGGCGCTCTCCTTCGCCTTTCTCTCGGCCGGCTTCGGCGCGATGGCCGGCGTCGTCCTGATCACGCTGCTCTCGGGCTGGGTCGCGAACTTCGCGCTGAAGTTCTCCTCGCCGGAGTATTTCGCGGTCTATTTCATGACCTTCGCCAGCTTCATCGGGCTGGGCGGCGCCTCGCCGCTGAAGGCTGTCGTCTCGATGGGCATCGGATTCACGCTGGCCTCGATCGGCATGGATTCGGTCTCCGGAAACATCCGCCTGACCTATGATTTCGATGTGCTGCTCGCGGGCGTCTCGTTCCTGATCGCTGTGATCGGCCTGTTCGGCATCGGTGAGTTGCTGCTGACGATGGAGGAGGGGCTGAAGTTCGACGGCGTCCACGCCAAGGTCCGAATCCGCGACGTGCTGACGACGGCCGCCAAGCTGCCGCGCTACTGGCTTGCCTTGCTGCGCTCCAGCGCCATCGGGATCTGGATGGGCATCACGCCGGGCGGTCCGACGGCGGCCTCCTTCATGAGCTACGCCATGGCCAAGCGCTCCTCGCGCAACCCCGACAAGTTCGGCAAGGGCGAGCCCGAGGGCGTCATCGCGCCCGAGACCGCCGACCATGCCGCGGGCTCTGCCGCCATGCTGCCGATGCTGGCGCTCGGCATCCCGGGCTCGGCCACGGCGGCCGTGATGATGGGCGGGCTGATGATCTGGGGCCTCAACCCCGGCCCGACGCTGTTCACCGACAGGCCGGATTTCGTTTGGGGCCTGATTGCGTCCATGTATCTCGGCAATGTCGTCGCCGTCGTCGTGGTGCTGGCGACCGTGCCGCTCTTCGCCTCGATCCTGCGCATCCCGTTCTCGATCGTCGGCCCGGTGATCGTGGTGATCTGCTTCATCGGGGCCTACACGGTCGGCAGCAAACCCTTCGACATCTGGCTCGCGCTCGCCTTTGGCGTGATCGGCTACGTCTTCAAGAAGCTCGACTACCCCATCGCCCCGCTGGTTCTGGCCATGGTGATCGGCGACAAGGCCGAGGACGCCTTCCGCCAGTCGATGATCTTTTCGCAAGGCTCGCTGAAGATCTTCTGGTCGAACCCGCTGGTCTCGACGCTGATGGCGATCGGTCTGGCGCTGCTGCTGTTCCCGTTGATTGGCGTTGCGCGCCGGGGCGTCCGCCGATTGGCGACTGCGCGGGATCAATGACCCACTTTACGGCGGTAGCGTGCTTGGCCTTATCTTCCGCCCTGGGCGGGCCGGCTGCGATTGGCCAGCCTTGTCTCGACTGGGGATGCGACATGACGAAAGCGCCGCGCAAGGCATCAAAGACAAAAGCAAATGTTCGATTGCCCAAGCCGGCGCTGGGTCTTGGCGACATCTTCGTCGCGCTCGCCGATCAGTTGGACAATTCAAGGTGGGGCGCTGATGTCGACCGGGCGCAGGAAATCGCCTTTGACGCGATGGAGGCGCAGACGCGCGCGAAGCGGATGGCGCTGGCACGCAAGGCGCTGACGATCTCGCCGCTCTGCGCCGATGCCTATGCCATTCTCGCAGCCGAGACGGATGATCCCGAAGAGGCCTTGTCCCTGCAGCGGCAAGCCGTCGAGGCAGGAGCGAAAGCGTTGGGCGAGATGGCCTTCGTCGAGGATGTTGGCAATTTCTGGGGGCTCATCGAGACGCGACCCTATATGCGCGCCCGGCATTCTCTCGCCGCGATCCTTTGGGCGCGTGGAATGCGGGACGAGGCTGTCGAGCACTACGAGGATATGCTGCGTCTCAATCCGAACGACAATCAGGGCATTCGCTACATACTCGTCGACGCCCTACTCGAACTCGGCAGGGACGATCACGCCGCTGCGCTCCTGAAACGCTACAAGGACGATCCCTCCGCGTCCTGGGCTTGGTCGAACGCCCTCTTGGATTTCCGTAGGAAAGGCGATGTGGCAGCTTCGCGCAAGGCGCTGGCGCGCGCCGTGAAATGCAATCCACATGTCCGGGATTATCTTCTGGGCCGCAAGGCGTTGCCGAAGCAGTTGCCGGAGTTCATCGGCATGGGCGACGAAAACGAGGCCGTCGCCTATGTCTCCGACTCCGAGAACGCATGGCGGATATGCGAGGGTGCGATTGAGTGGGTGATGGCGACTCCTGCGCCGCTGGTCCCTGTCGAGAATGTGGAGCTGACATCGTCGGCTGCATGCGAACGCATCGACAATGCGGTCTTGGCTCTGCTGCTTCTGGGGCTACATGACGGCGACCGCGCCTGGAAGACGTTCGACTGGGACGTATTGGGTCGCCTTCACAGCAAGGGGCTCATCTCGAATCCCGTCGGCCGGACCAAGTCCGTCATGTTCACGGAGGATGGTCTGCGCTTGGCGAAGCGCTTGCAGGTCGAGCTTTTCTGCGATGCGCCTGCGTCAGAGAACTGAGTGATACTCCGTGCTGCAGCATGCGGTCGATCCGCATGTGGTCCATGTCCTGAAAGAGCGAGTCATGACCGAACCGTACTCCGGCATCCTGCCGATCGCCCCGACCATCTTCCGCGAGAACGGCGACCTCGACATCGAGGGGAACCGCCGCGTCATGGACCTGATGGTCGATCAGGGCGTCGACGGCATCTGCATCCTGGCGAACTTCTCCGAGCAGTTCCTGCTCACCGACGAGGAGCGCGACCAGGTGATGCGGCTCTCGCTGGAGCAGGTCGCGGGCCGCGTGCCGGTGATCGTCACGACCTCGCATTTTTCGACCCGCATCGCCGCGAGCCGCGCCAAGGCGGCTGCCGATGCGGGAGCAAAAATGCTGATGATGATGCCACCCTATCACGGCGCGCTGCTGAAAGCCGACGAGCAGGGCATGATCGAGCATTTCAAGGCGGTCGCCGACGCCTGCGGCATTCCGATCATCCTGCAGGACGCGCCCTTGTCCGGTGTCACGCTGACCGTGCCCTTCATGGTCAGGCTGGCAAAGGAGGTGCCGCTCGTCTCCTATTTCAAGATCGAGGTGCCGGGCACGGCGAACAAGCTGCGCGCGCTGATCGAGGCCGGCGGCGCGGCCGTGGCCGGCCCCTTCGACGGCGAGGAGGCGATCACCCTGATGGCCGATCTCGACGCCGGCGCGACCGGCACGATGACCAGCGCGATGATCCCCGACCTGATCAAGCCGATCCTGACCGCCCACGCGGCCGGCGACCGCAAGACAGCGATGGCGCTTTACCGCGATGTGCTGCCGATCATCAATTTCGAGAACCGCCAATGCGGCCTGCGCTCGGCCAAGGCGGTGATGAAGGAGGGCGGGGTGATCAAGTCGGAGGCCGTGCGCCACCCGCTGACGCCGCTGCATCCGAAGACGCGCGAAGGGCTGATCGAGCTGGCGAAAGAGCTGAACCCGCTGGCGTTGCGCTGGGGGAAGTGAGGAGGGCTGCCGGCTTCCGTCTTTGCGAGCGAAGCGAAGCAATCCAGCGTCTCGCTCTACGTCTTCCTGGATTGCTTCGCTTCGCTCGCAAAGACGATGAAGCTCGACAGATCGCTATCCGCCCGTCAGTACGAACCGATGCCGCCGGACGGCGGCGGCAGGTTGCCGCGTCGGTCTTTCGTCAGGGCGTCCGGCGTCACCCGGAACGCCTCACAGAGCCAGTTGAGATAGGCCAGCAACAACCCCGCGATGACACGCATGGAACGCCTCCGATGCTGGCTGGCGCGATGATAACACGAACCAAGGCCTGCGCTCTCTGGCTTTGAACGCCTCGTTTACCCCTTCGACCAGACCGCCAGCTCGTACCCATCCGGATCGGCGAAATGGAATCGCCGCCCACCCGGGAAATCGAAGGCCGGCTTGACGATCCGCCCGCCTGCCGCTTCGATCGCGGACTGTGTCGCCGCCAGATCGTCGGCGTAGAGGATCACCAGCGGCCCGCCCGGATGGGGCGTTCCTTGCGTGGTGAAGCCGCCCTCCAGCCGGCCGTCGGCGAAGGCGCAATACTCCGGGCCGTAATCGGTCATCGTCCAGCCGAAGGCGGCGGCATAAAAGGCTCGCGCGCGGCCGAGATCGGCGACGACGAACTCGATATAGTCGATACGCCGGTCGTTGGCGGATGCGCTCATTGTCGGCCCTTTCACGTCTCTGCGCTGCCAATGAAGCCGGGCCTGCTGACCACCTGTGGCAGCAGCGTCTCGCCGCACCGGGGGTATTCGCGGCCGGCCCACTGTTGTAGCACCGTCGTCAGCCGCCGCGCCCCGCCGCGCAAGACGAGCGGCAGCGACAGGGATGAGACGCCGATGCCGACACCGACCGAGACGCTGCGCGATACGCTGATCGCCGCCCGCCGCGACAGGGCCATCCTGCCTCTGGCGAGCCAGCCCGTGCCTGCCTCCGTGGGCGAGGGCTTTGCCGTGCAGGCCGCCATCGCCCATGCCCTCGGGATGGCGGAAGCCGGCTGGAAGGTCGCCATCATCGAGGGAGAACCCGTGGCCGGGCTGATGCCGGGGCCATACCTCGCGCCCGGCGACGTCTATGAGGGCGCGATCGGCGCCGAGCTGCGCGTCGAGATCGAGCTTGCCTTGCGGCTGGCGCGCGACGTGCCGATGCGCCCCGGCCAGCCCTGGTCGCGCGCCGAACTTCTGGCCTGCTGCGACAAGGCCTTCCTCGGCATCGAGATCGTCGAGAGCCGTCTGGCGGATTGGGTCGGCGTCGTCGCCTTTCCGCTCTGGCTCGCCGACGCCATGGGCCATGGCGGCTATATTCTCGGCCCCGAACTCGACATCAAGGCGTTGGACGACCTCGCCGGCCTGTCCTGCTTCGTCTCTCTCAACGGCGTGACGATTTACGACCAGCCTGCCGTGCATGGAAACGGCGATCCGATGACGCCGTTCCTCGCCTGGGCGAACCGCAACAGTGAGTTCATGGGCGGTCTGCGCGCCGGCCAGATCGTCACCACGGGCAGTCTTTGCGGCGGCGTGCTCTCGCCCGGAAAGGGTGAGATCGTCACCCGCCTCGATCCGCTTGGCACAGTATCGCTGACGCTGCGTTAGGACTAATTGCGGCTGCGACCGCGCGACTTGAAGTTGAATCGCGTATTTCCGATCATGTTGGGAACACAGTTCGGTCTTATTCTGTTACGTGCTGGGATTGTGGCGTCGGAGGGCGGATGCGGGTGAGGCGTGGGATGTCCCGCAGATGGGCGGGCGGAAGCGGCTGCGCTTTCGCGACCCTGCTGGCCTTCCAGCCCGGCCCCGCCATGGCGTTCGATCTGTCGAGCCTCGATGTCTTCGGGCTGTTCACCAGCCGGGAGAAGCCGCCCGAGGTGTCCGCCGCGACTCTGCCCTACGCGCTCAGCTTCGATGTCGGCGACGCTTCAGATGCCAGGGCGCTAACCCGCACCCTGCAGGACGCCTCGCTGCTCTACCGCCTGCGCCAGGACGCCCCGCCCGATGGCGAGACGCTGTCGCGGCGCATGGCGGCGGACCTTAACCCCCTGGTCGATGCGCTCTGGTCTCAAGGGTACTACAACGCCGAGTTGCAGATCGTCGTCGACGGCGTGGCGTTGCGCGTCGGCGCCGAGCCGAACGCCGCGCTGGTGCGTGCGCTCGAAGGCTATCGCAATCGCTCGGCGGTGCCGATTGCGATTCGCGTCCAGCCCGGCCCGGTCTTCGCTCTGCGCAGCATCTCGGTCGTCGAGAGGGGCGGCGGGCTGAGCCCAGCCATCGCCGATCCCGCGAAAATCTCGCGGCTGAAGGCGGGCGATGCCGCGACCGCGGCCTCCCTGCGCGCGGCGCAGGCAGCGCTGGTCGACCACCTGCGCAACCAGTCCCGGCCGCTTGCGAAAATCGTCGAACTGCGGCCCGTCGTCGATCATCCGGCGCGCAGCATGGATGTGACCTATGTCGTCGCGCCCGGTCCCGTCGCGGGCTTCGGCGACATTACGGTCGGCGAGACCGGCGACATTCCGCCCGCCGTGGTGCGCTCCTTCATCTATCTGGAGCCGGGCGATCCCTATTCGCCCAAGAAGCTGGCCGATACGCGCAAATCGATCGCGACCATCCCCGCCGTCGGCTCCGTCCGCATCCGCGAGGCGCAGGCGCTGGACGCCGCCGGCAACCTGCCGCTCTCGCTTGATGTCACCGAACGCCCCAAGCGCCTGTTCGGCTTCTCGACGCGGTATTCGACGATCGACGGCCCGGCGGTGAAAACCTATTGGGAGCATCGCAACCTGTTCGGCGGCGCGGAGCGGCTGCGGCTGGAAGGCTCGACTTTCCTCGCCCCGCGCATCGACGGCACCAAGATCCAGGAAATCGGCGACTTCGAGCGCTCCGACATCGGCGGCCGGCTCTCCTTCAGCTTCCTGAAGCCCGCGCTCTACGGCAGCCGCTATGACTGGCTGCTCGATGGCACGGCCGTGCGCGAGCGCATCGGCACCAGCCGCTATGGCGGCTACACCGCCCGCTACGCCAATGTCACGACCGCGATCCAGCGCCGCTTCAGCGACACGTTCTCTGTGTCGGCCGGCATCGAGGTGGAGCGCGGCCAGACAAGCGACCAGCTTGGTCAGGTCGACTACACGCTGGTCGGCATTCCGCTCTCGGTGAAATACGATTCGACCGACAGCCTGCTCGATCCGACGCGCGGCATCCGCGCCACGGCGTCCGTCACCCCCTATCCGACCTTCCTTGGTTCGACGATCGGCGTCGTCCAGAGCAAGGCCTCGCTCTCGGCCTATTACGCGCTGGACGAGGATGCGCGTTATGTCTTGGCCGGCCGCGTCGGACTGGGCTCGATCGCGGGCGAGGGGCTGGCCGACATCCCGGCGACGCGGCGCTTCTATGCCGGCGGCGGCGGCTCCGTGCGCGGCTATGCCTATCGCACGCTCTCACCGCTCGGCCCCGACGGCCGCCTGACCGGCGGGCGCAGCCTGTTCGAGGGCTCGGTCGAGGCCCGCATCAAGATCACGGACACAATCGGCGTCGTGCCGTTCTTCGACGCCGGCATGGCCTTCGAATCCGCCGTGCCGAATTTCAAGGAGCGGCTGCAGATGGCGGCCGGCCTCGGCCTGCGCTACTACACCGCCATCGGCCCGATAAGGCTCGACGTCGCCGCCCCGCTCAATCCGCGCAAGGGCGACAAGCCGGTCGCGGTCTATATCAGCATCGGGCAGGCCTTCTGATGGCGCGCCGTCTCGTCCTTCGCTCCGGCCTGCCGCGTCTGGCGCTGATCGCGCTCATGCTCGCAGTCGGGCTCGTCGCGTCGGCGCGCTGGACCGGCTTCGCCCAGAACGCCCAGTCCGAACGCGGCGTCCTCGCCGATCTGATCTCCAAGGCGCTCTCGACCGAGACCAGCCAGGTCTCGATCGGCGCCGTCGACGGCGCGCTCTCCTCCGACGCCACCATCCGCGACATCGTGCTGTCGGATCGCGACGGGCCCTGGCTCAGGCTCGACCGCGCCCGGCTGGTCTGGACCCGCAGTGCGCTGCTGCTCCGGCGGCTGGAGGTCAACCGGCTCGAACTCGGCAAGCTCGAAATCCTGCGCAAGCCGCTGCCGCAGCCGGCAGCGGCCACCACGGACAATGCGCCGATCCTGCCCGAACTGCCGTTGCGGGTCGTGATCGAGGCCTTCCAGCTCGGCGAACTGGCGCTCGGCGCGCCAGTGCTCGGCGCGCCGGCCCGGATCGGCGCGACGGGGCGCGCCACGCTCGGCCCGCCGACCGAGGGGCTCGACCTCACCTTCGCCGCCCGCCGCATCGACCGGCAGGGCGAGTTCACCGTCCGGCTCGGATTCGTGCCGCAATCGACCCGGCTCCAGCTCGCGGTCAAGGTCGCCGAACCCGAGGGCGGGCTGATCGCGCGTCTCGCCGATCTGCCGGGTCTGCCGCCGGTGACGCTCGATCTGATTGGCGATGGCCCGCTCGACGCCTTCCGCTCCAACCTGACCTTCACGGCCGGCGAGACCATCGGCGCGCAAGGCTCCGCCAATCTCTCGCGAGCGGGCGCGGCGCGCGAACTCGCTCTGGCGCTGGACGCCCGAATCGAGGGCCTGATGCCCGCGCCCGTCGCACCCGTATTCACCGGCTCGACGCGGCTCGACGGCGCGGTCTCCTTCGCCGACGATGGCGGCATCGGCATCCGCCGGCTCGCGCTGGTCTCGACGCTGGCGCGGCTCGACGTCTCAGGCCGCTACGGGGTCGACGCGACGCTCGACCTGCGCGTCACAGCCGCCGCCCGGCCCAATGACGGCGGCAGGACGGTCGCGTCGGGCACGGCGATCGGCAAGCTCGCTTTCGACGCGACCATTCAGGGTCCGGCCGCCGGCCCGCGCATCGTGGCGTCCCTCGACGCCGAGGACGCCAGCGTGCCGCTCGGCCGCCTCGGCAAGCTGGGCCTGAGCTTCACCGCCACGCCGACCGGCAAGCTCGGCGACCCCGGCAGCCGGATCGCGCTGGTCTCGGACGGGCTCGCGACCGGCATCGCGCTTGCCGACCCCGCGCAGGCGCAGGCCGTGGGAGAGCGCGTCGCCTTCACCATGCGCGGCACGGCCAATGACGACGGCACGGCCGATTTCGAGACGCTGACGCTAGGCGTGTCGGGGCTCGCGCTGGATTATCGCGGCAAGCTCGGCCAGGCTCGCATCCTCGGCCGGTTAGGGGCGACCCTGCCGGATCTCGCCAGGTTCAGCGGCCTTGCGGGGAGGGCGCTCTCGGGCCGCGCCGAGATCGCCGCCGACCTCGACGCGACGCCGAAGAACAACGCCTATGGCGCGAGCCTGACCGGAAAGACCGAGGCGCTGGCGACAGGCGAGCCGGCGCTCGACCGGCTGCTCGCAGGCGAACTGACGCTGGCCGGCCGGATCGGCGCGCTCGCCGGAGACGTCTCCTTCACGGGCCTGCGCGTCGCCGGCCGCCACATCGCCTTCACCGCCGATGGCGGCGTAGGCCAGGCGTCCTCGGACCTTCGCATGGCCGTGACGCTGCCCGACATGAAACGCGCCGATCCTAGGCTGTCGGGTCGCGGCGAGATGACGGCGCGCATCACGGGCCCGCAGGCGAAGCTGGACATGGCGGCGAATCTCGCCGTGACGAATGCCTCGGCGCTTGGCCGCCCGATCCCGCGCCTCGCCATCGACGCAATGATCCGCGATCTGCAGGGCGCGCTCGACACCCGCGCCACGCTGGATGGCGAGATCGACGCCAAGCCGGCGCGCGGCACGGTCGCGCTCGCGCGCCTGCCCGGCGACGGCTGGAGCCTTTCGAATCTCGATCTCACGATCGGCTCGGTCCGCCTCAACGGCGCGCTGACGCTCGACAAGGCGAGCCGCGCCGCCGGCCGCGTCGTTCTTGCCGCACGCAATCTCGACGATCTATCGCCGCTCGCGCTGACCAGGCTCGGCGGGCAGCTCGACGCCGATCTCGGGTTCAGTATCGTCGAGGGCCGGCAGAACCTCGACGTGACGGCGAAAGGCGCCAAGCTGGTCGCGCCGTCGGTCACGATCGACCGGCTCGACGCGAGGGTGAACGCAGGCGATCTCTACGGCCGTCCGATGGTCGATGCCGGCGTCGCGATCGACCGCGCGGTGCTGGCGGGCGAGCCCGTCACGGCGATCCGGCTGGATTCGAAGGGGAGCATGTCCGGCAGCGACCTGACGCTCAGCGCCACTGCGCGCGGCTTCGCGCTGACCAGCGCCGGCCGCCTCGTCCCGGAGCAGCCGTTGCGGCTCGAGCTGGCAAGCTTCAACGCCAGCCGCGAGGGTCGACGGATCGCATTGGTCAATCCCGCGACGATCAGCTTTCCGACTGGCGGCGTCGCCATCGCCGGGCTCGCTTTGTCAATCGATGGCGGCCGCCTGACGCTGGACGGCCGTGCCGGCGATACGCTCGACCTCAAACTGGCCGCGACCGACGTGCCGCTCTCGGCTGCTCGAATCGTCGCGCCGAAGCTCGATCTCGCCGGCACGCTGAATGCGCAGGCGCAGGTCACCGGCCGCCCCGATGCCCTGTCGGGCCCCTGGAGCCTGCGTATCGCGCGGCTCGCCACGCCGGAAACCCGGCAGGCCGGCCTGCCGCCGGTCGAGATCACGGGCTCTGGCCAGTTCAGCGGCAACCGCACCAGCGTGACCGCCTCGCTCGCGGCCGGCCGCTTCGTCAGCCTAACGGCGCGTGGCACCGCCCCGCTGTCGGCGACGGGACCGCTCGACCTGACGGCGCAGGGCCGCCTCGACGCCGCGCTCGCCAACACGATGATCGCCGCGCAGGGCCAGCGCCTCACCGGCGCGGTCGCGGTCGATCTCGTCGCCGCCGGCACGGCCGCCGCGCCGCGCCTGAGCGGAACGGCGACACTGTCGGGCGGCTCCTTCACCGACGCGCTGCAGGGACTGCGGCTTACTGGCATCGAGGCCCGGCTCGCGGCGCGCGGCGACGCGGTCGCGATCGAACGGGCCACGGCCAGCACCGCCAATGGCGGCACGCTCTCGGCCAGCGGGCAGGTCAGGCTCGATCCGGCGGCCGGTTTCCCGGGCACGATCGCGCTGCGCGGCAACCGCGCCCAGCTCGTCTCGAACGGCATCGTCACCGCCATAGCCGATCTGAACCTTTCGCTGGCCGGACCATTGGCGCAGCGCCCGCGCATCGAGGGACGCATCGATGTCGTCTCGCTGGAGGTCGCGGTGCCGGATCGGCTGCCCGGCAGCCTGCGTCCCGTCGACGGCGCCAAACATGTCCGCCCCACCGGAACGGCGGCCGCGCGGCTCGCAGCCCAGCGCAAGGCGCAAGCGCCGGCGCGACGCGGCTCACGTTCCGCGCCCGCGTTCGACGCAGGCCTGGCCCTGACCATCTCGGCCCCCAGCCGCGTCTTCATCCGGGGCCGTGGCATCGACGCCGAACTCGGCGGCGAGCTGCGCGTCGCGGGAACCTCGGCTGCGCCGGCGCTGTCGGGCGGGTTCGACCTGCGTCGCGGCCGGCTGAACATCGCGAGCCAGCGGCTCGACTTCAGCCGCGGCCGCATCAGCTTCGCCGGCGGGACCATTCCCGAACTCGATTTCGTCGCCGAGACCCGGGCGGCGGACGTCACCGCCCGCATCATCGTCACCGGCCCGGCCGACCAGCCGAGCTTCGCCTTCGGCTCCTCGCCCGATCTGCCGCAGGACGAGGTCCTCTCGCGAATCCTGTTCGCCCGGGCCTCCGGATCGCTCTCGCCCTTCCAGGCGCTGCAACTGGCGCAGACGGCGGCGCAGTTCGCTGGCGGCGGCGGCGACGATTCGTTCGAGCGCCTGCGCCGGTCGCTCGGCGTCGACAATCTCGACATCCAGGTCGGCGCTGGCGGGCCGACCGTCGGCGTCTCGCGCGCGATCAGCGACAACGTCTCGGTCGGCCTGAAAGCTGGCGCCCGGCCGCAGGACAGCGGCGTTTCGGTCAATATCGACCTGACCCGCCGCCTCAAGCTGCAGGCGGAGACCAATGCCGAGGGCGGCGCGGCCGTCGGCGTCGGGGCCGAGTGGGAATGGTGATCGGGGTTCTTCCTTCTCCCCTCGGGGGAGAAGGTGGCAGCGCGCAGCGCTGACGGATGAGGGCCGCGCCGAGGCGCGGTCTTCACCTCAATAACGCTCACCCGGTCGTCCCTCACCCGCCCCGGCTTCGCCGGGCCGCTTCTCCCCCGAGGGAAGAAGGGAAGCAGCCTGATTCTCCGTCTCGATCGGCCGATTTCGCTGGCGATCCGGCGATCCTGGTTAAGGGGTGGTAAAATTCGCCGGTCAAAGCGTGGCGCGCCTGCAACACCGGGTTCCAAAGCACCCCCTGGGGGCTCGCGCCGGCGTGATCGAGGTTGATCGGCAACCCGGCATTCGTATGGTGATCCTGCGTCGGGACGTTCCCGGTCGCTGTTTTTCGTCTTCGCCTCTGAATGGTTCAGGGACGTGGGCGAAAGGCCGGGAAGAGGCGAGTTCGTCGGTTTGGTCTCCTGGGGCCGCCGACACGGAACGGACCAAAGCCCGAGGGTCTCGAAACTCATTTTGGAGGTTACCAATGAAGCTCGTTAAGAGCCTCCTCCTCGGTTCTGCCGCCGGTATCGCCGCGGTTGCCGGGGCTCAGGCCGCCGATCTTCCCTCGCGGAAGGCCGCTCCGGTCGAATACGTTCGCGTCTGCTCCGCCTATGGCGCAGGCTTCTTCTTCATCCCCGGCACCGACACCTGCCTGCGCGTCAGCGGTCGTGTTCGCGCCGAGTACACCGTCGGTGATCGCTACGGCGAGCAGTTCGACGCTTACGGCACCCGCGCTCGCGGCCGCCTCAACATCGACGCCCGCACCGCGACCGCTTACGGCCCGCTGCGCACGTTCTTCCGCTTCGAGCTGACCAACAGCTCGAACTTCTACGGCGGCACCTTCGGCGGCAACCAGGGCCTCATCGTCCCCGGCACCGCTCGCGTCACCGGCACCGCCACCGCTTCGCTGCTCGATCTGGCCTTCATCCAGTTCGGCCCGATCACCGCTGGTCGCGCGCAGTCGTTCTTCGACTTCTACGCCAACGACTACGGCTACTCTTCGGTCCGTACGGCTGACTCGCGTCTGAACCTGCTCGCCTACACCGCGACGTTCGGCTCGGGCTTCTCGGCCACGATCTCGCTCGAGGATCGCGTCACCGGCACCGGCGCTCGTGAGAACGCTGCCGCCAACCGCGTCACCGGCGCTGCTCTCGCTGTCGGCGGCCAGGACTTCCCGGATGTCGTCGCCTCGCTGCGCGTCGATCAGGGTTGGGGCTCCGCCCAGCTGTCGGGTGCTCTCACCCAGCGTTCCGTCATCAGCGCCCTCCCGGGTCTGGTCGGCGGCGACGAGTACGGCTTCGCCGTGCAGGGCGGCGTGAAGATCAACCTGCCGTTCCTCGCGGCTGGCGACGTCTTCTGGCTGCAGGCCGCCTATGCTGACGGCGCTGTCGGCTACCTCGGTTACGGCGGTTCGGGCATCGCCCGTCTCGGCGCGATCGCGGTTCCGGATCTGGGCATCACCCCGGCCGGCAACATCAAGAACACGACCGGCTTCTCGATCGTCGCTGCCTTCCGTCACTTCTGGACCCCGCAGCTGCGTTCGGAGCTTTACGGCTCGTACTCGCAGCTCGAGCTTGGCTCGATCGCTCCGCTGGCCACCTACGCCACCGGCGCTGTCGTTCGCGCTCTCGACCCGCGCGAGACGATCATCGCCGGCAACCTGATCTGGACCCCGGTTTCGGGTCTCGATATCGGTGTCGAGGTAATCTACTCACATGTCGACCTGCGCTCGCGCGTCGGTTCGGTGTCCAACACCGGTGCCCGTCTTGCCGGCATCGGCATCAAGAGCGACGACGCCTTCGCTGGCCGCTTCCGCATCCAGCGCGACTTCTGATCGGTTTCCGATCGAAGTCTCGTCTACAAGACATGGAAGCCCCGGGGAAACCCGGGGCTTTTATCGTTTGGGGGCCGATGCTTAGCTTAAGCCACGCTTGACAGCGCCGCCGCTTCCGGACTGAGTTGACCGCACGGTAGGCTGCGACGGTGGACGCGTCGCGGCGGGGCTCGGGCGGGGACGGGAATGGCGCAGCCAACACGTTGGTTATGGGGTCTGGCTCCACTGGCCTTGCTCTGGGGCATCGCCAATCTCGCTCTCGATGAGTCCATCCAGAGCGACGTCGCCCGCCGTGCGACTGCGGCGGTGAGTGCGCTGGCGCCCGGAGCGCCCGGCGCGAAGCCGGTCTCTGCCCGCGTCTCCGGCCGTGACGTCTCGATCAGCGGCGAAGTCCTCTCTACCGATGGCGCAGGGCGTGCTTTGGCTGGCCTGCGCGCCGAGTTCGGCGTCCGCCGCGCAACTGGTGAACTGACCCAGGTCGTGGCCCAAAAGCCCTATGGCTGGTCGGCCAGCCGCGTCGGCGACGTCGTCACCTTGGGCGGCTTCGTCCCCGACGAGGCGACTGCGATGGCCAATCTCGCGGCGGCCCGCGCCGCTGTGCCGAATCTGCGGGTCGAGGACCGCCAGACGCTGGCGTTCGGCGCGCCTGCGGGCTTTGCGGAGATGACGGCATCGCTCCTCCGCAGCCTGCCCGATATCGCTTCGGGCAAGCTGGCGCTCGACGACGACCGGTTCTGCGTCGAGGGCAGCGCCGCGACGCCCGATTCCTTCCTCAAGCTGCAACAGGCGATGGGCCAAGGCGGCGTCGGCGGGTTTCGCGCGGTCGATTGCGCCCTGACGCCGCCTGTCGTCCAGCCCTATCGCTGGAGCGTCGCGCGTGGTGTTGACGGCGCGCTGACGGTCGAGGGGTTCTATCCGTCGGAAGGCGTCCGCGAGCAGATGCTGGCGCTGTTGCGCCGCAGCTTTCCAGATGCGTCGCGCATCGCCAATGACACGAAGCCCGCGCTCGGCGAGCCGGCCGCTTTCCTGTTGCGGATGACCCGCGCGATCGGCGATCTGGCGCGCCTGCGCAGCGGCAAGGTCGAACTGGAGGGCGATGCCTATCGGCTGTTGGGGCAGGGCCCCGAAGGCTATGACGCCTGTCAGGCGCTGAAACTGCTGATCGCGCAGACCGACGGTCCGGATTCCGTGGCGCAGGCATCGATCGCATGCCCGGATGCGCCGCCACCCCTGCCGCCGATGCCCGTTCTCCCCGAGATTCCGCCGCTGTTTTTTCCGCCGGCCGCCGATCCGACTCCGCCCACGGTCGTCCCGCCGCAATCCGCCGCCGCGCCCGTCGATCCGCCGCCGCCCAGCGTTGCGCCCGTCGAGCCGCCGCCGGCCGTGGCGGTGGTGGTGCCGGCGCTCCCCGAGGTCGCGCCGCCGGTTTTTCCGCCGCCACCGCCCTTGCCGGATATCGCCCTGCGCTGGAGCGCGGCACTTGCGGAGGGCAAGCTGCTCATCTCCGGCCTTGCCCGCGACGGGGCGGCGCGGGACGCCCTGCTCGCCCTCGCGCGTACCCTCTTCCCGTCCACGACCCTCGACGACCGCCTCACGATCGAGCCGCGCCTGAAGGATACGCCAGACTACGGCGCGGCCACTCGCTTTGCGCTTGAAGCGCTGCGTCGCCTCGGGAGCGGCTCGGTCTCGCTGGATGGCGGCGAACTGGCCTTGTCCGGCGCGGCCGGAACCCTCGAAGACTGGACGGCGCTGCAGGCCCTGCTGCAGGGCGGCTTGCCGGGAGGCCTGACCAGCCGGGCCAGCATCGCGGCCGTGGCGATCCGGCCCTATGCGCTCTCCGTCACGGCGGACAAATCCGGCGTCGGCCTGTCGGGCTACCTGCCGGACGAAAGCACGCGCGCAGGCCTGCTCGCGCTGGTCGAGGCGTCGCCCCTGCGCGGCAAGGTTTCGGACGAGACACGGATCGCACCCGGCGCGCCGGCTGGTTTCGTCGAAGCCGCGCGCATGGCCTTGACCAACCTGCTGCGGCTCGATCTGGGCTCGGCGAGCATCAGCGAGACCGGGGTCACCCTGCGCGGCCTGACCTGCCGGGACCTGATCAAGAGCGAGGTCGAAACCGGCGCGTCGGCAGGTCTGCCGGGCGGCCTCAAGGTCGACGCCGTGATCGGACTGCGCCAGACCGGCTGCGTGATAGACCCGCCCAACACCTGCCAGAACGATCTCGACGCCCTCACCAAGCGCAACACCGTGCTGTTCGCGCAAGGCACCACGGTGGTCAATCTCGATGCGACGACCGAGCGCGTCATCGGCGAGGCCTTCGCGATCCTGAAGCAGTGCCCGGCCTCGCGGATCACCATCGAGGGCCATGCCAATCAGGATGGCGACGGTCGCTTCGACAATCTGGATCTGTCGCGCCGGCGTGCGCTGCGCGTCCGCGACGAACTGGTTCAGCGCGGCATCGATCCGGCGCAACTCGCGGTGCGAGGGTTCGGCAGCCAGCGGCCGCTGAAACCCCATGACGAGCCCGAGGCCCGGATGCTCAACCGCCGCGTCCAGTTCACCGTCGCGAAATAGGGGCGCGGACATGCTTTATCTCGCCTCGCAGTTCGCCTGGTTTCTGCTCGCGGCCTTCGCGCTTGGCTTCGTCATGGGCTGGGTCAGCCAGAACGGTGAAAAACTCGAACTCTGGTCGAGCAAGCTCGCTCTGGCGGCCGGGGCCTGGCTTCTGGCCGGCGCGGTGAGCTGGATGCAGGCGCTCAACGGCCTCCCGGCGCTGTGGCTGGAGACGGCGCTGCTGTTCGTGGCGGTGTATTTCGCCGGCTGCGCGCTGGCCAGCGTCGTGCGTGCCGCGATGCAGCCCAAGGCGCTGGCGCAGGCCGCGCTCGGGCTCGACGGCATGCCGACGCTGGAGGGCGCGGCCGCCGCTCTGGCCGGAAGTGGCCCCGATGCGGCCGAGCGCGCCGCCGCCATCACCGCCACGGCGCGGGACGCTGCGACCCGGCTCGAGCAAGCCAAGGAGACCCTCGACGAGGGCAAGGCGGTCGTCGACGACATCAAATCGGCGGGAGAGAGCGTCAAGGCGCTGCTCAAGGTCGAGGGCGAGGACGCCATTCCCGGAGAGCGCCCGGCCGGCCTCGTCGCGGCGCGCGCCGAGACGCCCGACGATCTCAAGCTGATCAGGGGCATCGGCCGCCAGAACGAGGGCCGCCTGCACGGGCTCGGCATCTGGCATTTCGACCAGATCGCCGCCTGGACGCCCGAGAATGTCGAATGGGTCGGCGGTTATCTCGCCTTTCCCGGCCGCATCGAGCGCGAGGACTGGGTCGGGCAGGCCAAGGCGCTGGCGGCGGGAGGCGAGACGGAGTTTGCGAGGCGCGCAAAGGCCGGCGATGTGCCGTCGTCGCGCGACGACGGCATGCACGGGCAGGGCAATGTCGCAGCGCTCAAGGATGGCGAGTTCGACGGCGACAAGCCGGGCAACCTGCTGAGCCAGGCGCGCGACGGAAAGCCCGACGATCTCGTGCTGCTCAAAGGCGTCGGCCCGGCGGTCGCGGCCGATCTCAACCGCCTGGGAATCTGGCATTTCGACCAGATCGCCGCGCTGAAAGACGCCGAGATCCGCTATCTCTGCGCTTTCGCCGATGTGCCGGTCGCGACCTCGCAAAGCTGGCACGAGGATGCCGACATCCTCAGGCATGGCGGCGACACCGCGCATTCGCGCAGCGTCAAGGCCGGCCGCAAGCCGCCGGGCTGAGCATACTCAGGTCGCTTTTGGCAGTGACCTCGCCGTCTTTGCGAGCGCAGCGAAGCAATCCAGGAGGGCGTAGAGCGAGAAGCTGGATTGCTTCGCTGCGCTCGCAAAGACGGGAAGGGCAGAAGCGGTCGGAGTGAGGGCCTGTTGATATCAGGCGGCCTTTTTCTCTGCCTTTGCGATCAGCTTGCCGATCCGCCGGACCATGTCCTTTGGCCCGAGCAGCGGCGCATGGCCCTGGCCCGGCGCGACGAAGGTCTCGCAGGCCGGGTGGCGCTGGCCCATCTCGACCAGCGTCTTCTCGGCCAGCAGGTCGGAGTTTGCGCCACGGATCGCCAGCACCGGCACTGCGTTCAGCCCCGCGAAATAGGTCCAGAGCACTGGCAGCGGCGCTTCGAGATCGAGCTCTTCCAGAACCTTCATCAGGTTCGGGTCGTAATCGGGTGCGAGCTTGCCGTCCCGCTCCGTCCAGGTCCGGCGCGCCATCATCTCCCATTCGGCTTCGCCGAAAAGCGGGAACTGCTGGTCCGAGAGCCGTTTCAGGATTTCGGCACCCTCGGTGAAGCTGCGTGGCGACGGCAGCTTGCCGACATAGCCGCGGATGCGCAGCAGGCCGCGCGCGTCGATCACCGGGCCGATATCGTTGAGCACCGCGCCCTTGATCATGGCAGGCCGCGCCGCACCCAGCGCCATGGTCAGAAGCCCGCCGCGCGAGGTGCCCACAAACACCGCCTCCTCGATGCCGGCTGCGGTCAGAAACTGCATCAGGTCGTCGAGCTCGACGCGGATGTCGTAATTGCGCCAGTCCTTGTCGAAGCCCGACCGCCCGCGCCCGCGATAATCCAGCGCCAGCACGCGACGCGGCCTGGCCTCGTCAGTGGACAGCGCCAGCGCCAGCTCATGGAAGTCCGCCGCCGTCCGCGCAAAGCCCGGCAGGCACACGATAGGGAACGCATGGGAGGCGAGGGGGCCGTAATCCCGCGCATGCAGTTTCAGCCCGTCGCGTGCGGTGACGAAAAGCGAGGTGAAGCCTGTGTCGATTGCGGTGGTGGACAAACCCTCGGCCCTCATCCTGATCGCGATCTCGTAGCGATTTACTCCCGCTTCCCGCCCCGCTTCAAGTCGTGGTCGATCAGGAAGGCGGTGCGCTGGTTCAGGCGCTGGCGGTAGACCTGCACGTTCTCCATCACGCGCTGCACGTAGTTGCGCGTCTCGTAGAACGGAATGCGCTCGACCCAGTCGATCGCGTCCACCTCCGGCCTGCGCGGATCGCCATAAGCCTCGATCCATTTTTTCACATTGCCGGAGCCGGCATTGTAGGCGGCGAAGGTCAGGATGTAGGAGCCGCGCCAGTCCTTCAGCAGGTCGTTGAGATGGGCCGCGCCCATCCGCGCCGAATAATGCGCATCCTGCCCGAGACGCGGCCAGTCGAAGGGCAGGCTCGCGCGCCTGGCCGTCTCGCGCGCGGTCGCCGGCATCATCTGCATCAGCCCGCGCGCACCCGCATGCGAGATCGCGGTCGGGTCAAAGGCGCTCTCCTGCCGGGCGATGGCATGGACGACGGCCCGCTCCATCGGGTCGCCCAGCACCGGGAAATCCGGCACGCCATTGGTCGGAAACGCCGCCATGTCGAGCGGAAAACCGCGATGCAGCGCCTGTTTGCCGAGCGTGAGCAGGCCGCGCGCATCGCTTTCCTTCGCAGCGATGGCCGCGACCGCCTCCAGAGCCGGCGTGGTGTGGAGCCGCTGGGCGAGGTCACCCAGCAGCGTCGCGGCGAGATCGCGCGCGCCGATGCGGTAAAGCATGCGCACGCCCTGGAAGCCGGGCAGCGCCTCCAGCGAGGCCGAGGCCATGCGGCGCAGCGGCAGATCGGGCAGCCCCAACCGGGCGCGGGCGAGCTGCCCGTAATAGGCGATCGGGTGCTCGGCGGCGCGTTCATAGGCCTCGATCGCGTCGTCTCCGCGACCCAGCGCGTCATAGGCGCGGCCCTGCCAATAGGCGGCCCGCGAGACCGAGACCGGCGTCTCGGCATGGTGCGCCGCCTCGCTGAAATGCGTCAGCGCCGCCGCCGCATCCTGCCGGAAGCGCAGCGCGATGAAGCCTGCATGCCATTCGGCGTCGATCTTCGCGACGGAGCCTTCCGCGCCATGGCCGGCCGCGACCTGATAGGCCAGTGCCGCCTCGCCGCTGTCGAGCAGTTTCCGCGCGATCAGCCGGCGCTCGATCCACCATTCGTCGCCATCTCCGAGCAGGGCCGGATCGCGCGGCACATTCGCAAGCGCCCTGGCGGCCTCGGCGGGCTTGTCCTGCCGCCGCGCTTGCTGCGCCAGCAGGAAGGCATAGGAGATGTCGCCCTTCATCGAAGGCGGAACGGAGGCGATCAGCGCGGGCGCGACCGGCCGCTTCGCCTTGCCGCTGGCGAGCCGCGCCTGGGCGAGCTTGACATAGTCGGCGGAGACGCGGGCCGCGTTGCGCTGCGCCGGCCCGGCATTGCCCCTGAAGATGTAGCGCTCCGCCCGCAGCCTGTGGTCGGCGTTCGTCAGCGCGTCGCCGAACTCGGCCAGCACGAGCTTTTCGAGCGCTTCGCCGAGATGGTCCTGCCGCCAGAGCTGACGGACAAGGTCATTGGCTTCGACGGTCTCGCCATCGGCTTTCAGCGCCCGCGCCAACGCGACGCGGCCGGCCGGGCTGACAGGCCGCTGACCATGGAAGAAGACCCGGATCGTCGCGGCATTCCGCTTCTCGGCGATTAGCGCCTCCTCGGCGCGACGGCGAAACAGCGTCGTCGCCGGATAGTTCGGATAGGCCTGCAGAAAAGCGTTCAGGCGATTGAACGGGATCGTCGTCGCGCCGCTGCGGATCGCCACCCATTCCAGCAAGGCGCGGATCGCGCGGTCCTCGATCGCAGCCGCGATCGCATCGCCTTCGCCGAGCGCCCCCCGGCGGTAGGCGGCGATGGCGGATTTGACCGCGTCCGGATCGGCTGCAGGCGCAAGGCGCAGGCCATCGCTCGGAAACGCGGCCGTCGTCTCGACATCGACCGGGTCGGGCCGGCCCTGCTGGCTGCGGTGGTCGCCATCGTCGCCCGCCATCGCCGCGCCGCCGGCGAGCAGCATGAGCAGGGCGATGCAGGCCAGAAGCCTGGCGGCGGCGGAGAGGACCATGGCTCGCTCCACGGAAAGTGCAAAGCGTGATGGTCCGGCATGCGGGTTTATGAAGCCTTAACCATGCGGCCACGGATTTTGATGGGTTGCCGGCTTTGCCTTGGCTGGCCAAAGGTTTATGTCTGCCACCCGTTCGACATCAGGTTCCTTGCAGCTTCCACGTTCGAGGCCTCCGCCCATGACCAAGCTCACCGCCTTCACCGGCTCGATGCCCGCGCTGGTGACGCCCTTCAAGGGCGGCAGGATCGACGAGGCCGCCCTGCGCGCGCTGGTCGACTGGCAGATCGAGAGCGGCAGCACCGGCCTTGTGCCGGTCGGCACGACAGGCGAGAGCCCGACGCTCTCCCATGACGAGCACAAGCGCGTCACCGAGATCGTCATCGACCAGAACAGGGGCCGCGTTCCGGTCATCGCCGGCGCGGGTTCCAACGACACGACTCATGCGGTCGAGTTCGCCCAGCATGCCGAGAAGGCCGGGGCGGATGCGGTGCTGGTGGTGACGCCCTACTATAACAAGCCGACCCAGGAGGGCATGTACCGGCACTTCAAGGCGGTGAACGATGCGATCGGCATTCCGATCTTCATCTACAATATCCCGCCGCGCTCGGTCATCGACATGTCGGTCGAGACGATGGCGCGGCTCTACGAGTTGAAGAACATCGCCGGCGTGAAGGACGCGACCGCCAATCTTGCCCGCGTCTCGCAGCAGCGCCACGCCATGGGGCCGGACTTCATCCAGCTCTCGGGCGAGGACATGACGGCGCTGGCCTATATGGCGGCCGGCGGCCATGGCTGCATCTCGGTCGTCGCCAATGTCGCGCCCCAGCTTTGCGCCGATCTCATGACCCATGTTGCGCGCGGCGACTATGCCGGCGCGCTCAAGGTTCAGGACCGCCTCACGCCGCTGCATGACGCGATTTTCAGGGAGCCGGGTCTCGCCGGCGCCAAGCACGGCCTGACCTTGCTCGGCCGTTGCGAGGAGGAGGTCCGCCTGCCGCTGGTTCCGGTGACGCCCGCGACCGGCAAGGTCATCGCCGAGGCGATGGTGTTCGCCGGGCTGCTGAATGCTTAAGTGAGGTTTTCGCGCTCGTCCGGCATCCCGGCGGGCGTCGGGGAGAGATCGATGTACGAGCCGAGCCATTTCAAGGTCGAGGACCGCGCCGCGCTGCACGAGGTCATGCGCGCCCATCCGCTCGCCACTTTGGTGACGATGGGCGAGGGCGGTCTAATCGCCAACCCCGTGCCCTTCGTCCTGCACGCCGAGGAAGGCGAGCAGGGGATCTTGCGCGCCCATCTCGCCCGTCCGAACCCGCAATGGAAGGCGATCGCGGCCGGGGCGGAGACCCTGGTGATCTTCACCGGCGTCGAGCGCTACGTCACGCCGGCCTGGTACGCCTCCAAGAAGGAGCATGGCAAGGTCGTGCCGACTTGGAACTACGTCACCGTGCAGGCGCGCGGCCCGGCGCGCGCGATCGAGGACGCTGGCTGGCTGCATACGCATCTGGAGGCGCTGACCGCGCAGCAGGAGCGCCCGCGCGACGAGCCCTGGGCCGTGACGGATGCGCCCGAGCCTTTCATCAACGCGCTGTCGCGCGGCATTGTCGGGATCGAGATCGAGATTGCCTCGCTCGCCGGCAAGTTCAAGCTCAGCCAGAACCGCCCCGAGGCCGACAAACACGGCGTTCTCAACGGCTTGTCGACCGATCCTGAATCGGAATCGCAGGCCATGGCCTCGCTGGTCAGGGCGCATGCGCTGGGCGAGAGGCCATGAACAAGCCCGATCCAGACCGGTACAAGCTCGCCGCCGACAACCGGAAAGCCCGCTACAATTACGAGATCAGCGAGACGCTTGAGGCCGGCATCGCGCTGCAAGGCACCGAGATCAAATCGCTGCGCGGCGGGCGCGCGACGATCGGCGAGAGCTATGCCGGGCCGATGGGCACTGAGCTCTTCCTCTTCAATGCGCACATCCCGGAATATCTCGAGGCCAACCGCTTCAACCACGATGTCCGTCGGCCGCGAAAGCTGCTGCTGCACCGCCGCCAGATCAACAAGCTGATGGGCGCGATCCAGCGCGATGGCTACACGGTGATCCCGCTGAAGGTTTATTTCAACGAGAAGGGCCGCGCCAAGGTCGAGCTCGGCCTCGGCAAGGGCAAGAAGCTGCACGACAAGCGCGAGACCGAGAAGAACCGCGACTGGAACCGCGACAAGGCGAGGATCATGAAGGCGGGCGGGTGAGGGCGCTTCCCTTCTCCCCTTGCGGGAGAAGGTGGCGCGAAGCGCCGGATGAGGGGTCGTGCAACCCTTTGATGGTTTGGTCCGAAAGCTGACTGGAACGGGCGGCCCGACCCCTCACCCCAACCCTCTCCCGCAAGGGGGGAGGGGCAGGTCGGCGCTCACCCCATCGCCTTCTTGAAGTTTTCGTTCGCCTTGTCCCAGTTCACGGCCCTCCACCACGACGCCAGATAATCGGCCCGGCGGTTCTGGTGCTTGAGGTAGTAGGCGTGCTCCCAGACATCGACGCCGAGAACGGCCTGCGCGCCGAGTTCGAGCGGCGTGTCCTGATAGGGCGTCGCCACGATGGCGAGCTTCTTGTCCTTGTCGACGACGAGCCAGGCCCAGCCCGAGCCGAAGCGGGTCATCGCCGCCGCGTTGAGTTTCGTCACGAGATCGACCGTCGAGCCGAGCGAGCCCTCGATGGCGCTCCGAAGCTCGGTTGAAGGCTGCTTCGCCCCGCCGGGCGTCATCACATTCCAGAAGAATGTATGGTTCCAGTGCCCGCCGAGATTGTTGCGCACCGCGGCGCGCTGCGCCTCCGGCACGGCGTTGAGATCGGCCAGGATCGTCTCGATCGGCGTCGTCTTGAGCCCGTCCCATTGTCCGGCGAGCGTGTTGAGGTTGCCGATGAAGGCGTTGTGATGCGCCGAATGGTGGATGCGCATCGTCGCCGTGTCGATATGCGGCTCCAGAGCCTCGTAAGGATAGCCGAGCGGCGGCAGGGTAAAGGTCGGCGGGGCTGGCGGTGCGGCAGGGGCCGGCGCGGCCTGACCGAGGACGAGGGAAGGCCTGGCGAGCGCGGCGGCTCCAAGCGCGAGCCCGCTGATCACATGACGGCGATGCAAGGTGATTCCTCCCCAAGGGTTTTGATTGAGACACAGAGTGGTTGGACTTGCCCAACGGTCAAGTCACGCTTTGCCGCAGCCGATGTGATCGGCCTGAAAGCCTTGACCCGGCTGGTCAGCCTTCGACCGGCTCGTCGCCCTGGCGGATGCCGTAGCGCCGTTCCAGCCCCGGATTGCCGGGCGCCACCGGCGCCCCGACCGTGCCGCTGCGCGCATGGCGCTCGGCCGGGTCGCGGCCGATCTTCTGCATGAGATGGGCGAGGTCGAGGAAATCGTCGCATTGCCGGCGCAGATCGTCGGCGACCATCGGCGGGTTGGTGGTGATGGTGGAGACCACTGAGACCTTCACGCCCTTGCGCTGCACCGCCTCGACCAGCGGCCGGAAATCGCCGTCGCCCGAGAACAGGTAGATCTGGTCGAGATGCGGGGCGAGTTCGAGCATCTCGATCGCCAGCTCGATGTCCATATTGCCCTTGACGCGCCGCCGCCCGGTCGCGTCGGTGAACTCCTTGGCCGCCTTGGTGATGACGCGGTAGCCATTGTAGTCGAGCCAGTCGACCAGCGGCCGGATCGAGGAATACTCCTCGCTCTCGATCAGCGTGGTGAAATAGAACGCCCTGATCAGATTGCCGCGCGACTGGAACTCCTTCAGCAGCCGGCGATAATCCATGTCGAAGCCGAGCTGCTTCGAGGTGGCGTAGAGATTGGCCCCGTCGATGAAAAGCGCGATGCGCGGTTCGGCTGCCATGGCAATGCTCCGGTTTGAAATATCAGGTTGAAATCGCAGAATCGGGAAAGATGACGGTTTAACAATGTCGAAGGCTGGCCGTTTTGCCAGCAACTCAGGGTTTGTTCCGGGGCCCCCGCGCGACTTTGATCAGGCGCTCAGGCCCCGGCTGCCGGGCTTGATCGCCGGGATCGCCGCCAGTTCCGGCGGCAGCGCGTCCGCTGCATAATCGGGCACGTCGAGGCTCATCAGCGAGACCAGCGGCACGCCGACATCGACGCGGCCGGCCGAGCGGTCGACGAGGCAGGCCGCGCCGAGCAGCGTGCCGGGCTCAGCCGCGATCGAGGCGAGGCACTCCCGCGAGGACAGGCCGGTGGTGACGATGTCTTCGACCATGACGACGCGCGCGCCGGCGGGAATCGCAAAGCCGCGCCGGAGCCTGAACTGTCCGTCCTCGCGCTCGACGAAGATCGCCTTGGCCTTGAGGTGGCGCGCGGTCTCGTAGCCCGGCACGATGCCGCCGACCGCCGGCGAGACGACGTAGTCGACAGGCCCGAACGCCGCCTCGATCTTTGCGGCCAGCGCCTTGCAGACACGCTCGGTTCTTACAGGATCCTGGAAGATGAACATCTTCTGCAGGAAGACCGCGCTGCGCCGCCCCGAGGACAGGATGAAGTGCCCTTCGAGCAGCGCCCCGGCATCGCGGAACTCGGCCAGAACCTCGTCATCGGTCATCGTCGCAAACCATCGCAAAAGGAACCCGTCGCGCGTCTTTGCGACTCCCGGCGACGCTTTTCAAGCGCGCCGGGCCAAGCCGCTGTGGGCAGCGGCGCATATGATCAGGGGCAGACAGTGGCGAGCGCTCCAGGCGGGAGCGGCGTCGCGCGGCCATCCTCGAAGATGAAGACGGCTTCTGGCGGGCCCTTCGCGCAGTCGAAATCGGCCGGCAGCATGATCGCGAAACCGAAGCGTTGGCTCTCCAGGTCCTTTCGGCCGAGTTCGCGGGCAGTCGCGACGCGCATCCGCCGCATCCGGTCGATCGCCACGAGGTCGCCGCCCTGCCGGATCGCGATATGGGTCGCGAGGCGCGGCTGTTCGAGATCGACGCCATAGCCGCGCACCACCCAGCGCGTGTTGCCGAGGCGGGAGACGGAATCGATTTCGGCCCGCATGCCGGGGCTGGGCACGGCGAGCGGGGCCGTGAGGATGCGCCGCGCCTGCGCCTCCTCGGCGCGGTCCGTCCGGACCTCCCATTCGGCATAGATGCCGATCGTCAGGAACGCCGCGATGAAGCCGAGCGCGCTGGCGCGCACGCGCCGGGCCGGAGCTCTGTCGATGGCGCGTTTCAGCCAGCGGTGCAGGCCAAGGTCGGCGGGCCCGAGCAGCAGCGCGAGGCCAAGCGCCGAACCGACCATCGCGACCCAGACCAGCGCCGACGGCAGGCGTTCGGGGAGCGCCATCTCGACCAGCAGGAAGACGGGGACATGGCAGAGATACAGCACATAGCTGGCATCGCCGAAGCGCGCGCCGAGCCGGCCGGGCCAATGCAGCGCGGGCTGCGACGGCGAGCGTATCGCGGCTGCGACCAGCAAGCTCGCCGACAGCCCGGCGAACAGGCGCAGGTACTCGTATGACAACACCGCCATCGGCAGCGCGGCCAGAGCGGCGGCGATCGCCAGGCCCGGCGGCAGCCAGCCCCTGCGATGCGCGCCGGCGCAGAGAAAGCCGAGCAGGAAGGGCAGGTTGATCATGCTGAGCGGAAGCTCGCTCAGAACAGGCAGGACGATATCGGCCCGGCCCGGCCCCCAGACCCAGGCGAAGACGACAAGCCCGAGCCAGCCGAAAACGAACGGCGTCGCGTAACGCGCAAACCCCAGAAAGCCGAGGCAGGCCAACACGACATAATAGCTCATCTCGTAGAGCAGGGTCCATTCGACCGCGAGGAAATAGCCGCGCGGCCCGGCCGGAACGAGCGAAAGCGACAGCGCGTTCAGGCCGCGCGGCTGGCCGGCCAGAATGAAGGCCAGCGCGAACAGCCCGGTCAGCAGCAGCATCGGCGGATAAATCCGCGCCAGCCGGCTCATCAGGAAGCGCCCGGGCGTGTCGCGCACGATCAGTTCTGCCATCAGATAGCCCGACAGCGCGAAGAACACGGCAACGCCATAGCCGCCGAAAAAGCCGCTGAAGATGGGCAGGAAGCGGCCGTCTCCACGCAGGTCGTCGAGGTAGTGCGCGCCGTGATAGAGCACGACCGCGATCGCGGCGGCCGCGCGCAGATACTGCAGGCGGATGTTGCGCTGCCCGGCGAGCGCGGGCGCGGCCGCCGTCGCTGCGTCCGCGTTCGCGCCGATAGCGAGATCGAGGCCGGATTTGCCTGCGACTTCGCTCATCGCCGATCGCTCGCGACGATGGTCGTGGCAGATGGCGCGGCCGCCGGGGCGGGGCGCGCGGGCCGGCAGGCGGCGGGCAGGCCAGTCATGGCTCGGGCTCTCATGCGGCGCATCCGACGCCGCATGTTTCTGCTCGGTGTCGGATTATTGCTGTCCGTGACAGCTACCCGCAGAGGGGCCACGCTGACAAGACGCCGACGCTCCGCGCTCCCGGCGGCTCGATCTCACGCGTATTGCGCAAGCCCCGCGCCGAAGGACCAGTTTTCGCGCGCGGCTTCAACCAGATTGATGAAGATGTCGTCCGGTCTCAGACCGGGCTCGCGGCCGAGATTCTCGGCGATGCAGGCAAACAGCGCCTTCTTCTGCGCGACGCCGCGCGTATTCGACACGGTGAGCTGGATATAGACCAGCCCGGCCGAGCGCTCGAAGCCGAAATAGTTGGCGTTGAAGATGAATTCCTCGGCCTCGTGCTGATGGATCACGGCGAAGAGGTCGTCCTCCGGCACCTCGAATGTTTCGCGCAAGGCGCGATAGACGCCATCGACGATAGCTGCGGGATGCGAGGCGGGGCGGCCTCGCCTCATGGAAATGCGGATGAGGGGCATGGTTGTCTCCTGCGGGGCGCGGGATTGAATGTCCCCGGCAGCAATAACCTAGTCGCATGCCATAAATCGTGATACTGTATCAAATATGATATCAATGATACGGATATACGATGATTGGCAATCGCTCGCTCGATATCGAAGCCGTGGCGGCTTTCCTCAACGCTTCGGAGTTCCGCAGCTTCACGCGAGCGGCGCAGGCGCTCGGCACGACACAGTCGCTGGTCAGCACGCGCGTGAAGCGGCTGGAAGCGATGCTCGGCCATGCGCTGCTGCAGCGGCATCCGCGCCTCGTGCGGCTCACGGCCGAGGGCGAGCGCTTCCTGCCGGCGGCGCGCGATCTGATGGCGGCGCATCGCCGCGCCTGCGAGGCCTTCAGCGAGGCGCGCGAGCGGGTTGCGATCGGCATCAGCGAACAGGCTGTCGGTCCCGACGCGCCCGCCATCCTGGCGCGGCTGGCGGCGCATGATCCGCATTGGCTGATCGACCTGCGGATCGCGGCTTCGGCGGCGCTGGAGGAGGCGTTCGAGGCCGGCAAGCTCGACATCGTCGTGCTGCGCCGCTTTGGCTCCGGTCGCACGGGCGAGGTGCTGCGGCGGGACAGCTTCGGCTGGTTCGCCGCGCCTGGCCTGACGCGTCGGGAGGGCGAACCCCTGCCGCTGGTCAACCTGATGGCGGAGTGCGGCCTGCGCCGGCTGGCGACGCAGGCGCTTGGCGAGGCCGGCATCGCCTGGCGCGAGGCCTTCATCGGCGGCGGCATGGCGGCTGTTCTGGCGGCGGTGCAGGGCGGGCTCGGCGTCTCGCCGCTGGCGACCCGGATCGCGCCCGCCGGCGCGGTCGACGTCGCGTCCGACTGGGGCCTGCCGTCACTGGGCAAGTCCGACGTCGTCCTGCGCAGCAACGTCTCGACCCCGCGCGGCAACGCGCTCGCGCGGGAACTGGCTGCAGCCTTCAGGGCAGGGCGCTGAGCGTTAGCCCTTCGGAAACTCCAGCCCCATCTCGCGATAGCGTTCCGGGTCGTCGCTCCAGTTCTCGCGCACCTTCACGAACAGGAAGAGATGCACCTTGGCTTCGGCTGCGTCCGCGATCTCGATGCGGGCCTTCTGGCCGATCGCCTTGATCGTCTGACCGCCTTCGCCGAGCACGATCTTCCGCTGGCCTTCGCGCTCGACATAGATCGTCTGCTCGATGCGCACCGAGCCGTCGGGCCGCTGCTGCCACTGCTCGGTCTCGACTGTGGAGCGATAGGGCAATTCGTCATGCAGCCGCTCGAAAATCTTTTCGCGCGTGATTTCTGCTGCAAGGAAGCGCAGCGGCGCGTCCGAAATCTGGTCCTCCGGATAGAGCCAGGGGCCGAGCGGCAGCCTTGTCTCCAGCCAGCCCATAATGTCCTTGCAGCCGTAGCCGGTCAGCGCCGCGATCATGAAGGTCGCCTCGAACCGCCCCTGCGCGTTCACGTTCGTGGTGATCTCGAGCAGTTTTTCCTTCGCCACCGTGTCGATCTTGTTGAGGATCAGGAATTTCGGCTGCTTCAACTCGGCGAGCTTCTCCAGCAGCCGCGTATTCTCCTCATTGTCGAAGCGCTCGACATCGATCAGCACGCCGATCAGGTCGGCGTCGGTCGCGCCGCCCCAGGCGCTCGTCACCATGGCGCGGTCGAGCCGGCGCTTGGGCGCGAAGATGCCCGGCGTATCGACGAAGATCACCTGCGCCGGCCCCGACAGGGCGATGCCGCGCACCTGCGTCCGCGTCGTCTGCACCTTGCGCGAGACGATCGAGACTTTTGCGCCGACCAACTGGTTCAGCAGCGTCGACTTGCCGGCGTTGGGCGCGCCGATCAGCGCCACGAAGCCGCAGCGTGTGGCCGTGTGCGGCTCAGCCATGATCGTTCTCCTGTTGCTCGGCCCAGAGGCCTTCCCGACGCAGGAAGGCTTCCGCCGCAGCCTGTTCGGCGAACCGCTTGGACGGCCCCTGCGCCTCCGCGTCGGTCAGGCCGACGATCCGCGCCGCGACGCGGAACACCGGCGCATGATCGGGCCCCGACCGGCCGCGCTCGCTATAGGTCGGGGTCGGGTAGCCCTTGCCTTGCGCCCATTCCTGCAGCGCCGTCTTGGCGTCACGCAGAGGCCGCACCGGCTTCAGCAGCCGCTCGCCCAGCGCCCGTTCGACCAGCGCGCGCGCAGCACCATAGCCGCCATCGATGAAGACCGCGCCGATGATCGCCTCGCAGGCATCGGCCAGGATCGCCTTGTTCTTGCGCGCCCCGCCGAGGATCTCGCCCTCGCCGAGCCGCATGTAACTGCCGAGATCCCAGCCCAGCGCCACCTCGGCGCAGGTTTCCTTGCGCACGAGGTCGGCGAGCCGGCGCGACATGTCGCCTTCCTCGGCCTGGGGGTAGCGCGCGAACAGCATGTCGGCGACGCTCAGCCCCAGAACCCGGTCGCCGAGAAATTCGAGCCGCTGGTAGCTCTCGATCCGGGGCCCGTCATGGCTCATATGGGTCAGCGCCGCGATCAGCAGCGTCCGGTCGGCGAAGCCGTGGCCGAGCGTCGCCTCGAGCCGCGCCAGATCGGGCGCCTTGCGCGCGCCGTCGCCGCCCTTGCTCACTTGATCCCGCTGAACAGGCGGCCCCAGCGCACGGTCCAGGGCCATTCCCAGATGCGCCAGGCCGAAGCCCCGTCCTCGATCGAGAAGAAGATGATCTCGGCCCGGCCGACGAAGTTCTCGAACGGCACGAAGCCGACGCTGCGGTCGCGCGAATCGAGCGAGTTGTCGCGGTTGTCGCCCATCATGAAGAAATGGCCGGCCGGCACGGTGAACACGGCGGTGTTGTCGAAGGTGCCGGTGTCGCCCTCGTTCTCGATGATCTGGTGGCTGACGCCATTGGGCAGCGTCTCGCGATATTGCATCACCGGCCGGCTGCGGCCCCAATTGTCCTGGGCGACATAGTCCGCGATGCGTTCGCGCTTCACGGCTGTGTTGTTGATGTGCAGGATGCCGTCGATCATCTGGATGCGGTCGCCCGGCAGGCCGACGACGCGCTTGATGTAGTCCGTCGAGTTGTCGGTCGGCAGCTTGAAGACGGCGATGTCGCCGCGCTTGGGCTCGGCCGCCCAGACCCGGCCGGAGAAAAGCGGCGGACTGAACGGAACAGAATGCTTGGAATAGCCGTATGTATACTTCGAGACGAACAGGTAGTCGCCGATCAGCAGCGTCGGGATCAGCGAGCCCGATGGAATGTTGAACGGCTGGAACAGCAGAGTGCGGATGACGAGCGCGATCAGAAGGGCCTGGACGACGACCTTGATCGTTTCGAGAATGCCACCCTCGTCCTTGGCGGGCTTGTCCCGGGCCGTCTTGTTCTTGATCTCGGCGTCGTTGGCCACGCGGGCGCTCCTGTCCAGGCTGTCAGCGGGCGGTCTAGCCCACTCTGGCCCGCCCGACAACGGCGCTGCCGCATCCCGGGCGCGCATCGCCGGATCGCGGACGGACCGAAACCGGCCTGGCATGGGATTGCGTCTTTTCATGGCGACAGCCGCGTTGCGTCGTGATCAAAGCCGCATGCATGACCGAAATCTCGCGCTCGCAGGATATCGGAGCGGCTGGCGCGACCGCTCCCGCGCCGACCTCTCCATGACATCGCCCCGCTGAAGCCATGATCCCGCTCATCTCCCCCTCCGCCGGCAGGTCGCACGCGCTCGTCGGCCTCGCCGTTGCGCTCGTCGCCTTCGCTGCCGCGCTGGCCCTGCGTTTCGGCCTCGACAACGTTTTGCCGCCCGGTTTTCCATTCCTGACGTTCTTTCCGGCCGTGATCGTCACCGCCGTGTTCTGCGGCGTCTGGGCCGGCTCGCTCTGCGCGCTGCTGTGCGGGCTTGCGGCCTGGTACTGGTTTGTGCCGCCGTCGGGTTTCGGGCTCGATGGTCAGAGTGCGCTGGCGATGGGTTTTTATGTCTTCATCGTCGTGGTCGACATCGCGTTGATCCACGTCATGCACCGGGCGATGCACCGTCTCCGGCAGGAGAAGGCGCATTCGGCCGGCATGGCCGAGCAGCAGCGCACCATGTTCGAGGAATTGCAGCACCGCGTCGCCAACAACATGGCCTTCGTCGCGAGCCTGCTCAACATGTCGCGCCGGCGCATCGCCCAGGACCCTGCCGCCGCGCCACTCGTGATCGACGAGGCGCGCGCCCGCATCGAGACGATGGCGCGCATCCACCGCCGGCTGCACGATCCCAACAGCGTCGATCTCGCGGTCGGGGTCTATCTCGACGAACTTTGCCGCGACGTGCTGTCGGCCTCGGGCGCGCAGGGCGTGACCTGCAAGGTAGAAGCGCCGGCCATGACGCTCGACATCCGCACGCTGACGGCGCTCTCGCTCTTCGTGACCGAGGTGATGACCAATTCGATCAAGCACGCCTTTCCGGAAGGGCGCGGCGGAACGATCGCGGTCCGGCTGGAACGCCGTGATGAGGACACGCTCGAACTGACCATTGCTGATGACGGCGTCGGCCTCGATCCGGCCAGCGTCGCCAAACCCGGCCACGGCCTCGGCCTGCGCATCATCAAGGCTCTGGGCGCGCAGTTGCGCGGGGAGTACAGCTTGGAGAGCGCCGGCGGCACGAAGACGCGGCTGGTGTTTCCGGGCTGAGGACGAACGGCGCGGCTCAACCGAGCGGAACCGCCCGCGCCTCGATCACGACGAATGCCTGCGCCAGCGGCGGCTCGTCGGTCATCGTGACATGAACTATCGCCTCGAAACCCTCCGGCGTCATGGCCTTAAGCCGTGCCGCCGCGCCGCCCGTCAGATTTAGCGTCGGCCGCCCGCCCGGCAGGTTGACCACCTCCATGTCGCGCCAGAACACGCCGGCGCGCAGGCCGGTGCCGAGCGCCTTGGAGCAGGCCTCCTTGGCGGCGAAGCGCCGCGCATAGGATTCGGCCCGCGTCGCCCTCCGGTCGGACTTCGCCCGTTCGCCTGCGGTGAAGACGCGTTCGGTGAAGCGATCGCCGAAGCGCGCCAGCGATTTCTCGATGCGGCGGATGTCGCAGAGGTCGGAGCCGATGCCGAGGATCATCAGGCTGGTTTACGCAGACGCGCGCCCCTCGTCCATCGCCACTCGCATCGTCGCGATCGCGGCCTCGAACCCGACGAAGATCGCCTCGCCGACGAGAAAATGTCCGATGTTGAACTCGACGAACTCCGGCACGGCCGCCAGCGTGCGGGCCGTGTCGTAGTCCAGCCCATGCCCGGCATGGACCTCGATCCCCAGCGAGGCGGCATAGGCCGCGCCCCGCGCCAGTCGCTCGAATTCGGTGTGCGCCTTGTCGTGATGCCCGTCCGCGACGGCATGGCACCAGGTTCCGGTATGCAGCTCGACGACCGGCGCACCGAGCGTCCTCGCCATGGCGATCGGCGCCTCGTCCGCCTCGATGAACAGCGAGACGCGGCAGCCCGCCGCTTTCAGCCGCGCGATCTGGGGCGCCAGCGCCGCCTGCTGGCCCACCACGTCGAGCCCGCCCTCGGTGGTGCGCTCCTCGCGCTTTTCGGGCACGAGGCAGGCGGCATGGGGCCGCAGTCGCTCTGCCAGCGCGATCATCTCGTCGGTCGCGGCCATCTCGAAGTTCAGCGGCTTCGTCAGTTCGGTTGCCAGACGCTCCATGTCGGCGTCGCGGATGTGGCGGCGGTCCTCGCGCAGATGCGCGGTGATGCCGTCCGCACCGGCCGCGATAGCAAGATGGGCGGCGCGCACCGGGTCGGGCAGGGCGCCGCCGCGCGCGTTCCGCACGGTCGCGACATGGTCGATATTCACACCCAGCCGCAGCCGATCCATCGCGCTCACCCCCCGTCTCTGGGCGTCGTGCATAGACCCTTGGGCAGGGCCGCTCAAGGCAAGGTGTTTGATCGACGAGGCCACGTTTGCTGATGGTTTCGACGATCGGCGCAACGCGTTCTTCGCGATTTGGTAACCGCACCGGCAGTCATCGCTCGCGCACCGGCTTCACCGAAGGCAATCGTAAAGGCCCCGGCGCTAGCCTCCGTGGCGGGTAGAGACGACAAGAGTGGACGGGGCGACGTGCAGCTCGCGGTGAAATCGAACAATTTCGAGCAGGACATCGCGCAGGATCGTCGCGATTCGAGCCAGGTCGCCGAGCGCGCGCTCGGCCGCGTCATCTCCTGCGACGGCTCGCGCGCCACCATCGCCAGCGCGGTTTCCGGCGCGAGCCGGCTCGGCCCGGATGCCTGGACGATCGGCAAGCTGATCTCGGTCAATCTTGGCCACACCCGTCTCGTCGGGCTGGTCTACCAGATGCGCGCGGTGAAGAGCGCCTGGGACGAGGCCGGCGACAACGCCATCCATATCGATGTCGAACTGCTGGGAGAGGTCGTAGAGGCGCAGGGCGGCGGCACGCGCTTCCAGTCCGGCATCTCGACCTATCCGCCGATCGGCACGCTTGCGCATCGCATCCGCGCCGGAGATCTGGCGCTGGTCCATGATCTGGGAGCCCGGCAGGGCGTAACCATCGGTGCGCTGACGCAGGATGCGGGCATCCCGGCCACCGTCTGCATCGAGGACATGCTGGCGCGCCATTTCGCCATTCTCGGCACCACGGGCGTCGGCAAGTCGAGCGCCGTCGCGCTGCTGCTGCGGCGCGCGATCGCGGTCAAGCCGAAGCTGCGGGTGCTGATCCTCGATCCGCACAATGAATACGCCCACGCCTTCCCCGACAAGTCGGTGTCCATGGAAGCCGACACGCTCGACCTGCCGTTCTGGATGTTCCGGCTCGACGAATTCGCCGATGTCGTCTTCCGCGGCCGTCCGGCCATGGAAGACGAAACCGACATCCTGCGCGAGGTCGTCGCCAGCGCACGCAGCCGCTATCGCGCCGCAGCCAGCCACGATCTCGCGCGCGATCTCGGGGCGTCGCTGCTGAAGCGCCCGCTCGACGCCAATGCGCCGCGTCCGACGGCCGAGACCGGGGCGGCGTCCGCCGACGCGCCGACGCCCTACCGGATGAAGGACGCGCTCGCGATCATCGACGAGCTGATCGGCCTGCACGAGATCCGCTACCCGCGCGGCGCGCTGCGTTCGCTCCGGGTGAGGCTGGAAGCGCTGTATGGCGATCCGCGCTACCACTTCATGTTCGCCCGCGCCAACATGATCGAGACCATGGCTCCCGTGGTCGGCCAGATCTTCCGCCTGCCGCATCACGGCCGGCCGATCAGCGTGTTCCAGCTTGCCGGGTTGCCTTCGGAGGTCGTCAACGCGGTCGCCTCCGTTCTGGCGCGCCTCGCCTTCGACCTCGCCATGGCCAGCCAGGGCGGCTACGAGGTTCTGGTGCTCTGCGAGGAGGCGCATCGCTATGTGCCGTCCGACCCTGCGCTCGGCTTCGCGCCGACGCGTCAGGCCATCGCCCGCATCGCCAAGGAAGGCCGCAAATATGGCTGCTATCTCGGCGTGGTGACGCAGCGGCCCGGCGAACTCGATTCGACGATCCTGTCGCAATGCTCGACCATCTTCGCGATGCGGCTGGCCAATGAGCGCGACCAGCAGATCATCCGCTCGGCCATCGCCGATGCATCGGCGAGCACGATCGCCTTCCTGTCCTCGATCGGCAATCGCGAGGCGATCGCCTTCGGCGAGGGCGTCGCGACGACGATGCGGATGCGCTTCGCAGAGTTGCAGCCGCATGAACTGCCGGAGATGGCGCTGGCGCATGGCGGCGCGGCCCCAAGGGGCGAGCCGCTGCTCGAGGAGATGATCCGGCGGATGCGCGGGACAAGCTGAGGCGATCCGGCTCTGCGACGGGAGAAATCTTGCATCTCGCCTGCTTTGCCTGTAAGGCCCCGATCAACTCATTCTCCCTGCATCGCCGAGACTGGAAGGAGCCGCACCATGGCTCGCGTCACCGTTGAAGACTGCATCGACAAGATCGACAACCGCTTCGAGCTTGTCCTGCTCGCGAGCCACCGCGCCCGCATGATCCAGTCGGGCTCGCCGATCCTGGTGAGCCGCGACAACGACAAGAACCCGGTCGTCGCCCTGCGCGAGATCGCCGACGAGAAGCTCAAGCCCGAGGATCTCAAGGAAGACCTGATCCATTCGCTGCAGAAGCATGTCGAGGTCGACGAGCCGGAGCAGGAGACGGTGCCGCTGCTGGCGGCGCCGAACGCATCCACCTCCGACTCGGAGGTCCAGTTCGACCGCATGAGCGAGGACGACCTGCTGCGCGGCCTCGACGGTCTCGTGCCGCCGACCGAGAGCGCAGACGACGAGGATTGATCCATCCGGGGCCTGTCTGCCTCGCGACTGAATCGGTTTCTTCACCGCATTTGCTAAAGCCCGGCCCTGCCGGGCTTTTTCATGCCTGCCATCCGGCAATTCGCCTTGCCGCCCGCACCGCCCGCACCGATATTGAGCAGCGGAGGGAACAACGGCGTGGAATCGGTCAGGCAGGTAAGAGGGCCCGCATGGGCATGATGCGGCAATACGAGCTCGTCGACCGGGTCAGGAGCTACAACCCCAACACCGACGAAGACCTGCTCAACCGGGCCTATGTCTACGCCATGCGGGCGCATGGCACGCAGAAGCGCGCCTCGGGCGACCCCTTCTTCGCCCATCCCCTCGAAGTGGCCGCGCTCCTGACCGATCTCAAGCTCGACGACGCCACCATCGTCGCGGCCGTCCTGCACGACACGGTCGAGGATACGGCCGCCACGCTCGAAGAGATCGAGAGCATGTTCGGCCCCGATATCCGCCGGCTGGTGGACGGTCTGACCAAGATCAAGAAGCTCGATCTCGTCTCCAAGAAGGCCGCCCAGGGCGAGAATTTCCGCAAGCTGCTGCTGGCGATCGTCGACGATGTCCGCGTGTTGCTCGTCAAGCTCGCCGACCGGCTGCACAACATGCGCACGCTGCATTACATGGCGCCGGAAAAACGCCTGCGCATCGCCGAGGAAACGGCCGAGATCTACGCTCCGCTGGCCGGCCGCATGGGCATGCAGGAGCTGCGCGAGGAGCTGGAGGAACTGGCCTTCCGCCACATCAAGCCCGAGGCGCACGCCACGGTGACGAAGCGGCTGGAGGAGGTGACCGAGCGCGAGGGCAAGGTCATCGGCGAGATTGAGCGCGACCTCAAGGACAAGCTCGCCGCGCGCGGCATCCATGCCGAGGTCTCCGGCCGGCGCAAGCGCCCCTACTCGATCTGGAAGAAGATGGAGCGCAAATCGGTCTCCTTCGAGCAGCTTTCCGACATTTTCGGCTTCCGCGTTCTCGTCGACCAGCCGGAGGATTGCTACCGCGTGCTCGGCATCGTCCACATGACCTGGCCGATGGTGCCCGGCCGCTACAAGGACTACATCTCGACGCCCAAGCAGAACGACTACCGCTCGATCCACACCACCGTGGTCGGGCCGGGCCACAGCCGCGTCGAGCTGCAGATCCGCACCGACACCATGGACCGCATCGCCGAATACGGCATCGCCGCCCATGCCCATTACAAGGACGGGCGCACCACCGAACTCGCGCAATACGCCGATGAGAGCCGGGCCTATCAATGGCTCCGGCGCACGGTCGATCTCTTGGCCGAGGGCGACAGCCCCGAGGAGTTCCTCGAGCACACCAAGCTCGAACTCTTCCACGATCAGGTCTTCTGCTTCACGCCAAAAGGCCGGCTGATCGCCCTGCCGCGCGGCGCGACGCCGATCGACTTCGCCTATGCGGTCCACACCGATGTCGGCAACAGCGCGGTCGGGGCCAAGATCAACGGCCGCATCGCCCCACTGCTCACTGAACTTGCGAATGGCGACGAGGTCGAGATCACGCGCGCCGAGGGCCAGGCCCCGCCGGCCGCATGGGAATCGCTCGTCGTCACCGGCAAGGCCCGCGCCGCCATACGCCGGGCCACGCGCGCCGCCGTTCGCCGCCAATATGCCGGGCTCGGCCGCCAGATCCTGGAGCGCGCCTTCTCGCGTGCCGAGCGCGTCTTCTCCGACGACAAGCTCAAGGCCGCGCTGAAGCGCCTTGCCCGCACGGCGGTCGACGACGTGCTCGCGGCGGTGGGGCGCGGCGAGATGTATTCCGGCGACGTGGTCAAGGCGGTCTATCCCGATCTCGAGCCCGAGAAGCGCCCCGCGCCCGAGCCCAAGGCCGGCGCGACGACCGGCAACGGCAAGGGCTGGTTCGAGCTGCGCAAGGGCGACAACCTCAAATTCAAGCTGCCGGGCGAGACGCCCGACGCGGATGCGATCCCGATCCGGGGCCTGAGCGGCGACCTGCCGGTGCGCTTCGCGCCCGATGGCGGCGCGGTGCCGGGAGACCGCATCGTCGGCATCCTGACGCCCGGAGAGGGCGTGACGATCTATCCGATCCAGTCGACGGCGTTGGCCGCCTTCGACAACGAGCCTGATCGCTGGCTCGATGTCCGCTGGGACCTCGACGACAAGGCGCCGCAGCGCTTCCCTGCCCGTATCGCGCTGAAATCGATCAACGAGCCTGGCTCTCTCGCCCAGATCACCACGACCATCGCCGAGCATGACGGCAATATCGACGCGGTCGCGATGGTGCGTCCCAACCCGGACTTCACCGATGTCACCATCGACCTGACGGTCTGGGATTTGAAGCATCTCAGCGCCATCATCAGCGAATTGCGCCAGAAGCGCGTGATCAGCCGCGTGGAGCGGGTGGTTGGGTAGGGTGCGTCCCGTGGGCGAAGGGCGCATGAACCCCTCCCCCTCGTGGGGAGGGGTTGGGGTGGGGGTCGATCGACCGGGTGAGAGACCGCTCGTCGCCCGCTCACCAGGCGGCACGCCCCCCATCCCCATACCCTTCCCCACGAGGGGGAAGGGAGGAGCCCACCCTGCTTGGCGATGCGGTCTGAGAGACGGGCGGTTGCGTCAAGGCCGTTTCTCCTGCGTCTTCGTAGCCGGCTGGCGCTAACCGATGGAATGGACCGACGAGGGGACGATCATCGGCGCTCGCCAGCACGGCGAGAGTTCGCTGATCCTCGAAGTCATGACCCGCGACCACGGCCGCCATCTCGGCCTCGTGCGCGGCGGGCGCTCGGCGAGGAAGCAGGCGGCGCTGCAGCCCGGCAACGCGGTCTCCGTCACCTGGCGCGCGCGGATCGACGAGCATCTCGGCGAGTATCGTGTCGAACTCCTGACCTCGCATGCCGCCAGGCTGATCGAGGCTCCGGTCGCGCTCTATGGGCTTGCCACCGTCTCGGCCCTGCTGCGGCTGCTGCCCGAGCGCGATCCCCATCCCGGCTTGCACGAGGCGCTGGTGGTTCTGGTCGAGCATTTGCACGAAGCGGCGCTCGCCCCGGCGCTGGTCGTGCGTTTTGAGATTGCGATGCTGGCAGAACTCGGCTTCGGGCTCGATCTGACCCGCTGCGCCGTCACCGGAAACATGGATGACCTGACCCATGTCTCGCCGAAATCCGGCAAGGCCGTCAGCCGTATGGCAGCCGCGCCCTATCTCGACCGGCTGCTGGCGCTGCCGTCCTTCCTCTCGGAAGGGCAGGGCGGGCGGGCGCCCTCGGTCGCCGACATCGCGGCGGGCTTCGCGCTGACCGGCCATTTCCTGCGCCGGCATCTCTGGGAGCCGCGCGGGCTGGCTGAACCGGCGGAGCGGGCGCGGTTGGTGGAGCTGACTGCGAAAATCCACTGATTTCTTGCTGTTTGAGGCGACGCCGGCTTGGCTGCGCTTGCATCGGCTCGGCATGGTCGTGCCAAGTGATTCGAGCGTCACCCCACAGCCCTCATCCTGAGGAGCGAGCTTTGCTCGCGTCTCGAAGGATGCTCCAGCCAGTGCGTTCTGGAGCATCCTTCGAGACGCCGCTTACGCGGCTCCTCAGGATGAGGGCTGACAGGAAACGGCCGAGAGTGTTGGGACTGAACCATGGGCAAGCCCGTCGAGCCGCCGCCGGAGGATGAATCCGAGCGCATCGATCTCAAGACCGCGCTGGAGGAGCGCTATCTCGCCTACGCGCTCTCCACCATCATGCACCGCGCCTTGCCGGACGCGCGCGACGGTCTGAAGCCCGTCCATCGCCGCATCCTGCATGCCATGCGGCTGCTCAGGCTCGACCCCGGCCAGATGCACAAGAAATGCGCCCGCATCGTCGGCGATGTCATCGGCAAGTTCCATCCCCATGGCGACCAGTCGGTCTACGACGCGCTGGTCCGGCTCGCGCAGGATTTCGCCCAGCGCTATCCGCTCGTCGACGGGCAGGGCAATTTCGGCAATATCGACGGCGATAACGCCGCCGCCTACCGCTACACCGAAGCGCGGATGACCGAGGTCGCGCGCCTCCTGCTCGACGGCATCGAGGAGGACGCGGTCGATTTCCGCGAGACCTATAATGGCGAAGACGAGGAGCCGGTCGTCCTGCCGGCCGCCTTCCCGAACCTGCTCGCCAACGGTTCGCAGGGCATCGCCGTCGGGATGGCGACCGCGATCCCGCCGCACAACGCCGCCGAACTCTGCGACGCGGCGCTCTACCTGATCCAGCACCCCGAGGCGACGTCCGAACAGTTGATGACCTTCGTGCCCGGTCCGGATTTCCCGACAGGCGGGGTCATCGTCGAATCGCGCGCCTCGATGATCGAGACCTACCGCACCGGGCGCGGCGCCTTTCGCACCCGGGCGCGCTGGTCTGTGGAGGATCAGGGCCGCGGAACCTGGCTCGCGGTCGTGACCGAGATCCCCTACATGGTCCAGAAGGGCCGGCTGATCGAGAAGCTGGCCGAACTCTTCAACGACAAGAAGCTCCCGCTCGTCGCCGATATCCGCGACGAATCGGCGGAGGACATCCGCGTCGTCATCGAGCCGCGCGCCCGCACCGTCGACGCCAATCTGATGATGGAGCAGCTCTTCCGGCTGACCGAGCTGGAAGCGCGCATCTCGATGAACATGAACGTGCTGACCGGCGGGCTCGTGCCGCGCGTGCTCGGGCTGAACGAGGCCCTGCGCGCCTGGCTCGACCACCGCCGCGAGGTGCTGCAGCGCCGCTCGCGCTTCCGGCTGGGGCAGATCGAGAAGCGGCTGGAGATCCTGCGCGGCCTGCTGATCGTCTATCTCGACCTCGACCGGGTGATCAAGATCATCCGCGAGGAGGACGAGCCGAAGACCGAGCTGATGCGCGTCTTCGAACTGTCGGAGGTGCAGGCCAACGCCATCCTCGACACCCGCCTGCGCGCGCTGCGCAAGCTGGAGGAGATGGCGCTCAAGACCGAGCTCGACGAATTGACCGTCGAGAAGGGCCAGATCGAGGCGCTGCTCGGCTCCGACGCCACCCAGTGGAAGATGATCGCGCACGACATCCGGCAGGTGAAGAAGCTGTTCGGGCCGGAGACGGCGATCGGCAAGCGACGCACCACCTTCGCCGATATGCCCGACACGACCGATCTCGACCTGACCCAGGCGATGGTCGAGCGCGAGCCGGTGACGGTGGTGATCACGAAGAAGGGCTGGATCAGGGCTTTGAAGGGCCATGTCCAGGATTTGTCGACGCTCGCCTTCAAGGGCGATGACGGGCTGAAGCTGGCCTTCTTCACCGAGACGACGGCCAAGATCCTGGTGCTCGCCTCCAACGGCAAGGTCTTCACGCTGGACGCCGCCAAGCTGCCGGGCGGGCGCGGTTTCGGCGACCCGATCCGCCTGATGATCGAGCTGGAGGAGCATGCCGGCATCGTCTCGGCCTTCCCTTACCGGCCGGGCCTCAAGCTGCTGATGGTGACGACGGACGGGCGCGGCTTCGTCGCTCCGACCGACGATATCGTCGCCAACACCCGCAAAGGGCGGCAGGTGCTGAATGTCGAGATGCCGGTCGAGGCGCTGCTGGCCGCCCCGGCCGAGGGCGACCATGTCGCCGTCATCGGCGAGAACCGCAAGCTGGTCTGCTTCCCGCTCGCGGAAGTCGCCGAGATGGCGCGCGGCAAGGGCGTGCGGCTGCAGCGCTACAAGGATGGCGGTTTGTCCGATGCCAAGACCTTCGCGCTGGCGGACGGCCTGACCTGGCGCGACACATCGGGCCGGACCTGGACCGTAGCGCAGAGCGAGCTGACCGAATGGATCGGCCACCGGGGCGAGGCCGGCCGCCTGCCGCCAAAAGGCTTTCCGAAGAACAACAGGTTCGGGGGGTGATTTCCTTCTCCCCTCGCGGGAGAAGGTGGCTCCGCGAAGCCGAGACGGATGAGGGGTCGCGCCGCCCTCTGGCAAGCAGCCCCTGCAAGGCCGCGACCACCCCTCATCCGCCCCTGCCGGGGCACCTTCTCCCGCAAGGGGAGAAGGGAAAGAGGCGGCAACGCCTCGGAAATATTAATCCTTATCAGCGAGTTGGCAGCCTTCGCGGACTCTCCCCCGCAACCACCTGAATCAAACTCTCACCGGATCGGCGCGCCAACGACGCCGACTTCCAGTCCCAGCGTCAGCTTGTCCGTCACGGCCCATTCGACGCCCGCCCGCGCCTCGGGCCTGACCGCCAGTTCGCTGCGCGAGAACGGCCCGGAGAACGAGTTCGCGCCGAAGCGCCAGCTCTCGTTGACGGCCTGAGCGCCGACCTTGGTGTAGAGCAGCACGTCGGGCGTCACGAGGACGCCGGTCTTGATCTGGAAAGCCCCGGCGAAGTCGCGGCTGTAGGCTGCGCTGTTGAAGCCCGGCGTGGCATAGCCGCCGATCGCCGGCATGTAGTCGACCGCGCCGACGATGCCGTAGATAAAATTGCCGTCGCGCCACATCGTGCCGGCTTCGAGCCCGATCGTCGGCCCCGCCTGCGTGCCCGACCGCTTCGAGGTGCTGACCTGGAAGCCCGTCGAGATGCGGGCATAGGAGCCGTCCCACTTGACGCCGCCCGGCGCGAGCGTCGGCTCCGACCAGGCGAAGGAGGGCACGGTGGCAAAACCCGTCATCGGCAGAAAGGCCTGCGCCTGCGCGATGGTGCCGCCGAGAAGCAGTGCGCAGAGCGCGCCGCAGGAAACCGAAACTTTCACGTCGAACCTGTCCTCGCCGCGTCGCTGCTGCTGAGGCTAGCAGAAGGTCGTGCGATTGTCGCGGATTTGTGGCGCTGCAGCCGGCGTGCGGGGGCTGGCTTCAGTTCAATTTGGTCTTGAGTTTGAGGAAGCGCAGCGTCCGGTCGGCGGTGGCGGCATCGAGCCGCTTGTAGTCGCGCAGCGCGTCGTCGAGATCTTGAGAGGAGAAATAGAGCCTCCGGCCGCGCAGCTCCAGCAAGGCACGGAAAGCCTCTTCGCCGATGGACAGCGAGCGGCAGATCACCGCGATGCCGCTCACGTCGCGCTGCATCAGCACGCGCAGCGCCTGCTCGGTGCTGATCGCGCCGGCCTGCGCCAACACCTGCGCCAGATGATAGGCGCGGTCGTCCTCGGCCAGCATGGTCACGACATCGTCGAGTTCGCGGACGGACGCCGTCAGATCGGCCAGAAGCAGCTTCACTTCGAGGCGCTGCTGACGAGCCTGCTGCGCCAGCGATGCGCCGTCCGCCGTCTGCGCCGCGCTGCCGTCGTTCAACTGCCTGACGATCTGGAGAACGCGCTGCGCCCGCTGCGGCGACAGATCGGACCGCCGCGCCAAGGCGCCTGTGATGATGGCGTCGCCGCTGCTGCGCTGCAGCAGCTTGTCGAAGCCGCCTTCGGAGAACGCTGCGCCCTGGTTCGCGCTGACGGTCTGCAGTACGTCGCGATCGCCGCGCTGAACCAGGATGTCGGTCAGCCCCTCCGAGAGCCGTGCGCGCTCGGCGATGGCGACGAGATGAGCTTGCGACTGGCTGACGGCGATGGCGGCGAGGTCGGTGTCGCTCAAAACCGGCGAGAGCTTCAGCACGAGGCGCGCTACATCGGAATCGCTGTCGCTGGCCAGCGTCACCGCGACTTCGCGTGGCAGGCTCGGCACGGCCGCGATCTGGTCGGCATAGTCCTTACGGTCGGTGCTTTCGAGATGGGACAGCGAATGGACGGCGATCTCGCCGTAATGCGCCTTGGCGAGGTCGCTGGGCTCTTCGTCGAGCAGGAACAGGTCGGTGACCGCGTTGAGAAGCTGCCGCCGGGAATCCGACGACATGTCGGCCGGCATCCGTGTCAGATTACGCAGCATCAAGGCCCCCGAGGCGATCGTTTAGCGCGAAGACTTTGCGCTAGATCGGCTTGATTTAATCTTAACTGGCGTGCCGAATGACAATGCAAAGCAATGAATACTGCTTTTGATTGCATAATGATCTGATGCAATCAAAAGTTGTAATTCGCAATTCAGCTACGTCGCCTCACGCTGCGGGCAGGCAGGCCGGCCCGAGCGGCTCGAAGCTCTTATAGGTCAGGATGAACTCCTGATGGCCTAGCTCTTCCGACTTCGTGCGCGCGCCTTGCGCCAGCGAGACGACGAGATCGCGGATTTCGGCCCCGACCTCGTCGAGCCCGGCGAGGCCCTCCAGGATTCGGCCGGCATCGATATCCATATCGTCTTCCATGCGCCGCCAGGTCTCGGGGTTGGCGCAGATCTTCACCACCGGGGAGATCGCCGAGCCGACGACTGAGCCGCGCCCCGTGACGAACAGCACGCAATGCGCCCCGCAGGCGATCAACTCGGCGATCTCGGCATTGTCGTTGATGTTGGGAAAACCGAAGCGCACCTCGCCATCGGGCACGACGTCGAGCAGATACAGGCCCCCGCGCGGGGGCAAGTCGCCGGGTTTGAGCAACCCCGAAATGGGCGAAGCGCCCGATTTGGCATAGGCGCCCATCGACTTCTCCTCGATGGTGGAGAGCCCTCCCTCGGCGTTGCCGGCCGCAAAGGAGCCATAGCCCAGCGTGGCGTAGTAGCGCGCGGCCTTCGCCACCGACTGCTCCAGCACCGCTCCGAGCTCCGGCGTGATCGCGCGCGCCGCCATGATGTGCTCGCAGCCGATCAGCTCGCCGGTTTCCTCGAAAATGCAGGCAGCGCCCTCGGCGATGAGCTGGTCGAAGGCGCGCCCCGCCGCCGGATTTCCGGTGATGCCCGAGGTGCCGTCCGAGCCGCCGCAGACCGTGCCGACGATCAGCTCGGAGACGGCCATGGCCACGGTCTCCTGCGCGTCGAGCAGGTCGCGCTGTGCTTCGACGAAGGCCCGCCCCTCCCTGATCGAGGCGCGTGTGCCGCCGGTTCCCTGGATGATCAGCGTCTTCACCGGCCGCCCCGACGCCGCGACCACGCGCTCCAGCGCGTATTTGTTGAAGCTCTCGCAGCCCAGCGAGACCAGCAGCACCGCCCCGACATTGGGATGGGTGCAGAGCCGCTCCATCATCTTTTCGGCATATCCGTTCGGATAGCAGCCGGGAAAACCGATGACGTGGACGCCTTCCTCGCGCCAGGGCAGGGCGATCTCGCGGGCGACATGGTGCGCGCATTCGACGAGATAGGCCACCGCCACGACATTACGGATGCCCTTGCGCCCGTTGGAACGGAGATAGCCTTGCATAGGGCCGATCACGCTGCTTCTCCGCTGGTCGCCGAGGCTCCCCTTCTCCCCTTGCGGGAGAAGGTGGCGCGAAGCGCCGGATGAGGGGTGGTCGTGCGCTCGCCAATGAGGTCAGCGCCAGGTTCATCAGAAAGGTTCGTGCGACCCCTCATCCGGCCGCTCCGCGGCCACCTTCTCCCGCAAGGGGAGAAGGATTTCCCGCCGCGCCGCGCTCATCCTCCAGATGATAGGTCGGCGTGTAGTCGCTCTTCATGTTGTGGACATGGACATGGCTGCCCGCCGCGATCGTCGTCGTCGCCACGCCGATCGGGGCGCCGTATTTCAGGATCTTTTCGCCGGGAGCGATGGCCCGGCGCGCGACCTTATGGGCGAGAGCGATATCGCGGTCGATGACCGCCATGCCCGCGCCGGTCTCGACCGTCTCGCCCACCCGCAGCCGCACCCGCGCGACGAAGATAGTGTCGCGCGGGTCGAGCAGGATAAGGCGGTGGTCGTGGGTCATCAGAACTTGCCGAATTTCAGATAGGCCTCCTGCGGGTCCATGCCGGACAGGATCGCGCTGCGCACCTTGTTCTCGGCGCCGATCGCCACCTCGGCCTTGTCCAGCACCTCCCCGATCACCTCGACGGGGATGCGCACGACGCCGTCGCGGTCGCCCAGGATGTAGTCGCCGGGCCTGATCCAGACCTCGCCGATCTTCACCGGCTCGTCGACCGCCTTGGGCAGCCAGACGCCGACGATGTCGCGCGGCGTGTAGGCCTTGAAGAAGGCCTGGAAGCCCATCTCGATCATGAATTCGGTGTCGCGTGACAGCCCGTCGATGACGCAGCCGCGCACGCCCTTGTTCTTCAGCGTCTCGGCCGAAAGCTCGCCCATCAGCGCGACCTCTTCGGTGTTGGGCTGGCAGACCCAGACATGGCCGGGTTTCGCCGCCGAGAGCAGGCCGGTCCAGCCGAGCAGCGTCTCATGCGCGTCGAATTCGCCGGTCTTGCCCTCGACCGTGAAGGCCGGCCCGGCCAGCTTCTCGGTCGGCAACAGTGGGCGCAGTTCCGGCGGCAGGGTGAATTCGGAAAGGCCCATGGCGCGCATCACGTCGTGGATGATGCCGGTGTAGCAGCGCGACAGGCGCGGGGTCAGGTCGTCGCTCATAAATCCTCCCGTGCAGGCTTGTGTCGCCTGTCAGGGGGCAGAGTGGGGGCAGGGCTTCCGGGCGACAAGTGCGTTGTCCGCCTACCGTCATTGCGAGCGAAGCGAAGCAATCCAGCGTCTCGCTCGACGTCTCCTGGATTGCTTCGCTTCGCTCGCAACGACGGGGGAGCTTAAGCCGCTACCCCACCCGTTCCCAGCCTTGCGGGCTCAGGCGCTCCTGCGGCAGGAAGCGCGCCTTGTAGGCCATCTTGGGCGAGCCCTCGACCCAGTAGCCGAGATAGACGTAAGGCAGGCCGAGCCGGCGGGCGCGCTCGATATGGTCGAGCACCATGAAGGTGCCGAGCGAACGCGCCTCCAGCGCGGGGTCGAACACCGAATAGACCATGGAGAGACCGTCGCTCAGCGTGTCGGTCAGCGCCATGGCGAAGAGATCGCCCTGGCCCCGCCCGGTGAAGCCTGAATCGGGGCCGCGCCGGCGGTATTCGATCAGCGCCGTCTCGACATGGCTGTCCTCGATCATCATGGCGAAGTCGAGCGCCGACATCGTCGCCATGCCGCCCTCCGGGTGGCGCTCGTCGAGATAGCCGCGAAACAGCGAATAGTGCTCCGAGCGCGGCTGCGGCGGCAGCACCTCGCCGATCAGGTCGCTGTTGTGGGAGAGTACCTTGCGGAAGCTGCGCGAGGGGCGGAAATCGGCGACGCGGACGCGCACGGAGACGCAGGAGCGGCAGGTCTCGCAGGCCGGGCGATAGGCGATGCTCTGCGAGCGTCGGAAGCCGCCCTGGCTCAGCACGTCGTTGAGGTCGCGCGCGCGGGCTCCCACGAGATGGGTAAAGACCTTGCGCTCCTCGCGCCCCGGCAGATAGGGGCACGCGGTCGGCGACGTCAGGTAGAATTGCGGGGCGTCCCGCAATGGCTTCGTCACGTTCGGCTGGCTCCAGGCACCGCTTCGCTCCGCAGTGTAGCAGCGGCGATGGCGGCGGCAACACGATGGTCGTGATGGAATGCGGATGCTAGGTCGTGTTCCGCTTTTGGAGAAGACCGATGGCAATCCTCAAGATCAGCTTGCCGGATGACATTGCGAAGCAGCTCAAATCCCTCGCTCAAAACCGTGGGCTAAGCGTCAACAAGCTCGTTGAGGAGATAAGCGTGCAGGCTGTTGCGGTATGGGATACCGAGACCCACTTCCGGAGGGTCTCGGCCCGCGTCGGCACGGATGCGGCGCTCGCGGTTCTGGATCGGCTCGACGCCGCAGACCGGGGCTAACTTTCGTCTCAGGCCCGCACCACCACGAGCCCGGTCAGGATGTCGTGGCCCAGCCGCTTGTCGGCGCGCACGAAGCCGATCAGGATGTCGAGCACCCACAGGCCGACCGTGCCCGCCGCCACATAGAAGAGCAGCGCGTGGACGGCCGCCGCGAGCGCATCGGGCCGCCCGCCATTGACGGTCTCGACCCGCAGCCCGGCCATACGCATGCCCCAGGTCGCCTGCCTGCGTCCGCCGATCGTGATCGCCGCATAGACGAAGGCGGTGGCGGCTACTGCGGGGAAGAGCAACCAGCCGAGGCCCAGCGTCAGCACGCCCAGCACGCTGATCGCAACGACCAGCAGCCAGCTCAGGATGAACACGACGACGATGTCGCCGATCCAGGCGAAGATGCGCGAGCCCATCACGCCGCTGACATCCTGCACAGGGCGCTGCTCGATCGGCGTGATCGGGGAAGAGCCGTAACGGGTGTCGCTCATTTGGGGCCGTGATCCTTGTGCCGTGCCGGGCGAGATTGCCCGCACCACACAATGTTTGATCGGCCTTCCGGTTCCGCAAGATCGCATTGCAAAAACTGGCGCGCTCAGCCGCCGGACGTTTCCCCGCGCGGAAAGATGCGGCGCGGCGCGTAGCCGTTCTCGCGCAGCGCATGCTCGATCATGCGGCTGTGGTCGTCGCCGCGGGTCTCGACCGTGACGTCGAGGCTCACGCCCTTGGCCGGCACGTCGAGGAATAGCCGGCCATGGCTGACCTCGAGGATGTTGGCCCCCTCCGCGCCCAGCAGGCTCGCGACCTTGCCGAGCAGGCCCGGCCGGTCGCTGGTGGTCAGGCGGAAGGCGACGATGCGGTGCTCGCGCTCCAGTTCGCGCACCATGATCGCAGCCAGCAGGCGGGTGTCGATGTTGCCGCCACAGAGCACGAGCCCGACCTTTCGGCCGGCATAGCGCGCGGGCTCCTTCAGCATCGCCGCGAGCCCGGCCGCGCCCGCGCCCTCGGCCAAAGTATGTTGAAGACAGGCATAGGCGTTGACGGCGCGCTCGATCAGATCCTCGCCGACCAGAACGATGTCGGCCACGAGGCTTGAGACGATCGGCAGCGTCTGCACGCCGACGGTCTTGACCGCGATGCCCTCGGCCAGCGTCGCGCCGCCGATGTCGAGGTCTTCCGCATTCACGGCGTTGTAGAAGGAGGGGTAGAGCGCAGCCTCCACGCCGATCAGCTCGATCTCTGGCTTCAGCGCCTTGGCCGCCACCGCATTGCCCGCCATCAGGCCGCCGCCGCCCAGCGGGATGATCAGCATGTCGAGATCGGGCTCGTCGTCGAGCATCTCGCAGGCGACCGTGCCCTGGCCGGCCATGATCGCCGGGTCGTCGTAGGGGTGGACCAGCACGAGCCCTTCTTCATCGGCCAGCTCGCGGGCCTTCTGCGCCGATTCGTAGAGCGTCTCCCCATGCAGCACGACGCGCGCGCCGTGAGCACGCGTGTTCTCGACCTTCACCAGCGGCGTCGTCTCGGGCATCACGATCGTGGCGGGAATGCCGAAACGGCGCGCGTGATAGGCGACCGCCTGGGCATGGTTGCCGGCCGACATCGCGATGACGCCGCGCGCCTTCTCGTCCTCGTCCAGCGTCAGCAGCCTGTTGACCGCGCCGCGCTCCTTGAAGGAGGCCGTCGCCTGCATGTTCTCGTGCTTGACCAGCACGGTCGCGCCGGTGAGCTCCGACAGGCGGGGGGCCAGGATCAGCGGCGTGCGCAGGACATGGCCTTCGATGCGGGCGGCCGCCGCCTCGACATCGGCGAAGCTGATCGCGAAAGGCTCTTTCATCGCCAGCGTTCCATGATTGGCCCCATCGCCTCAGACTTGCCGCGGCGCGAGCGCGCCGTCGCCGAAGAATCCGCCCGGCCGCAGCACGAGAACCGCCGCCAGCAGGGCATAGACGGCGATGTCGCGCTGTTCGAGCGGCATGGTCGAGGACCAGAGCACTTCGAACAGCGCGATGCAAAGTCCGCCCAGCGCCGCCCCCGAAACCGAGCCGATGCCGCCGAGCACCGCCGCGACCAGCGCCTTCAGCCCAAGCGAAAAGCCGCCGGCGAACCCCATTCCGCCATAGATCGCGGTGACGATCACGCCGGCGACGCCGCAGGCCGCGCAGGCGAGGATCACCGCCTTGTCGAGTACGGCGCGCGCATCGACGCCAAACAGCGCGGCGGTGCTTGCGTCGTCCGACACGGCCCGCCAGGCCCGGCCGTAAGGCGAGCGTTTGATCAGCAGCACGATCGCGAGCGTTGCGGTCAGCCCGATCGCCGCCAGCGCGAGCCCGAGCGGGGTCGCTGTAACGATAAAGCTGTCCGCCCGTGCCAGCGCCCAGGGCTGGTTGAAGACCGGCGGCAGCCAGCGCAGGTCCGGCCCCTGTGCAAGCCGCAGATATTCCGACAAGGCGATGGCGAGCCCGATCGTGGCGATCAGCACCTGCTGGCCGCTGGCGCGCCCGAGTGGCCGCAGCACGAAGCGGCTCATCGCGAAGCCGTGCAGTGCGCAGACCAGAACGGCGACGCCGAAGGCGACGATCAGCCCCGACGCCGGGGTCGAAACGGCCAGCGACAGAATCAGCGCGACGGCCACCACGCTGGCGAGCGCGCCCAGCGCCGCGAATTCGCCGAAGCTCAGAATGATCCGCCCGGTCAGCCCGTAGACCAGCGCATAGGAACAGGCGAGCAGCGCATAGATCGCGGCCGAGGGCAGGGCCGCCAGTCCCTGTTGCAGGCCATAGGCGAGGTGGGGCGGCAGTTCGGGCAGGATTTCGGGACGCCCCGCGCCGGGGTCGGGCGGCGGCTCCTCGCGGTTCTCCAGATAGAAGCGCCGCATCAGGTAGAAGCTGGCGTCCGGCATCGGTTGTCCGTCCGAGGCCACGCCGATCAGTTCGCCCCGCCGCAAGCTGCGGCCTTCGCCGGCGAAGAGGCAGTCGATCACCCGCCGCTGCGGCGTCCCGCCCCAACGCTCGATCAGGTAGGGAATGCGCAGCGTGTTGGCAGATGGCCCGGCTTGCGGCGGCTCCACGACAATCCGTGCCCCGGGCGGGTTGAACGGCAGGATCGCCTGCCTGCAGAGCCGCTGCTGGTCGGTGTCGAAGCGCTCGCCGCAGGAGGCGAGGGCGAGAGCCAGCAGAATCGGCGGGAGGAGGCGCATTAGGCCGACGCTAGCGCTGACGCGTCTCGCTTGAAACACCGTCGTCATCCCGGGCGGAGCGCAGCGCAGACCCGGGATCCATTCCGGAACCGGTCGGGAGTAGGTCCCGGATCGGCGCGGCTTCGCCGCTTGTTAGGAACGACACGCGTTCTCCGGATATCGACCTGGTCAGATCAAAGCCCCGCCTTCAGCCGCGAAGCCAATTTCGGCGCGAAATAGCTCAGCACCCCGTCCGCGCCGGCGCGCTTGAACGCCATCAGGCTCTCGACCATCGCCTTGTCGCCGTCGAGCCAGCCATTCTGGGCGGCGGCCACGATCATCGCGTACTCGCCCGAGACCTGGTAGGCGAAGGTCGGCACGCGGAAATGGTCCTTCACGCGGGCCACGATGTCGAGATAGGGCATTCCGGGCTTGATCATGACCATGTCCGCGCCTTCCTCCAGATCGAGCGCGACCTCGGCGATCGCCTCGTCGGAATTGCCGGGGTCCATCTGGTAGGTGCGCTTGTCGCCGATCAGCGTCGCGTTGGTGCCGATCGCGTCGCGGAACGGGCCGTAAAAGGCCGAGGCGTATTTCGCCGCATAGGCCATGATCTGGACGTCCTCATGGCCCGACGCGTCGAGCGCCGCCCGGATCGCGCCCACACGCCCGTCCATCATGTCAGACGGCGCGATCACGTCGGCCCCGGCATCGGCCAGCGCCAGCGCCTGCTGGGTCAGGATGCGCACGCTGGCGTCGTTGAGGATGCGCTCGCCCGCCATCACGCCGTCATGGCCGTGCGACGTGTAGGGGTCGAGCGCCGCATCGCAGATGATGCCGATCTGCGGAACCTCGGCCTTGATGGCGCGCACCGCACGGCACATCAGGTTGCGCGCGTTCAGCGCCTCCGAGCCGGTCGCGTCGCGCAGGGATTTCTCGACGAAGGGGAAGGGCGCGATCGCCGGGATGCCGAGTTCCGCCGCGTGCGCCGCCTGGCGCACCGCCTCCTCGATATTGAGCCGGTCGACACCGGGCATCCAGGCGACGGGAGAGCGCGCGGTCTGGGAATCGACCAGGAACATCGGCCAGATCAGGTCGGCGGTGGTCAGGACGGTTTCGCGCACCAGCCGGCGCGACCAGTCCGCCTTGCGGTTGCGCCGCATGCGCCGCGTCAGCCCGAGCGTATCGGCGGCCTTCTGCACCGCCTCGTCCTGCCGCGCCTGCGGCGTCGGGAAAGGCTGTACCACCCGAGATGCCATGCTCGTCTCCGCCCCGCCTCTCGCCGCTCTCCGGGCGGCGGTTTCGTCTGTGAGGCGATGTTAGCACATCGGAACCGTTCCAAAACAAGCGCGATCGTCGCAAGTCCCGTCCGCGCGCGGCGGTGTGGGCCGAAACCCGCGTTGACAAGCGCAGCCCGCGCGGACCAGAACCGCCGTTGATGCCGAGGATGCCGACCACGATGTCGCAGGACGCCGAAACCCGAGACGCCGACGCGCTGGACGCCGAGATCATCTGCGAGCGCCGCGGCGCCGCCGGCGTCGTGGTGCTGAACCGGCCAAAGGCGCTTAACGCGCTGTCCTTCGGCATGGTGCGCGAACTGGCGCGCGCGCTCGACGCATGGGAGCGCGATCCGCAGGTTACCCGCGTCGTCGTCACCAGTGCGAGCGAGAAGGCGTTCTCGGCCGGCGGCGACATCCGGGCGCTGCACGATCTCGGCCGCGCCGGCCGCCAGCCTGAGATGCTGGCGTTCTGGCGCGAGGAGTACATCCTCAACGCCCGCATCAAGACCTATCCAAAGCCCTATGTCGCGCTGATCGACGGCATCGTTATGGGCGGCGGCGTCGGCATCTCGCTGCATGGCAGCCATCGCATCGCCGGCGAGCGCTACCTTTTCGCCATGCCGGAAGTCGGCATCGGTTTCTTCCCCGATGTCGGCGCGACCCATGCGCTGCCCCGCCTGCCGGGGGCGGCGGGGACATATCTTGCACTGACGGGAGACCGCGTCGGCGCGGCCGACGCTCTGGCGCTCGGTCTCGCGACCCATGCCGTGCCAAGCAGCCGGATGGCCGAGCTGGTGGATGCGCTGACCGCAAGGGGCGGCCTCGACGATATCCTCGGGGATTTCGGCCACGATCCCGGCCCACAAAAGCTCGCGCCCGAGCGCGCGGTCATCGCGCGCTGCCTCGGCCAGCCGAGCCTCGACGCGGTACTGGCGAGCCTGGCGCGCGAGGCTGAGGCCGGCAGCGCTTTCGCGGCCAAGGCGCTGCAGACGATCCGGTCCAAATCGCCGACCAGCGTCGCCATCGCCTTCGAGCAGATGCGCCTCGGCGGAGCGATGAGTTTCAGCGAGGCCATGACGACCGAGTTCCGCATCGTCTCGCGCATCGTCGCCGGCCAGGAGTTCTACGAGGGCGTGCGCGCCGTCGTCATCGACAAGGACAACGCGCCGCGTTGGCAGCCCGACACGATCGAGCAGCTCGATGCGTCGGCGATCGCTGCCTATTTCGCCCCGCTCGGCGCGGATGACCTCGTGCTGGAGGGCTGAGCGATGGGCCCCGGAGCCGATGGCGAGGCGGGTTCGATCGCCATGGAGATGTCGGCCGCGCCGGGCGGCGTGGCGCGGCCGATGCGGTTCCGCCGTTTCCTGGTCTGGCTGCTGCGCCTGCTCTCGGTCGTCTGGCTGGCCAAGGGGCTGATGGCCTGGGCGGTGATCTTCGGCATCGGCACACCGAACCAGCCGCCCTTTGAGGCGAGGCTGTTGAGCTTCCAGGCGATCACCGTCTATTTCGCCGTGATCGACCTCGTCGCGGCGGTAGGCCTGTGGCTGGTCTCGACCTGGGGCGGCGTGCTCTGGCTGCTCGCGACGATCAGCCAGTTGCTGCTCGGCTTCTTCTTCCCGCGCCTGCTGCCGATGACGACGCTGCTGGCCGTCGGCTACGGCACGCTGATCGTGGCCTATTTCGCCGCGACCTGGGCGGCGGAAAACGAGGCCGCTTAAGCCGACAGGGCCGCTCCAATGCCGCCCATCACGGTAACAAAGACTTTAGCTTGAGCAATTCCGGCTTCATTTTGGATTCACCGAAACGGCTAAACCTCTGATTCATCCTGATATTTAAACTCGTTTTCATCCGCGCCGGGTATGGTGTTTCTCAGAAGCGGACCGGGAGACAAATCCTGGCCGGTATTCAACAGGCGGGATATACCATGAAAGCGAGCGTAAAGACTTCGGCTCCGGCCGTTGCGGATGATGCTGATCTTAAGGTCAAGCCTCTCTATCTCGAATCCCTGACGCTGGTCGAGCGGCTGCATCGCCGCCTGCTGGACGTCATCAAGGACGAATTCGAGCGTCGCAGCCGCGACGACGTCAACAGCGTGCAGGCGCTGCTGCTCTACAACATCGGCGATGCCGAGCTCAGCGCCAGCGAACTGCGGACCCGGGGCTACTATCTCGGCTCGAACGTGTCCTACAACGTCAAGAAGCTGGTCGAGCTCGGCTATCTCCATCACGCCCGCTCGCGGATCGACCGTCGTTCGGTGCGCATCAGCCTGACCGAAAAGGGCAAGGATGTGCACAATCTCGTGAAGGGCGTGTACGACAAGCATGTCCGCACGGTTGAGCAGATCGGCGGCATCGCCTCGGACGATTTCGAGCGCATGAACAACGCCCTGCTGCGGCTCGAGCGTTTCTGGACCGATCAGATCCGCTACAAGCTCTAGGATCGCCGCATTCCCGCACTGTCCGGCGCGTGCGCGCCGCGCAGGCCCGGCTGGTCGCAGACCGGCCGGGCTGTGCCGTCGAGGCGACACGGCCGGTGTTTCCGCGCGGTGAGGCCTGCAAACGCGCCCTTGCGCGGCATCCGCCCTAAAATCGCCGCGCTCATCACGAGACGTTAAGTGTGTTAGGAGATCGTTGCATCGATCGCTGTCGCTACCGGCTGCCCTCGGGCTTTCGGCAACGGCGGGGAATTTGGTGCGCGCTTGCCCGGACTGAGACCGCCCGGAGCCGGTCTTGGCACGCTGACGTCGATGATGAGGACTGACATGTCGAATCTGAGCCTGACCCGCCGCGAGACCATGCTGGGTCTGCTTTCGGGAGCGGCCGCCACGGCGGCGGCCCCTGCCTTCGCCCAGCAGGCGGAATGGCGCCAGAATTATGACGCCGGCTCGCGCAACGCCGTCGTGCGCTCCTCCACCCCGATGCTCTCGCCGGAATCGCTGGCCGCCACCGAACAGGCAATCGCAGCCTATCGCGATCTCGCCGCGCGCGGCGGCTGGCCGGCCGTCCAGCTCGGCGACAGGCTCGCCGTCGGTTCGCGCGGCCCCGGCGTCGTCGCGCTGCGCCAGCGCCTGATCCTGACGGGCGACCTCGACGCCAATGCCGGCGGCAGCAACGTCTATGATTCCTATGTCGAGGCCGGCGTGCGGCGCTTCCAGTCGCGCATGGGCCTGTCGACCACGGGCGCGATCAACCGCGCCACGGTTACGGCACTGAACGTGCCGATCGACCGCCGCATCCGCCAGCTCGAGACCAACGTCGTGCGCCTGCGCACCTGGTCGGGCAATCTCGGCGGGCGCTACGTCGTCGCCAACATTCCGGCCGCGATGGTCGAGACCGTCGAGAACGGCGTCGTCGCGACACGCCACGCCGCCGGCGTCGGCAAGATCGACCGGCAGTCGCCGCTGCTCTCGACCAAGATCCCAGAGGTCAATTTCAACCCGACCTGGACCGTGCCCGCCTCGATCATCCGCAAGGATCTGATCCCGAAGATGCGCAAGGAGCCGTCCTACCTGACCGAGAACAAGATCCGCATCATCGGCCCCAGCGGCGAGATCGCGCCCGAGCGCGTCAACTGGAACTCAGACGAGGCGACCCGCTACACCTTCCGTCAGGACCCCGGCGGCGAGTTCAACTCGCTCGGCTTCGTGCGCATCAACATTCCCAGCCCGCACGGCGTCTACATGCACGACACGCCCGCCAAGGGCATTTTCGGCGACGATTTCCGGTTCGTCTCCTCGGGCTGCATTCGCGTCCAGAACGTGCGCGACTACATCGCCTGGCTGCTCAAGGAGACGCCCGGCTGGGATCGCGCCAAGATCGACGCCACGATCCAGTCCGGCGAGCGCGTCAACGCCCGCATCGCCAATCCCGTGCCGTGCTACTGGGTCTATGTCACCGCCTGGGCTTCGCCCGAAGGCGGCGTCCAGTTCCGCGACGACATCTACAACAAGGACGGGCTTGGACCCGCGCCGGTCGCCGCGCTGCAGGGCGAGCAGGACATCTGAGGCTTCGGCTTTCCGTCATCGTCAGAAGCCCGCCGGTCTGTCCGGCGGGTTTTCCGTTGATGGGGCCTGCCGCGGAAAGGCGCGTCCGGATGTCTGGACCGGGCCAAGACCGGCAGCGGGCGCGGCGCGCCATACGCGACCATCTACCGCTTGGACAGCCTCGCGCCTCATGATACGGACGCCCCGACCGCGCCGGGCCGTGATCGGCCACCGAATCGTCAGGAGCCGGATATGACGCAAGCCGCCGCCGCCACGCACCTCTCGAACTCCTTCTTCGCCGCCTCTCTGGCGGATGCCGATCCCGAGATCGCGCGCGCCATCGAACTCGAGCTCGGCCGCCAGCGCGACGAGATCGAGCTGATCGCGTCGGAAAACATCGTCTCCAGCGCCGTGCTCGAAGCGCAGGGCTCGGTGATGACCAACAAATACGCGGAAGGGTATCCCGGCCGGCGCTATTATGGCGGCTGCCAGTTCGTCGACATCGCCGAGAAGCTGGCGATCGAGCGTGCGACGCGCCTGTTCGGCTGCGCCTTCGCCAATGTCCAGCCGAACTCCGGCAGCCAGGCGAATCAGGCCGTGTTCATGGCACTGATGCAGCCCGGCGATACCTTCATGGGGCTCGATCTCGCTGCCGGCGGACATTTGACGCATGGCGCGCCGGTCAACCAGTCCGGCAAATGGTTCAACGTCGTCTCCTATGGCGTCTGCGTCGTCGATCAGCTGATCGACTACGAGGCGCTGGAGCGGCTCGCCCGCGAGCACAGGCCCAAGGTCATCGTGGCGGGCGGCTCGGCCTATGCGCGGCATTGGGACTTCGCGCGCTTCCGCGCCATCGCCGACGAGGTCGGCGCGTATCTCTTTGTCGACATGGCCCATTTCGCCGGTCTTGTGGCCGGCGGCGCGCATCCCTCGCCGTTCCCGCACGCCCATGTCGCGACGACGACGACGCACAAGACCCTGCGTGGCCCGCGCGGCGGCATGATCCTGACCAATGACGAGGCGCTGGCGAAGAAGTTCAATTCGGCGATCTTCCCCGGCATCCAGGGCGGGCCGCTGATGCATGTCATCGCCGCCAAGGCGGTGTCGTTCCAGGAGGCGCTTCAGCCCGAGTTCAAGCTCTACGCCCGCGCCGTGGTCGAGAATGCGAAGGCCCTGGCCGAGACGCTGAAGACCAAGGGCTTCGACCTCGTCACCGGCGGCACCGACAACCACCTGATGCTGGTCGACCTGCGCTCCAAGAAGATCACCGGCAAGGCGGCGGAAGCCGCGCTCGGCCGCGCCCACATCACCTGCAACAAGAACGGTATCCCCTTCGATCCGGAAAAGCCGATGGTCACCTCCGGCATCCGGCTCGGCACGCCGGCAGCGACCTCGCGCGGCTTCGGCGTCGTCGAGTTCCAGCGCGTCGGCGAGCTGATCGCCGAGGTGCTGGACGGGCTCAGCGTCAATGGCGAGGAGGGCAACGCGGCCGTCGAGGCGGCGGTGAAGGCCAAGGCCAAGGAGCTGACGGGCCGGTTCCCGATCTATTGAAGGCGCGGCGTTGTGCGTGCCTCCAGGCGGCCTTATAACTGAGTAAGCCGAGGACAGGACAATGAAGACCGCGATAACCATCGACGAATTGCAGCAGATGGCAAACGCGAACGTCGTGTCGTTGCCGCATGAGGAGGACGAATTCGTTCGGCCTGCCGATGGCTCCAATTCGTCCTGGGTCGCCGAGGCGCGCGCCCGATCCGCACGTATAGCGGAGCTTATGCAGACGGTTCGCGAGCTGACTCGGCAACGGTCTATGTACGACACGGTCGATCTGGAACGTTGGCTCGATGAACGTGAGGACTGACCGCCGACCTCAGGCACCGTCGCGCGTTCTCATTGTCGACAGCAACATTATCCTGGGCTGCGCGCTTGGGCTCCGTGCAGGGGATGTCTTGCAGTTCGTCGGCAGATATCGACTGCTCGCGACCTCCCAGCGCGCGGTTCAAGAGATCAAGGTTGTCGCTCAGAGGTTGACTGAGCAGGGCAACCCTACCGCTGGTTTTGCGAACGACCTTGTCAAAGGGCTGTGGATCGTTGCGGAAGCCGAGTATGCGCCGCTCGTTGTGGAGGCAGCGAGGGCCCTTTTACTCGGCCCTCCGTCTCGGAACGGGAAAACGACCGACGCGCACGTGCTTGCGTTGGCCTGGCTGGCCGGCGCCGACATCTGGTCGCATGACCGGGACTTCGCCGGAACCGGCTGGCCGTCTTGGTCCAGCGCCAATCTCCGGGCGGCGTTGGCGCGTGAAACGCATCTGAGCGAAGACTGAAAGCCGCCCCATGCGCTGTCCCTATTGCGGCTCCCTGGACACGCAGGTGAAGGATTCCCGCCCCACCGACGACCATGCCTCGATCCGCCGCAGGCGCGTCTGCCCCGATTGCGGCGGCCGCTTCACCACCTTCGAGCGGGTGCAATTGCGGGAGCTCGTCGTGGTCAAGCGCTCGGGCCGGCGGACAGCCTTCGACCGCGACAAGCTGCAAACGTCCATAGAGCACGCGCTGCGCAAGCGCCCGGTCGCGCCCGAACGGATCGAGCGGATGGTCAACGGCATCGTGCGCCAGCTCGAAAGCGCAGGCGAGGGCGAGATCGCCAGTTCCGCCATCGGCGAACTGGTCATGGAAGGGCTCAAGGCGCTCGACGACGTCGCCTATGTCCGCTTCGCCTCGGTCTACAAGAATTTTCGCGAGGCCCGCGATTTCGAGGAGATTCTGGGCCAGCTCAGCGCCGACGAGATCGAGGGCGGGGATACAGCCCCGCCCTTCCGCGACGATGACTGAGGCCGATCCAGCGCAGGCCGCGATCGACCGCCATTTCATGCGTCAGGCGCTGGCGTTCGGCGCGCGCGGGCAGGGGATGACATGGCCGAACCCCTGCGTCGGCGCGCTGGTGACGCAGGAGACGCCGAACGGCCCCGTCATCGTCGCGCGCGGTCACACGCAGCCCGGCGGCCGACCCCATGGCGAGGCGAACGCCTTCGACCGCGCCGGCCCCAGCGCAGCCGCAGGCGGCACGCTCTACGTCACGCTCGAACCCTGCTCGCATCGCACCATCCGGGCAGCGACGCCTTGCGTCGAGCGTACAATTCTGGCCGGCGTGACGCGTGTCGTCGCGGCGATGGCCGATCCCAACCCGCTGTTTCGCGGACTGGGCTTCGCGCTCCTGCGCACGGCCGGTCTCAAGGTGACGACCGGCGTGCTGGAAAGCGAGGCGCAGGCAGCCCATCGCGGTCATGTGCTGCGGGTGACGCAGGGCCGCCCGATGGTGACCTTCAAGGTCGCGCGCACGGCCGACGGCTATGCCGGCGGGGCAGGGGGCTCGCGGCTCGCCGTGTCCTGCCCGGCGGCGTCGGCCTGGGTGCATCTCCAGCGCGCACATCACGACGCGATCATGCTCGGCATCGGCTCGGTGCTGGCCGACGACCCGCTGCTGACGGTGCGGCTGCCGGGCATGGCCGGCCGCTCGCCGATCCGGGTCATCCTCGATTCGCATCTACGCCTGCCGCTCGACGGGCAGTTTGTGCGCACGGCGGGCGAGGTTCCGGTCTGGGCGATCGCAACCGAATCTGCGCCCCTCTCCAATGAGACCGCGCTGGTCGCCGCCGGCGTCGAGGTGATGCGCGTCGGCGCTGCGCTGGACGGCCATCTCGATCTGACAGATGCGCTGCGGCTGCTCGGCGCACGCGGCATCACGCGCGTGTTCTCCGAAGGCGGGCCGACCGTGGGCGAGAAGCTGGCGCAGGCCGGCCTCGCCGACGAGGTCATCGTCTCGACCTCGCCGAATGCGCTGGGCCACCCCGGCGTGGTCGCCGTGCGCCCGGGCCTTGCGGCCCTGCTGGCCAACCCCGACATCTATCAGCGCGTCGAAACCGGCCTGATCGGCCATGATCGTTTCGAGCATTTTTCGAGGATCGCCTGATGTTCACCGGCATCGTCACCGCCATCGGCACGGTCGTGGAAGCGCAGGCCAAGGGGCCGAGCCTGAAGCGCCTCGCCATCGCCTGTCCCTGGGAGGCCGCCGGCATCGAGATCGGCGCCTCGATCGCCTGCGCCGGCGTCTGCCTCACCGTGACGGCCCTGCGCTCGCGCGACGATGGCAATCCCGGCTGCGTCTTTCAAGTCGAGGCGGCGGCCGAGACGCTGGCCAAGACGCTGGTCGGCGACTGGACGCCCGGCACGGCGGTCAATCTGGAGCGCTCGCTCAAGGTCGGCGACGAACTCGGCGGCCATCTCGTCACCGGCCATGTCGATGGCGTCGCCATCATCGAGTCGATCGAGCCGATTCCCGCCGATCCCGACCAGCCCTGGGGCGCGACCGCCCGCTTTCATATCCGCGCGCCCAGGACGCTCGCGCCCTTCATCGCGAGCAAGGGCTCGATCTGCCTCGACGGCACCTCGCTCACCGTCAACAGCGTCGCCGACGATGTCTTCACCGTGCTGCTGATCCCGCATTCCTTCAGCGTCACCACCTGGGGCGCGCGCAAGGCCGGCGACGCGATCCATCTCGAGGTCGATCTGATGGCGCGTTACGCCGCGCGGCTTGCGGAGGCGCGCGCGCAGGGGTAACCAGCGCCCTCAACCCCGCAAGGACAAGAACCCATGGCCGGACCCCGGCAAACTTCGGCCGACAAGGTCGCAACGCCTGCCGCGCCGCTAGACGGCGCGCGCGTCCTCGTCGTCGAGGCGCGCTTTTACGACAATCTCGCCGACGAACTGCTCGCAGGCGCGCTCGCCGTGCTCGACGAGGCGGATTGCCGCGTCGATGTCGTCACCGTACCCGGCGCGCTCGAAATCCCCTCCGCGATCATCATCGGCCTGCGCGCCGCCGACGAGGTGGTCGATCCCTATGAGGCGGTCGTGGCGCTCGGGACCGTCATCCGTGGCGAAACCGGCCATTACGACATCGTCGCCGGCGAAAGCTCGCGCGCGCTGATGGACCTGTCGGTGGCCTTCGCGCTGCCGCTCGGCAACGGCATCCTGACGGTCGAGAACGAGGCGCAGGCCTGGGCGCGGGCCAACCGCTCCGAGATGGACAAGGGCGGCGGTGCGGCGGAAGCGGCGCTCAGCGTTCTGCGCTACAAGCGCTCGCTCGGGGAGCAGTCCAAATGAGCCGCGCGGAAATGCGGCGCGGCGCGCGGCTCTCCGTCGTGCAGGCGCTCTACGAGATGGAGATCGGCGGGCGCGGCGTGGTCGAGGCCATGGCCGAGTTCGAGGCCTTCTGGATCGGCAAGGAGGTCGAGGACATCGAACTTCCCAAGGCCGAGATCGCCTTCTTCCGCGATCTGCTCGGCGGCGTCGTGCGCGAGCAGCGCCTGATCGACCGCTCGGTCGACGAGACGCTGGCCGCCGGCTGGCCGCTCAAGCGCGTTGAGGCGGTGGTGCGCGCCGTGCTGAGGGCCGGTGCCTATGAGCTCGCGTTCCGCAAGGACGTGCCCGGCCGCGCCGTCATCTCCGAATATGTCGCCGTGACGCGCGCCTTCTACGAGGGCGAAGAGATCGGCATGGTCAACGCCGTGCTTGACAAGATGGCGCGCGACTTTCGCGCCGAAGAGTTCGACCAGCCGGCTGCGTGAATATCGTTCGTTCTGAATGACGTCGTCATCCCGGGCGACCGAAGGGAGGCCCGGGACCCATTCCGGAACGTTTCCGATGAATGTTCTGGAATGGGTCCCGGATCGGCGCGGCTTCGCCGCTTGTCCGGGACGACTGGCGTTTACTGACGGGATGTTGCGGGTCAGATGAAGACGGACACGGAACGCCCCGGCGAGTTCGAACTCATCGCCCGCTATTTCGCGCCGATCGCGGGTGCAGGCGGCCTCGGTCTTCTCGACGATGCCGGGTTGATTCGCCCCGCGCGCGGCTACGAGATCGTGGTCACGGCCGACGCGCTCGTCGCCGGCGTGCATTTCTTCCCCGACGATCCGCCGGCCTCGATCGCCCGCAAGGCGCTGGCAGTGAACCTGTCCGACCTCGCGGCCAAGGGCGCGAAGCCGGACGGTTTCGTGCTCTCGCTCGTTCTGCCACGTGGCTGGACGGAAGACTGGCTCGGCGGTTTCGCCCAAGGCCTCAAGCACATCGCCGACGAGGGCGGCTGCCCGTTGATCGGCGGCGACACCGTCTCGACTCCCGGCCCGCTGACGCTCTCGATCACCGCCTTCGGCAGCGTGCCGGCCGGGCGCATGGTCGTTCGCTCCGGCGCAAAGCCCGGCGACATCCTGCTGGTTTCGGGCTCGATCGGTGACGGCGCGCTCGGCCTGAAGGTCCATGGGCCGGACAGGCCGGACTGGGTGGCGGCGCTCACCGAAGCCGATCGGGCTCATCTCGCCGACCGCTATCTGCATCCCCGCCCGCGCCTCGCACTCGCTGCCGCCCTGCAGGCGCATGCGTCCTCGGCGATGGACGTCTCGGACGGGCTGATCGGCGATCTCGCCAAGCTGCTGTCGGCCTCTCGCATCGGCGCTGAGGTCGATCTCGACGCCGTGCCGCTCTCAGGCCCGGCCCGCGCCGCGATCATGGCCGATCCCGCATTGCTGGAACTGGCCTGGACCGGTGGCGACGATTACGAAATTCTCTGCACCGCGCCGGGAAGAGACTATCCTTCTCTGGTCGCGGCAGGCGAGGCGGCCGGCGTTCCGCTGGCCGTCATCGGGCGCATCACGGCCGACGCCGGTACGGTGCGCTACCTCCAGCAGGGCCAGCCGCGTGAATTCGCGCGCCGGTCCTTCACCCATTTCTGAGCGTCGTCCCCGATCCGGCCGCGCTCACCGACCGGCGGCCGATGCCATGACCAAGCCCGTGAACGCGACCGAAGGCGACGTCCTCGCCAGACGCAATGCGCTGGTGCTCGCCTGCGCGCAGGGGCTGGGCGGCGCGAGCCCGGCCATCGTGATCTCGCTCGGCGGCATCGTCGGAGCCGGTCTCGTCGCTGACAAGACCTTCGCCACGGTGCCGGTCAGCCTGATGCAGCTTGGCATCGCGGCGGGCGTCATTCCGGCCGCCATGCTGATGCGGCGCTACGGGCGGCGCAGCGGCTATCTCGTCGGCGCGACGACCGGCGTGATCGCCTCCAGCATCGCGGCGGCCGGGGCGGGCATGCGCGTGTTCTGGCTGTTCTGTCTCGGCACCTTTCTGTGCGGGGTCTACGGCGCCTTCGTGCAGAGCTACCGCTTTGCCGCCGCCGACACCGCCAGCGAGGCGTTCAAGGCCAGGGCGATCTCCTGGGTGATGATCGGCGGGCTGGCGGCGGCGGTCATCGGCCCGCAATCGGTCTACTGGACGCGCGACCTGACGCCGGACGCGCCATTCGCGGCGAGCTTTCTGGCGCAGGGCGCGCTTGCCTTCCTCGCCATCGGCGTCGTGCTGCTGCTGCGCGCCCCGCCGGTCGCGGTGGTGAAGTCCGGCGGCGGCCGGCCGCTCTCCGAGATCATGCGCCAGCCGAAATTCATCGCCTCGGTCTCGGCCGCGCTCGTCGCCTATGGCCTGATGAGCTTCGTCATGACGGCCGCCCCGCTCGCCATGGTCGGCTGCGGCCATTCGGTCGGGGATGCGGCGCTCGGCATCCAGTGGCATGTGCTGGCGATGTTCGGCCCGAGCTTCTTCACCGGCAAGCTGATCGCCCGCTACGGCAAGGAAACGATCACGGCGGTCGGCCTCGGCCTGACCGCGCTCGCCGCCATCGTGGGCCTGAGCGGCCTCAGCGTCGGCCATTTCTGGATCGCGCTGGTGCTGCTCGGCCTGGGCTGGAATTTCGGCTTCATCGGCGCGACCGCGCTCGTCACCGACTGCTACCGGCCCGAAGAACGCGTCAAGGTCCAGGCGGCCAACGACTTTCTGGTGTTCGGCTCGGTCGCCATCGCGTCGTTCTCGGCTGGCGGCCTGCTCAATGCCGGCGGCTGGGACAGCGTCAACTGGCTGGTCTTCCCGCCCGTCGCGGTCGCGCTAGCGCTGGTCGGCTGGCAGGCCTTGCAGCGGCGCGCTGCGGCGGTCTGATCCTTGCAATTCCAGTCGCGAAGCCGAGCAGGAGACACCAATGCGGCCACACCAGTTCACGGTTCCCGCCGGGCGGCTGCCGCCCGGCGCTATCGGCCATAACCGCGGCGTCGTCCGATCCAACTACGCTTTCATGCCGCCCGAAGGCGTGCTCGTCAGCCGCCTGCCGCAATACGAGGCGACGATCGGGCGCATTCTGGCAGCCCCCGTGCTGGGTGCGCGCTTCGCCCAGTTCGTGCTCGAGATCGAGCCGGGCGGCGGCTCGCGCGGCGAGGTTCGCGAGGATGGCGTTCAGCATTTTTTCTATGTGCTGTCGGGCTCGGCGCAGGTCTCGATCGCCGGCTCGTTACCGGCCGAACTGACCGAAGGCGGCTTTGCCTATGTTCCGCCCGGCCTGCCGTTCTCGCTGCGCAATGGCGGCCCCGACAAACTCCGCGTGCTCGGCCTGCGCAAGCGCTACGAGGCGATCGACTTGCCCGCTCCGGAGCCGATCATCTCTCATCGCGACCGGGTGCCGGTGACGAACCATACCGGCCTGGAGGGACGCGGCTTCCAGTTCCTGCTCCCATACGGCGACATGCGCTTCGATTTCGAGATGAACCTGATGTGGTTCAAGCCCGGGGCCTGCTTTCCCGATGTCGAGACCCATGTGATGGAGCACGGGCTCTACATGCTGGAAGGGCAGGGGCTCTATTTCCTCGGCGACGAATGGCACGAGATCTGGGTGCAGGATTTCATCTGGATGGGCGGCTTCTGTCCGCAGCAATTCTACCCGACCGGTTTTTCCGACGCCGCCTACCTGCTCTACAAGAACGTCAATCGCGACGTGGCGTTGTAAGGCGGTTGCGGGCTTCGATGGCGATGATCGTTCTGTCGATCCGGGCCATGGCTTCGCTATGGCCAACGACGCGTCCCGCGCGCATATCGGCGAGCCCTGCCGCAATGCCCTCGACGATAGCTGTCTCGCGATCGATGTAGTGAGCCACAGCCTCGGCGACGAGGAAAGAACGGCTGCGCCGGGGCGCGCTCGCGAGTCGATCCAGCCGCTGCATGACCTCAATCGGCATTCGTAATGTGACTGTCTTGCTCGGCATCATGCTCTATCACTCAACGTGGTTGCAGTCTGTCCCGCTTCACCTGACATCTCATCCCAATTGTCAGTCGCGCCGTTTGCGATTTTGTCCGAAACTTGGCAGAAAGCCCGCCGACACTGGCGATCCGAAATCCGGAGCTGAGCCCCTTAGCCCCGTTTCTGCATCTTTGGCGTTCAAGAACCGATAAGGCACGGCCCTCTGGCCGTCCGGGACGAAATCTCGAGGTCAGGAAACCGAATGTCCGCTTTGCTCATCATTATCCTCCTGAGTGCGCTGTCGATCGCATATGGCGTCTGGGCCTATGCCGACGTCATGAAGCGCGACGCCGGCAACCAGCGCATGCAGGAGATCTCCGCTGCTGTCGCCGAAGGTGCGCAGGCCTATCTCAAGCGCCAGTACATCACCATCGCCATGGTCGGCGTCGTGCTTTTCGTCGCCCTTGCCTGGCTGCTCGGCCAGTGGGTCGCGATCGGCTTCCTGATCGGCGCGGTGCTCTCGGGGGTCGCCGGCTTCATCGGCATGAACGTCTCCGTGCGCGCCAACGTCCGCACCGCCCAGGCCGCGATGCAGTCGCTGGGTGACGGTCTCGACGTCGCCTTCAAGGCCGGCGCGGTCACCGGCATGCTGGTCGCCGGCCTCGCGCTGCTCGGCGTCGCGGTCTATTACGGCGTCCTGACCTCCATGCTCGGCTTCACCCCGTCGAGCCGCGTCGTCATCGATTCGCTCGTCGCGCTCGGCTTCGGCGCCTCGCTGATCTCGATCTTCGCCCGTCTCGGCGGCGGCATTTTCACTAAAGGAGCCGATGTCGGCGCCGACCTCGTCGGCAAGGTCGAGGCCGGCATCCCCGAGGACGATCCGCGCAACCCCGCCACGATCGCCGACAATGTCGGCGATAATGTCGGCGACTGCGCCGGCATGGCGGCCGACCTGTTCGAGACCTATGCGGTCACGCTCGTCGCCACCATGGTGCTCGCCGCGATCTTTTTCGCCGGACAGGCGACGCTCGGCACGATGATGCTCTATCCGATGGCGATCGGCGCGGCCTGCATCGTCACCTCGATCATCGGCACCTTCTTCGTCAAGCTCGGCGCCAACCAGTCGATCATGGGCGCGCTCTACAAGGGCTTCATCGCCGCCGGCGTGCTCTCGATCGGCGCGATCGCGGCCGTGAACTACCTGATGTTTGGCGGCTTCTCGGCCTCCTTCACCACGGTGCAGGGCGTCACCTTCACCTCGGGCGGGCTCTTCGCCTGCGCGCTGGTCGGCCTCGCGGTGACGCTGCTGATCGTCGTCATCACCGAATACTACACCGGCACGGGCAAGCGTCCGGTCGTCTCGATCGCGCAGGCCTCGGTCACCGGCCACGGCACCAACGTCATCCAGGGCCTCGCGGTTTCGCTGGAATCGACCGCGCTGCCGACGATCGTGATCATCGCCGGCATCATCGTCTCCTACGGGCTTGCCGGCCTGTTCGGCATCGCCATCGCCACCACGGCGATGCTGGCGCTGGCCGGCGTCGTCGTGGCGCTCGACGCCTTCGGCCCGGTCACCGACAATGCCGGCGGCATCGCCGAGATGGCGGGCCTGCCCAAGGAGGTCCGCCACTCCACCGACGCGCTCGACGCGGTGGGCAACACCACCAAGGCGATCACCAAGGGCTATGCCATCGGCTCGGCGGGCCTCGGCGCGCTGGTGCTGTTCGCGGCCTACACCTCGGACCTGAACTTCTTCATCGCCGAGGCCAACAAGGCGGGCTCGACCACGTTCCAGTACTTCAAGGGCGTGGTCGTCGATTTCTCGCTGTCCAACCCCTATGTCGTCGTCGGCCTGCTGCTCGGCGGCCTGATCCCCTTCCTCTTCGCCGGCATGGGCATGACCGCGGTCGGCCGCGCCGCAGGTTCGGTGGTGGAGGAGGTCCGTCGCCAGTTCAAGGAGAAGCCCGGCATCATGGACGGCACCGAGCGGCCCGACTATGCGCGGGCCGTCGACCTGCTGACCAAGGCCGCGATCAAGGAGATGATCGTGCCCTCGCTGCTGCCCGTGCTCGCGCCGATCGTGACCTTCTTTGCGATCAACGCCATCGCCGGCAAGAACCAGGCCTTTGCCGCCGTCGGCGCCATGCTGATGGGCGTCATCGTCACCGGCATCTTCGTGGCGATCTCGATGACCTCGGGCGGCGGCGCCTGGGACAACGCCAAGAAGTCCTTCGAGGACGGTTTCGTCGACAAGGACGGCGTCCGCCACATGAAGGGCTCGGAGGCGCACAAGGCCTCCGTCACCGGCGACACCGTCGGCGACCCCTACAAGGACACGGCGGGCCCCGCCGTGAACCCGGCGATCAAGATCACCAACATCATCGCGCTCTTGCTGCTGGCGATCCTGGCGCATAGCTGAGCCGGCCGGCAAAATGAAAATGCCCCGCGGAGCGATCCGCGGGGTTTCTTCTTTGCGCGCAGCGGTTTGTCGAACCGCATTGAATCAGATTGTCCGGTCCGTCGCCTGATGGCCCGGAAAGCGATTTCTCCCGTGGTCGCCCTTCGGTTCTGCGACGAATGCAAAAAGCCCGGGGCTGACGCTCCGGGCTTTTTCGTCTTGAAACCACTGACGCGGCGCTACCCCCCGAACGGATTGAACCGCGTCACGCCCTTGAACAGGTTGCGCAGGAAGCTCTGCTCCTCGCCGCCGGTGGCGGTGGTGCGGCTGATGAAGTCGAAGATCACGCCGTCCTGGAGGCCGTAATTGGCGATGCGCTCGACTTTGAAGGCCTTGTTGAAATAGACCACCAGCACCTTCTGGTCGACGACGCTGAGCTCCTGGAACTGGAAGCGCCGGCGCACTGTCTGGCTGATGTAGTAGAAGGTCCGGTTGCCGACGGTCGATGTCGTCGAAGGCGTGCCGAGCGTCGACAGCACGGTCTGTACGTCCATGCCGGGGCGCACCTGCGCGATCAGCCCGTCATCCATGACGAAGCCGCGCGTATACTCCTCGTTCAGGCCGGCAGAGGTCGGAATCCGGAAGCCGCTGGAATCGGGGCCACACCCTGCGAGCGCGAGAGACGAGGTCGCAAGCAGGCCCAGCAGGGCGACACGGCGGGTAGGGACGATCATGCGCACGCGATCCGAAAGCCGGCGCGGCCCTGGGGCGTGACCCCATGCCGCTTGTCAAACAGGTAGGCCTTGGCGTAACGCCCGAGAATGGCTTTGGCAAGGCAACGGCGCGGGGGCGGCTTCTGATGTTCGGCCTGTTCCGCAAGCGGGAGGAGCGGCTCGCGCCGGTCAATGCGCTGTTCGCCCGGGTGGCCGAGGCGTCGCGCCTGCCAGCGCTGTATCTGGATGGCGGCGTGCCCGACACCTTCGAGGGTCGCTTCGATTCGCTCTCTCTGCACGCCTTCCTCGTGATGCGCCGGCTGCGGGCGCTGCCGGCTCCGGCGGCCGACCTGGCCCAGGATTTCGTCGATGCCTGCTTCGCCTATCTCGAACTCGGCCTGCGCAATGGCGGCGTCAGCGACATCGCCGTGCCCAAGCGCATGAAGAAGATCGCCGCCAGCTTCTATGGCCGCGTCCAGGCCTTCGAGACAGCGCTCATGTCCGATGAGCCGAAGGCTCTGGTCGATGCGCTCGCCCGCAACCTCGGCGCGGGCGACGGCGCGGCGCTTCTTGCCGATTACGTCAGGCGCAGCGAGGCGGCGCTTGGCGTGCTCGATCTCGACGCCCTGCTGTCGCGGCCGGTGCTGTTCCCGTCGATCTCCGCCGCAGAGGGCGCCGATGACCGCTGATCCCGCCGCCGGGCTGCCCTTCAGCCATCCTGTTCGGGTCGAGACGATCCGCCAGCGCGGCACGAAGGCTGAGGTCGCCGTCGACGCCGCGACGCTGCCGCGTATCGCGGCCGCGCTCGACATCGCCTCGCTGGAGCGCCTCGACGGCCGCTTCACCCTGACGCGCAACGGCGAGCGCGTGCGGCTGGAGGGGCATGTCGAGGCGGCGCTGCATCAGGTCTGCATCGTCACGCTCGAGCCTTTCGCGGTTGCGCTGTCGGTCCCGGTCAGGCTCGATTTCCTGCCCGAGACGGAACTCGCCGTCATCGCGGCGCGCGCCGCCAAGGATAGCGGTGAGGGCGCGATCGATATCGAGGTCAATCTCAACGAGGACGACCCGCCCGAGCCGATCGTCGATGGCGTCATCGATCTCGGCGCGGTGATGCTGGAGTTTCTCGCGCTTTCGCTCGATCCTTATCCGCGCAAGCCCGGCGCGGCCTTCGAATCGCCTGAGCCCGATGTGCTGATGCAATCGCCATTTGCCGCGCTCGCACGGCTGAAGCGGGACGAATGAAGCGCGGGGCGTCGCGTTCCGGCGCTTGCGGCTGCGTGCTAAGTCGCTATTGTCCCGGCCGCATCGCGCCCGCTCCTGCCGGCCGCCACCGGGACTGACCAGCACCTCATGACACGACCGGTTACAATCGCGCTCGATGCGATGGGCGGAGACCACGGCCCGTCCGTGGTGATCCCGGGCGCGGCCCTTACGCTCGAACGCAGGCCCGATGCGCGCTTCGTCATCTTCGGCGACGAGGCCCTGGTGTTGCCGCTGCTCGACGCCCATCCGAAGCTGAAGGCGGTCACGACCTTCCACCACACCGAGGTCTCGGTGAAGATGGACGACAAGCCGAGCCAGGCCCTGCGCTATGGCCGCTACAAATCGTCGATGTGGCGCGCCATCGACGCCACCAAGACCGGCGAGGCCGACGTCACCGTCTCGGCCGGCAACACCGGCGCGCTGATGGCGATGTCGAAATTCTGCCTGAAGTCGATGCCCCAGGTCGATCGTCCGGCGATCGCGGCGCTCTGGCCGACGGTGCGCGGCGAGAGCGTCGTGCTCGATGTCGGCGCCACCATCGGCGCGGACGCCCGCCATCTCGTCGATCTCGCCATCATGGGCGCGGCGATGGCGCGCGTCGTCTTCGATCTCGACAGCCCCACCGTCGGACTGCTCAATGTCGGCGTCGAGGAGATCAAGGGCGTCGAGGCGGTCAAGGAGGCCGGCCGCATCCTGCGCGAAAGCAATCTGCCGCATCTGACCTATCACGGCTTCGTCGAGGGCGACGATCTCGGCAAGGGCACCGTGGACGTGGTCGTGACGGAAGGGTTCACAGGCAACATCGCGCTCAAGACGGCCGAGGGCACCGCGCGCCAGATCAGCTCTTATCTGAAGGCCGCGATGAGCCGGTCGCTGATGGCCAAGATCGGCTATGTCTTCGCGCGCGGCGCCTTTGCCGCGCTGAAGGACAAGATGGACCCGCGCAAGGTCAATGGCGGCGTCTTCCTCGGGCTCGAAGGCATCGTCATCAAGAGCCATGGCGGCACGGATGCGATCGGCTTTTCCAGCGCGACAGAGCTTGCATACGAGATGGCCCGCGACGATCTGATGGCGAAGCTGCGCGAGATGGCGACGATCGCGCATCCCGACGCGCTGGCCAAATCCGCGCCTGCGGAGGCGCACGCGAAGCCGGCTTCCGCCGCCGAGTAAGGAAGGCCAGACGTGTCGATTTTGCGCTCCGTCATTGCCGGCTGCGGCTCCTATCTGCCGCAGCGCATCGTCACCAACGCCGAACTCGCGACCCGCGTCGACACCACCGATGAGTGGATCGTCCAGCGCACGGGAATCCGCCAGCGCCATGTCGCGGCCGCAGACGAGCCGACCTCGGTGCTGGGGCTGAAGGCGGCGCAGGCCGCGCTCGCCGATGCGGGGCTCGACGCCGCGCAGATCGACCTCATCATCGTCGCCACCGCGACGCCGGACCACACCTTTCCCGCCACTGCGACGCAGATCCAGTCGGCGCTCGGCATCAATGGCGGCGCGGCCTTCGATCTTCAGGCCGTCTGCTCGGGCTTCGTCTTCGCGCTCACCACGGCCGACAAGTTCCTCACCAGCGGCGCGGCGCGTGCGGCCCTCGTCATCGGCGCGGAAACCTTCTCGCGCATCCTCGACTGGGAGGACCGCACCACCTGCGTGCTCTTCGGCGACGGGGCCGGCGCGGTTGTGATGGTCGCGCAGCCGGCCGAGGGTACATTGGCCGATCGCGGCGTGCTGACCACGCATATCCGCTCTGACGGCCGCTATAAGGACAAGCTCTATGTCGATGGCGGCGCGGGCTCGACCAGCACGGTCGGCTTCCTGCGCATGGAGGGCAAGGAGGTCTTCCGCCACGCGGTCGTCAATCTCGCCGAGACGGTGCGTCACACCTTCGAGGTCACCGGCCTGAGCGGGGCCGACATCGACTGGTTCGTGCCCCACCAGGCCAATCGTCGCATCATCGACGCCACGGCCGACAAGCTCGGCATCGGCACGGACCGCGTCGTCGTCACGGTCGATCACCACGGCAACACCTCGGCCGCCTCGATCCCGCTGGCGCTCGCCGAAGCGCATGCCGACGGGCGCATCAAACGCGGCCAGCTCGTGCTGATCGAGGCGATGGGCGGCGGCTTCACCTGGGGTTCGGCGCTGATCCGCTGGTGAGGGCCGGCGGCGAAATCATTGCCATTTGTGACAGTTTTATCGGGCTTTTCCGCTTTTCCGTCAAAGCTGCCGACAGATTGGCCAGCGGATGGATTGACCCGCGTGGCGGGTGCGCCTAGCGTCCGGCGTCCGTAATGGCGAAGGGCAGGCGGCAAGCCCGTCAGCCGAAATAACGCCTTGGAGGATATGAATGGCGGGGCAAACGGTCACTCGCGCGGATCTGTGCGAGGCTGTCTATCAGAAGATCGGTCTGTCGCGGACGGAGTCGTCGAAGCTCGTCGAGGCGGTGCTCGACGAGATCTGCGACGCGGTCGCGCGTGGCGAGAACGTCAAGCTGTCCTCGTTCGGCTCGTTCGTCGTGCGAGACAAGGGCGAGCGAATCGGTCGTAATCCCAAGACAGGTGTCGAGGTGCCGATCGAGCCGCGTCGCGTGATGGTGTTCAAGCCGTCCAACGTGATGAAGGCCCGCATCAACGGCGAGGTTGGCGAGGACGAAGACGCGTGACTCTGGAGTTTCCTGACGGCGACCAAGAGGCCGAATTGGACAACAAGAGCCCAGATGCCTTCCGGACCATCAGCGAGGTCGCCGAAGACCTCGATATTCCGCAACATGTGCTGCGTTTCTGGGAAACGCGCTTTGCCCAGATCAAGCCGCTCAAGCGCGGCGGCGGCCGGCGCTATTATCGGCCCGACGACGTCGCGCTGCTGAAAGGCATCCGCCGGCTCCTCTACGGCGAGGGTTACACGATCAAGGGGCTCCAGCGCATCCTCAAGGAGCAGGGGCCGCGCCATGTCCAGGCGATCGGCCGAGGCGGCCCCGTCGGACCGCGCCCAGCCGACCAGGCGCCGAAGCCGGCCGGGACCGGGCCGGCGCCATCCTTTGGCGGCCAGTCTGCCGCCATGCCAACGCCGCGCCCGCAGCCCGCCGCAGAGGTTCCGGACCATCTCACGGTGCTGTCCGTCATCCTCGCCGAACTGGGCGAATGCCGGCGCATCCTGCAGGGCGCGATCCAGCCGCGGACCGCAGAGAGCGTCTGAGACCCGCATCCAGTATCCGAAGGAGCGGCCGCCATGGCCTGGATCTATCTGGCTATCGCGGGCCTGTTCGAGGTCGGCTGGGCGATCGGCCTGAAATACACGCAAGGCTTCACCCGCCTCGTGCCGACCGTTCTCACCGTCGCCAGCATGGTCGTCAGTCTCGGCCTGCTCGGCCTTGCGCTCAAGAGCCTCCCCGTCGGCACGGCCTACGCGATATGGACCGGTATCGGCACGATCGGCACCGCGATCCTCGGCATCGTGCTGCTTGGAGAACCCGCGACCGCGCTGAGGCTCGCCTGCATCGGCCTGATCGTGGCCGGCATCGTCGGCCTCAAGCTGGTGTCCTGATCGCATCCAAGACCGTCTCGAAACTCGCTCCGGTGAGTCGGCTGGCGTGGCTTTCGAGAGCCGGAGCGGAGCGGACTTCATGTCCGTGAGCACCGGAAGCGCAGAGAGCCGCGTCAGACGGCCGCCGGAGTAGAGTTTCGAGACGGGCTCTCAGCGTCGGAAGGCGTCCGGCCAATTGCCGCTGCGCTCGAGCAGCACGATCACGACGATCACCGCCAGCGTGACGGCGAGCGTAAGCAGCTTTGCGTTCCACGGCGTGCCGCGGCCGATCAGCCAGATCAGCGTCAGGCCGATCAGAAGGGGGACGAAATACTCCATACGCCCTGTCTAGCCGATCGCGGCCGGCCGTGAAACCCGCAAGCCGGCCGCCCTCGTCAGGCCGTCGCCGCAGCCTTCTTCCTCGTCGGCTTCGCCTTGGGCTCCGGCGGCGGCTCGGCCGCCTCTTTGGCGAGCCTGAGCGCCCGCAGCGCATCGATCTTCTTGCGCGCGGCGGCCTCTTCGGCGGCGATCTTGCCGCTCGACTTCTGCTTCTCGCGCGGCGCGTCCTGAACGGCGTTGACGTCGTGCCATCCGCGCGGGCCGTGATGATCGCCTGCCATGATACTCTCCCCAAACTCTGGAACCCTGCGTCGAAGGTGCGCCGAGGCCGCGCCGGGCGCAAGCCCGTTCGCGGCGCGTCGTGCCATGGCCGGCGACGGCGCATTTCTTCACGCTTCGGTAGGCAAAAGGCGGCTACACCGGCATCGGGGGTCAAAAGGCGGCCGGGTCGGCCGCCATGTCGCAGGGTTTGGGCGGCGTCGTGGAGGCCATGCAGCGACAATTCCGTCTCGACGTAATCCGGGTTTGTGCGCTTTTTGTCCTTGCCGCGAGCGTGGCCGGCCTGTTCCCGTTCGTCTCAGCCGGTCTCGGGTTGCCGGCCACGGCTGCGCTGCTGGTCCAGTTTCTGTGCTGGGCTGCGGCCGGCTGGGCGGCGCTGCTGGCCATGTCGCGCGCGCAGCGACGCTTTCGCGCCTATCTCGACCCGCTCGAGACCATGCTGGCAGAGGCTCTGGCGAGCCGCCTGGACCGGGAGGCGCAGGCCGCGCCCGTGCCAGCCGCGCCGCATGGACATGACGAGCCCATGGCCGCGGCGCTGCGGCGCTCGCAACTTGCCGCGATCAGCGACACGGTCTCCGCAAGCTCGTCGATGCTGCGGGTCTCGACCACGGAACTCACCTATGCCACGGCCGAAACCCGCGACGGCCTGACTGCTCTGGCCGAGCACTCGCAGCGTTCGGAAGCCGCGGCCGGCGATGTCGCTTTGGCGCAGCAGCGCATGCTGGCCGCCAGTTCCGCGCTGGAGGAGCGCCTGCGCTCGACCTTCGACATGGTGGTCAAGGCCGACGAACTCGCCCGCGACACCTCCGGCCTCGTCGGCCAGCTCGACGCCGGCGCCTCGCGGATCGGCGAGGTCGTCTCGCTGATCCAGTCGATCGCGGGTCAGACCAATCTGCTGGCGCTCAACGCCACCATCGAGGCGGCCCGCGCCGGCGAGGCGGGCAGGGGCTTTGCGGTCGTGGCCGGCGAGGTCAAGGCGCTCGCCCACAAGACGGCACAGGCCGCGCGCGAGATCGCCGAGCAGGTCAACGCGATCCAGGACACCTCGATCCGCTCGGCCGGCGCGATCCGCCTGATCTCGGAACGGGTCGGCGAAGCGGAGTTGCATGCCTGCGAGATGTCGACGGCGCTGGATGTGCAGGCCAAGGCCGTCGGCCATGTCGCCGCGCTGGCGATGGAGACGCTCCAGCACGCCAGCGAGAGCTGGCGCGGCGTCGCCCATATCGAGATCCAGGCCGGCGCATCGGAGCAGATCGCGGCGATTCTCGACCGCACCGCCCAGACGATCACGGATGCGAGCCGCGATCTGGAGCGGTTGCTGGCGGAAACGGTAAATCAGGCGTCTGCCACAGCAGACGTGCCGAAGCAGGCCGTGGTCACCTGACGCCGACAGCGGGAGCCAGCCGCGCGGACAGGTGCGTCAGCCGTCGTTGGAGGAGTTGAGCTCGCCCATCGTCAGGGCCGCGTCGCCGCCGATGCCGGCCGCCTGCCGCAGCGCCTCGTTGACGCGGTCCTGCCAGCCCGGGCCGGCGCTCTGGAAATGCTCCAGCACGTCGCTGTCGATCCGCAGCGTCACCATCTCGCGCGCGCCGGGCACGAGCTTGCGCGCCTGCGGCGCGGGCGCAGCGGGCTTCGGCGCGGCCGGCCTGAACAGCGCTTCGGCCTTGTCGCGGGCGCTGTCGGGCCGGCGGGTGCGATCGCTGCTCATGAGTCGAGACCTTTGCCGGAACAACCAGGCCGCAGGAGGTGCGGCCGATGGCGCGAGACTGCGGCGATTCCACGATTCGCGATATGAAGAAAAATGGTCGGAGCGAGAGGATTCGAACCTCCGACCCCTTGTCCCCCAGACAAGTGCGCTAACCGGGCTGCGCTACGCTCCGACGGCTCGGCTTATAGAGTCGGGCGCAGGCGGATGCAATGCGCTTTGCGCCGCTATCCGCATCCGGCCAAAGCGGCACACTGCGTCAGCCCCGCCGTTAACTGTCGCTTAAGGCTGTGATTGCGCGCGGCGGCGCTTCTCGGCATCGTCGTTTCGGGACGGGGGTCCTGACGGCGGAGATGACCATGTCGATGGCGACTGCCGCGGCCGGACGGCGTGAGCCGGCGGCCCTGTCCCCCACGCGGCCGGCGGGTTCGGTCGAGACCTTCTTCCGCGCGCTTGCGCCGAACTGGCATTCCCAATGGGCCTGGGACCATTACGAACCGACGATTCTCGGCCTCGCCCATCAGTTCGGCCTGCGCCGCGTCTGCGAGATCGGCGGCGGACGCGACCCGCTGTTCTCGGTCGAGGCGGCCGCCCGCAACAACATCGTGCTCACCGTCAACGACATCGACGCCGGCGAACTCGCGCTGACCCCGCCGGGTCTGGCGACCGCGCGCTTCGACATCGCCGGCGACCTGTCGGAGCCCGACATCGCGCGCGGCGGCTACGACCTGATGGTCTCGCGCATGGTCTTCGAGCATGTCCACGATGTCGAGCGGGCCTGGACCAACATCCATGCGTTGCTTGCGCCTGGCGGCGTCGCGCTCGCCTTCTTCCCGACGCTCTGGGCCCCGGTCTTCGCGCTGAACCACATCCTGCCGGAAAAAGCCTCGCGCGCCATCGTGCATGCGCTGTTCCCGGGCCGCCGCGACGATGGCGGCGATCCGAAATTTCCCGCCTTCTACGACCAATGCCGCGGCAGCCGCGCGACGCTCGAGCCGATGCTGCGCCGCGCCGGCTTCAGCGATATCCATGTCCAGCGCTTCTGGGGTCATGGCTATTTCGACCGCATGCCGGTTTTGAAGCAGGCGGACCACGCCTTCAACGCGCTGGCCGCGAAGATCGGCTGGGATTTTGTCACCACCTACGCCTATGTCGTGGTGCGCAAGGACAAGGTCTGATCAGCGCGCGACTGCAGGATCCCGCGTCGCTGGATCCTTCAGCGCCGCCAGCCCCCAGACCAGCCCGAGCAGCAGGTAGAAATGCCGCCAGTGGTCGGTGTCGATCTGGATGCCCTGCAGGATCGTCACGAACAGCACCGACCAGAGCACGATCGCGTGGTTCTGCGTCGGAGTGCGGCGAAAGACCAGCGTCCAGCCGACATAGGCCGTCGCGCCCATCAGGCCGAGCCAGGCGAAGCCGCCGAGCCAGCCATAGGAGGCGAAGGCGTTGATGTAGACGTTGTGCGGGTCTTCCGGGAAGAAGAACCGGAAGCGCAGCGGCCCGAAACCGTTGGGCAGGTCGAGCAGCAGCGGGATCGCGCGCAACTGGTTGCCGAAGCGCCCGGTGACGCCCTGGTCGTAGCTCTGGTCGAGCGTGGCGCGGACCTCGAAGACCTCGCGGATGGCTTCGAACGACAGCGCCACCAGCAGCGCCGCGACGAGCGCGCCCAGCGCGACAAGCGTCAGGAAGACGATGCGCGTGCGGCGTGAGGCGTTGGGCGAGGTCAGGAAGGTCAGCGCGATCATCATCAGCGCGGCGGCCGCGAGGTTGCCCCAGGCGCCGCGCGAGAACGTCAGGAACAGGGCCGCCAGCGGCAGGCTCATGATGGCGAGCCCGCGCAGCAGGCCGATGCGGCCGATCAGGATGTGCTGCAATGCAAACACGATCGGCAGCACCAGAAAGGGGCCGAGCACGTTGGGGTCCTTGAACGTGCCCGAGGCGCGCCCGTAGAGCGAGAACACGGAGCCCAGACCCGCCACGTCGAAGTAGCCGAGCAGGCCGGCGAAGCTCGCGCACCATGCGGCGAAGAGGTAGCCCTTGCGCAGCGTCTCGATGCGGCCATAGGCGTCATCGGCCATGATCGCGGCAAGGAAGATCGCGGTGATCATCAGATAGACCGAGACGGCGGTGAAGCGCACCGAGGGCGCCTCGTCCATCCACGGGACTAGCGAGACCACGCCGCCGAGATTGTAGAGCAGCAGCAGCAGCGCCAGCGGGATCAGCTTCTGCGAGAAGCGCACGCCGGTCAGCGCGAAGACGAACAAAGTCAGCAGGAAGACGAGCTCATAGGGCGAGGGCTCGATCAGCGCGAAGCCGCTGCAGGCCGCCAGCAGCCAGAGCGTGCCGCGCTTGATCGCGGCGTAGGAGATCGTCAGGCCGCGCGGGCGGCCATGGCCGGCGTCGGTGCGGTCGGCGAACGCGCTCAATAGGCGTTCTCGTTCTTGGTCATCAGCGAGAGCGGTGTCTTGACCAGGATGTAGATGTCGAGCAGCACCGACCAGTTCTCGATATAGTAGAGGTCGTGCTCGACGCGGCGCTGGATCTTGTCCTCTGTGTCGGTCTCGCCGCGCCAGCCATTGACCTGGGCCCAGCCGGTGATGCCGGGCTTGACCTTGTGGCGGGCGAAATAGCCGTCGACGACCTGCTCATAGGCGCGATCCGAGGCCTTGGCGTGGATCGCGTGGGGGCGGGGGCCGACCAGCGAGAGATCGCCTTTCAGGACGACGTTGAAGAGCTGCGGCAGTTCGTCGATCGAGGTCTTGCGGATGAAACGGCCCACACGGGTCACGCGCGGATCGTCCTTGGTGACCTGCTTGCTCGCGGCGAAGTCGCTCATCTCGTGATAGAGCGAGCGGAACTTGAACACCTCGATCAGTTCGTTGTTGAAACCGTAGCGCTTCTGCCGGAACAGCACCGGCCCCTTCGAGTCGAGCTTGATCGCGATCGCGGTGGCGATCATCAGCGGCGAGAGCGCGATCAGCGCCAGCGTGCCGACGACCTTGTCGAACAGGAACTTGACGACGATGTCCCAGTCCGCGATCGGCCGGTCGAAGACGTCGAGCACCGGCACCGCGCCGATATAGGAATAGGAGCGCGGCCGGAACCTGAGCTTCGACATATGCGCCGAGAGGCGGATATCGATCGGCAGCACCCAGAGCTTGCGCAGCATGGTCAAAAGCCGCGCCTCGGCCGAGATCGGCAGGGTGAAGATCACGAGGTCGAGCTTGGTGCGGCGCGCGAATTCGACGAGATCGTCGATCGTGCCGAGCTTCGGATAACCCGCGACGAGATCGGGCGAGCGGTCGTCGTTGCGGTCGTCGAAGACGCCGCAGACACGCAGGCCGGTGTCGCGCTGCATCTCCAGCGCCTTGATCAGCGCCTCGCCGGCCTCGCCGCCGCCGACGATCGCGGTGCGGCGCTCCAGCCGGCCCATCCGGGTGAGGTGGCGCACGCCCAGCGTGACGCAAAGCCGCTCGAACAGCAGCGCGCCAAGGCCGCCGGCATAGAGGCTCGCCAGCCAGACGCGCGAGACCTGGTCGCCGATCTTTAGGAAGAAGAACGCCGCCAGCGTGATCAGGAACAGGGTGGTCCAGCCGGCCGTGAGCCTGACCGCCATGGTGATGAAATGGCGCAACGCGCCGATATGGTAGAGCTGAAGGGCCTGGAAGGTGCCCAGCGCCCCAACGGCGAGCAGCGGAATCGTGATCTGGTAGGTCGTCGCGCTTTCGACATTGCCGGCGACGTAGAGCCAGTAGACGAACCCGCCGACGCCGACCACCGCCAGCACGTCGAACAGCCGCACGAAGCCCTCGATCATCACCGGAGAGAGCGTCGGCTTGACCGGCATGGCGGCGATGCGTTCGGCCAGCGGGTGGAAGACGCGGGTCGGGCGGGCGGCATCGGCGCCGGCCATGTCCGCCATCGTTGCGGAGGCCGCATCGACCTTGATCAGATCGCGAACATCGAAGGCGCCCATGACGTCACATCCCTGGTCCGACCGGCGCGGCGATGCCCGTCGATCTTGACCAAGCGCTACTCCAAAATGCTCACGGAAGGCTTAATCCGACGCCTCGCTGTTTCCGGGGATTCGCCGCCAGGCGGGCCGGGGAGGGTGCGATCTCGCGCACCGGCTTCGCCGTGAAAGCGCGTCTGGACGTCGGCTGCGGGAAAGCTGTTTTTCGCCTGACCGATCAAGGTATTGATGCAGTTTTTCTTGATGCGGAATCCGCGTGAAGTTTCCAGAAAAGTGATGAAATCGCCTCCGATCGTTGACAGAAATAGAGTTTTCGGGCATATCAGCTCTTGATGAGTGTCTGAGAAGCACATTTTTGAGCGGAACATGTCCTCGGCGAGAGCCGTTTCTGGATATGACGCTGTGCTGCTTGGGTGGCGGTCCCCACCGAAGTCTTATTCTCGAACTCATCCTGAAAACTCAAACGATTGCCGAACCGGCCGGACCTGCACCCGCACCGTCCGACATCCGTTCCGCCCTGTGTGCTCCATGTCTTTCCATTGGTTGATTCTGCTCGCGGCCATCGCCGTCGAGATCGTCGCGACGGCCGCGCTGAAGTCGTTCGTCTCGGCCCCTCTGCTCGTCGCCATCCTGCCGCTCCTCCTGATCGGACTGTCCTTCGCCCTCCTCAGCGTCGCGCTGCGGGTCATCCCTCTGGCGGTCGCCTATGCGGTCTGGGAGGGGCTCGGCATCGTCGGCATCGCCGTCGCCGGGCATTGGCTCTTCGGCGAGCACCTGACCCCCGGACGTATTGTCGCGCTGGCCGCGATCATCGCCGGCATCGTTCTGCTGGAGCGTGGCGTCGCCAGCGGCGGAGGCGATGAAGAGGGGAGCCCGGCATGATCGCCCCCCTTCTTCCGCAGTCGCTCGCCCTGCTCTGGCTGGCGCTGGCCGTCATCCTCGAAGTCGGCGGAACCTGGCTGCTCAAGCTCTCCGACGGCATGAAGCGCCGATGGCACGGCGCGCTCGGCGTGGCGCTGGTCATCGGCGCCTTCGCCGCGCTCGCGCAGGCGATCCGCGGCATGGACCTCTCGGTCGCCTACGCAGTCTGGGGCGGGGCGGGGCTGGTGATCACCGCGATCATCGGCGCGCTCGTCTTCGGCCAGCGCATCCGTCCGGGCGGCTGGGCCGGGATGGGGCTCGTCATCGCCGACGTCGTGGCGTTGAAGCTGCTGTAGCGCGCGTTCCGGTCGGCTGGAATCAGCCGAGCGAAACGAATTCGCGCGAGATCATTGTCCTAACCACGGCGCTCAGCGTCCGCGCGCCGCCATGGCATCCGCATAGGCCGCCAGCACCCCGTCGATCATGGCGTCGAGCGCGAAGTTCTGGCGCACATGCTCGGCGAGATCGGCCGCCTGCACCAACCGCTGCGCCTGCGGCGTCGCCAGCATCGACAGGATCGCGTCGGCGAGGATCACCGGGTCGTCGGGCGGGATCAGCCGGCCGCGATGCGCCGGGCCGTAGATCTCCTTGATGCCGCCGACATCGGTCGAGATCAGCGGCTGGGCCGCGGCGGCGGCCTCCAGAATGACATAGGGCAGCGATTCCGCCCGTGACGGGATCACCATGATGCGCGCCTGCGACAGCGCCTTGCGGATCGGCCCCGGCGGCTCGAACACGCATTGCCCGTCGACGCCCTGCTGCACGGTCATGCGCCGAAGCTCCGCCTCGTCGGGGCCTGAACCGACGATCAGCATGCGCGGCGTCAGCCCGTCGCGCTTTCTGAGCAGGCTGAGCGCCTCGATCAGCGTGTCGACGCCCTTGGCCGAGCGCAACTCGCCGAGATAGACGAGGTCGTATCCGGCCTGCGCGTGGTCGATCGGCTCGAACTCGGCCTCCGAGATGCCGTTCAGCACGATGCGGTGATCGGTTGCCGGCATGTGCCCGATATGGGCCTCGAAACGCCCGGCGATGAAGGCGCTCTCGAACAGGAACATGTCGGTGGCGCGCTCCAGCAGGCGCTCGACCGCCATATAGACCTTATGTTCGATGCTGCCCGGCTTGTAGTTGAAGCTGCCGCCATGAGGGGTATAGGCGGTGACGTAAGCGCGCTTCGGCGTCACCAGCGCAGGCAGGCGCGCATAGACGCCGCCCTTGGAGCCATGGGCATGGACGATGTCGGGGGCGAGACGCGCGCGCGTCGAGGTCGCGCTCGCCTGGGCCCTGGCGTCGGTGAAGCTGGGATAGCGCGACATCGGAACCCGCGTCACGCCGAGCGCGAGCTGGGGACCAAGCTCGGCGAAGACCTCGTCGGCGCGCGCGCCGCCCGTCGTCGAATCGCAGAAGATTCCGACCTCGTGCCCGCGCGCGACCTGTCCGCGCGCCAGATCCTGGACATGGCGGAACAGCCCGCCGAGCGGGGCCCGGAAGACATGCAGGATGCGCAGCCGGCGCGCGGGGGCGGCGTCCGTCATGGCGATCTCCCGCTGGTCTTCAGAACCAGCGTTCCTTGATGACGATGGTGTCGCCGGGCTGTACGGCATAGGTGATCGGCACCGAGGCCGTAATCAACTGGCCCTCGACCTGCCGCGTGACCTCGGCCCAGGAGCGCTGCCCGCGCGGCGTGAAGCCGCCGGCGATGGCGACCGCGGTCTGCACGGTCATGCCATTGACGTAAGGGAACTGGCCAGAATTGGCGACCTCGCCGAGGACGAAGAAGGGGCGGTAGGCGTCGATCTCGACCGAGACCTTCGGCTCGCGCAGGAAGCCTCCGCGCAGCTTGGCCTCGATCGCCCGTTCGAGCTGCTGCGTGGTGCGCCCTTGCGCCTCCACCGTATCGATCAGCGGCATCGAAATCCGCCCCGCGCCATCGACCGCGTAGATATTGGAAAGATTGTCCTGCCCGAAGACGATGATCCTGAGCCGGTCGCCGCTGGCGAGGCGATAGGGCCCCTGCGTCTCGGCGACAGCGTATTCGGACGCGACATAGCGCGGCGCGCAGGCGCCCGCCGCTAGGGCGGCGGCCAGTGCGAGAGAGGCGAGCTGTCGACTCATCACGTGCGATACCCATGCAGAAACTGCATTCAGAGTTAGGTCGACGTGGTTAACAAAGCGTGACGCGCGACCTCATCTGCTCTCGATAGTTGTCGCGCCCGCTCAGCGCCTCCCTCCGCGACATTAACCGGCCACTAACCTTAATCGGGTTTGCTTGACCCTGCGTCCCTGTTCAGGGGGCGACAGTTTTGCGTGAATGGATGGGTCATGACCGCTCACACCGATAGCCAGATGCGGGATGCCGGCGAGAGCCGGGGCGACATGCTCGATCTCGCGGCGCTCTGGGCTGCGATCAAGCAGCGCAAGGCCTGGATCATCGGGCCCACGCTGGCGGCGCTCGGCCTGTCCTTCGTCGCCGTCAACCTGATTCCGGCGCGCTACACCGGCGAGGCCCGCATCCTGCTGGAGAACCGCGACAGCTTCTACACCCGCCCCGGCCAGAACGGCGGGGAGGGTGGCGGCCAGCAGTTCGACAGCGAGGCCGTGCAGAGCCAGGTCCAGCTCATCATGTCGCGCGATCTCGCGCGCGAGGCGATCAAGCGCATCGGCCTCGTCGGCAACAGCGAGTTCGATTCGGGCGCGGGCGCGCTGAATGCGCTCAAGAAGATCGGCGTGCTGGTCGGGCTCGGCGCGCATCCGGCCGACCGCTCGCCCGAGGAGCGCGTGCTGGAGAAATACTACGACCGGCTGCTGGTCTTCCCCGTAGGCAAGTCCCGCATCGTCTCGGTCGAGTTCACCTCGCAGGATCCTGCGCTCGCCGCCAAGGGCGCCAACATCATCGCCAACACCTATCTGGAGACTCAGGAGGCCGCCAAGCAGGACACCGCCCGCAGCGCCTCCTCCTGGCTCTCGACCACGATCGAGCCCCTGCGCAAGCGCGTCGCCGAGGCCGAGGCCAAGGTCGAGGAGTTCCGCTCGCGCAACGGCCTGCTGGTCGGCGCCAACAACACCACCATCACCTCGCAGCAGCTCGCCGACCTCTCGACGCAGCTCTCCGATGCACGCCGCCAGCAGGCCGAGGCGCAGGCCAAGGCCGGGCTGATCCGCGACGCCATCCGGCAGGGCCGCACCTTCGAGATCCCCGACGTCGCCAACAACGAGCTCGTCCGCCGGCTGATCGAGCAGCGCGTCAACCTGCGCGCCCAGATCGCGCTCGAATCGCGCAACCTTCTCTCCGAGCATCCGCGGATCAAGGAGCTCAACGCCCAGCTCGCCGATCTCGAGGGCCAGCTTCGCGGCGCGGCCGAGCGCACGGTCCGCACGCTGGAGAACGAGGCCAAGATCGCCAGCCAGCGCATCGAGAGCTTCACCGCCGCGCTCGACGGCCAGAAGAAGAACGTCTCCAGCGCCAACGACAGCGAGGTCCAGCTCCGCGCGCTCGAGCGCGAGGCCAAGACGCTGCGCGACCAGCTCGAACAGTACATGCTGCGCTATCGCGAGGCGGTCGCCCGCGACGCCGTCAACGCGACGCCCGCCGACGCGCGCGTGATCTCGCGCGCCATCGAGCCGACCGAACCGTCCTTCCCCAAGAAGATCCCGACCATGATCGTCGCGACGCTGGCGACCTTCCTCGTCGCGCTCGCCACCATCGTCTCGCGCGAACTGCTCAACGGGCAGGCCGGCGCGCCCGCCAATACGCCGCGCCGCGCGCCGGGCTGGGTCGGTCAGGGAGCGGCCGCGCCGCGCACCGATCCGCGCCGCGAGCGCGTCGCTGGGCTGCTGACCCATGCCGGCAGGCTCGGCCAGCTCACGCTCGATCCCGACAGGCCGGAGCAGACGCTGGTCGAACTCGCCGCCCGCATCGAGGAGCCGGCGCGCGGCATGGCCCCGCTGCTGCTGGTGCTCGATGGCGGCGCGGCCGGCGCGACCACGGCGCGCGACCTCGCCGAGCATCTCTCGCGCCGCTGCCGCTGCATCATCGTCGATCTCGTCGCCGACCGCGACCGCCGTGAGCCCGGCTTCTCCGAGCTGCTCGCCGGCGAGGCGTTGTTCTCCGACATCATCATGCGCGAACCCGGCTCGCGTCTCCACCGCATCGGCCCCGGCCATGCCGGCCGCGACGCCGTGCTGGCCGCGCCTGACCTCGTCGAGGTCGCGCTCGACGCACTCTGCGAGACCTATGACTGGGTGCTCGTCGCCGCCGCCTCCAACGACGACAGCGCCGTCCTCTCGCCGCTCGCGGGCCGCGCCCAGGCCGGTCTCGTCATGGCCGGCACGGCCAGCAACGGCCATGCGGTCGAGGCGGCCTATCGTCTCGCGGACCTGACCAAGGCTCCCGTGTCGCTGGTGCTCGACCAGCCCCATGACGGGCAGGGCCTGCCCTTCGACGCCCGCGAGCGCGACGCGGCCGAGGCCTGAGCCTTACTCCTCGGCGGTGCGGCTGCGGCCGCGCGCCTTGTCGAGCAAACCCGACGCCCGATGCGCGAGCTTCAGCAGGCGCGGCTGTGTCTTGATCCAGCGTTTGGCGGAGCGTCTGGCGCGGGCGACGCCGGCGAAGAGCCGGCCCTTCGCTGTCACGGGCACGAAGGTATCGACCAGTTCGTCGCGCTCGTCGCAGATCGTCGTCTTGTAGCGCGCCTCGCCGACGCCGAGGTCGAAGCAGGTGATGCCGGCCTGGCACTGCAGCTTGATCAGGTCGATCAGCAGGATTTCGCCGGGGCTGGTCTTGGCGACTTCGCTCTCCATGTCGAACGAGGTCGCCATGCCCGAGAAGCGCTGCCCCTGCACTGCGCCGACATAGGTCGCGATCGAACGGCCGGCGAGGTCGAGCGAATAAAGCTGGAGCGCCGGCCGCTCGCCGCTGGCGCCCTCTTTCAGGAAGCCGCGCATGGCGGGGTCGGCGAAGGGGTCGGCGATGCCCATGGCCGCGAACCGCATCGCCTTCTGCGCGAGGAACGCCGCGATCACGCGCTCGATCTCGGCGTCGCTCGTCGCCCTGACCACCTGCGACGGACCGAAGGTCGAAAAGCGGTTGCGCTTGTTCTTGAGCTTCTTGTGGGCATGGCTGCTCATCGCGCGGCGCAAGGCGCCGTCGCAGTCGCCGGCCGTGAGCGCGAGTTTGTAGGATCCGCTTGGGCTCGGGCCGGCCGCCAGCAGCGCCATCGGGTTGGCGATGCCCCGCCACTCGACCGGCTGGTTGACGAAGACGAAGGCGTCGAGCCCGCCGATCGCCGCGGCGATCTCCAGCAACATGGCGCGCGTCGCCCCCGCATCGAGGCTCGCCGCGAAATCGGGCGCATAGACGCCCATATGGTAGTTGGCGTGCTTGCCGCCGATGAACTCCGCGAAGCGGATGCCGTTGCGCCGCGTGATCACCAGCGGCAGGATCGCCAGCGGCTGCCCGCGCCCATCGCGCAGCACGACATGGCGGAAATCCATGCCATGCGAGCGGCCGACGGTGGCGACGAAGGCCGCGACCCATGCATGCGCCTGATAGGGTGTCAGCAGCGCCATCTCCTCGAGCGCGCGCCAGTCCGCAGCGACGGCCGAGATATCGCTTTCCACCGTGACGCTGGCGTAGCCGCGCGCCGCCGCGCTCTGGCGCGGAGCCAGAGCCAGGGCTGCGGGGCGTTCGGCGAGGGCGGACATCGGCGGTCGATCCGGGGCTGCGCGGAATTCGCCAGCGTTTTAACCCGGCATTGTGAACAGACCGGGCAGGATCGACCTGTCGGCCAAGAGCTTTGGCGAACAGCGTTAGCAAGCGGTTGCCGCGGACGAGAGATAATGAGCCTGCGCCACAAAGCCTTCTCGGCCGTGTTCAAGGCGATCGCGCTGACCCGCGCCGACCGATGGGGCAGGGGCTTCGCGCAAGGCATGGGCGTCATCCTGACGCTGCACCATGTCCGCCCGGCCAGCGCCGACCCGTTCCGGCCCAACGGCCTGCTGGAGATCACGCCGGGGTTTCTCGATGCGACGCTGCGGCTGATCCGGGCCGAGGGCTACGACATCGTCTCGCTCGACGAGGCGCTGGTGCGGCTGACATCGTTCAAACCCGGCCGCTTCTTCGTCGCACTGACCTTCGACGACGGCTATCGCGACAATGTCGAGCATGCCTGGCCGGTGCTGGCCAAGCACGACGCACCCTGGACGCTCTTCGTCACGCCGGGCTTCGCCGACCGCACCGCGCGACTCTGGTGGCTGGAACTGGAGGAGGCGATCCGCGCGCTGCCGCGCTTCTCCGTCGAGCTGCCGGGCAGCGGTTTTTCGGCCCGGACGGAGACGCCGGCCGAAAAGCAGCTCGCCTTCGACCAGCTCTACTGGCGTCTGCGCAAACAGCCGGAAGCGATTCTGCTCTCGGTGATTTCCGATCTCACGCGGCAGGCGGGAATCGACGCGGCAGCGCTGGTCGAGCGCGAATGCCTGCCCTGGGAGACGCTGCGTTCGCTCTCGGGCGCGCCCGGCGTCACCATCGGCGCGCATACGCTCAGCCACCCCATGCTGGCCAAGCACCCGGCCGAATTCGCCCGCGCCGAGATTGTCGAGAGCAAAACCCGGCTGGAGGCCGAACTCGGCAGCCCCATCCGCCACTTCGCCTATCCGGTCGGCGATCCGACATCCGCTGGACCGCGTGAGTTCGGTATGGCTGGGGAGGCGGGTTTCGCAAGCGCGGTGACGACGCGGCCGGGCCATCTCTTCGAGCCGCATGCCCGGCATCTGCAGGCGCTGCCGCGCGTCTCGCTGAATGGGTTTCACCAGAGTGAGGAGGCGGTGCGGGCGCTGCTCTCGGGGCTGCCGTTCCTGCTGTGGAACCGGGGGCGGCGGGTGAATGTAGGGTAGGCTCGCCGCGAGCCTGATCCACGCGCTGACGCGTCAGGGTTTAGCGCGGAAGCCCCTCCCCCTTGTGGGGAGGGGGGCCAACGACCGGGCGAGCGCTCACCAGGCGGAACGCCCCCCATCCCCATACCCTTCCCCACGAGGGCGAAGGGAGGAGCAAGTTCGGCTAAGGTTCGCGGTGACAAACGCTGTGTCGCACCTCAAACCCCGTCCTTACGCTCCATCCACCTGATCAGCGGCAGCAGCGGCAGCACCCAGGCCAGTCCCAGCGCGATGTAGGCGATCGTCTGCACGAGCTTGGGCGCATCGGTGATGCGGCCCTGCGCCAGCGCCATTGCGACCAGCGCGTAGACGCAGACGAAGACGAGGATCGCGACCGTCCCGATCAGCTTGCGGCGGCTCTGGGTCATCGCATCGTCTCCGGCGAGGACGCGGCGGCTGCGACGATGCGGGCGTTGTCGGGCGTTTTCATGGGGTCTATCTGTCACCGGAAGCCGCGCTTGTGAAGCGCGACATCTGCGACCGGAAGCCAAGACCCGTGACCATCGCCCTCGACAGACCCGTTATCGAGACCAGCCAAAGCGCAGGCCGCGCGGCCGTGCGCCGCTGGCTCTGGACCGTCGCGGCGCTGGTCTTCGTCATGGTGGTGGTCGGCGGCGCGACGCGGCTGACGGGCTCGGGGCTGTCGATCACCGAATGGCGGCCCGTCACCGGCGCGCTGCCGCCGCTGTCGGACGCCGCCTGGCTGAGCGAGTTCGAGAAGTATCGCTTAAGCCCGCAATACCAACTCCTCAACGCCGGCATGAGCCTCGGTGATTTCAAGTTCATCTACTGGTGGGAATGGGGCCACCGCCAGCTCGGCCGCTTCATCGGGCTGGTCTATCTCGGCGGTTTCCTGATCGTCGCGGCCCTGCGCATCCTGCCTTGGCGGCAGAGCGTCATCCTGTTCGGCATGGGCCTGCTGCTCGCGCTGCAAGGCGCGATCGGCTGGATCATGGTGGCGTCGGGACTCCAGCCGGGCATGGTCGCGGTCGCGCCGGTCAAGCTGACGCTGCATCTCACCTTCGCCGGACTGTTCTTTGCGTCCGTCGTCGCCTTCGCCACCACGCTGACGCCGCCGCGCCGGACCGAGGCCGGGCAGGGCAGGTCGGCAGCGTGGCTGCTGTTGGCGCTGACCTTCGCGCAGATCGCGCTTGGCGGGCTGGTCGCCGGCTCGAAGGCTGGCTTCACCTTCAACACCTGGCCGCTGATGGACGGCGCGCTGATCCCGTCAGGCGCGACGCTGTTCGCCCAGACGCCGTTCTGGGAAAACTTCGTCGATAATGTCGCGCTGGTGCAGTTCAACCACCGCGTCGGGGCCTATCTGCTGCTGGCCTTTGCGATCTGGCATGCCTTAAGCCTGCGCCGCGCCGCACTGGGCTCAGGCGGGGCGAAACGCGCCACGGCGCTCGCCGGCATGATGCTGGCGCAGGGCGCGCTCGGCGTCGTCACGCTGGTGCTGGTCGTGCCGCTTTGGGCGGGGCTGGCGCATCAGGCGCTCGCCTTCGCAATTCTGGCGATGGCGGTGGTGCATGTGACGCGGCTGACGGGCAGTAGGGAGTAGGCAGTCGCCAGTAGGGCAGGGACGGAAAGCCGAAGCGGTTCGGCAACCGACTGCCTACTGCCCATTGCCGACTGCCTCGTTTTCACGCCAGCGCCTGATCCAGATCGTCGATGATGTCGGCGACGTCCTCGAGGCCGATGGAGAGTCGCACCACCTCCGGGCCTGCGCCCGACGCCGTCTTCTGCGCGTCCGAAAGTTGGCGGTGCGTGGTCGAGGCCGGGTGGATCACCAGCGAGCGCGTGTCGCCGATATTGGCCAGATGCGAGAACAGTTTCAGGTTCGTCACCAGCTTCACGCCGGCGTCGTAGCCGCCCTTGAGGCCGAAGGTAAAGACCGCGCCCGCACCCTTGGGGCAATAGCGCTGCGCCAGTGCGTGGTACTTGTTGTCGGGCAGGCCGGCATAGCTGACCCACTCCACCGCCGGATGCTTCTGGAGATGCTGCGCGACGGCAAGTGTCGACTCGCAATGGCGCTGCATCCGCAGGGGCAGCGTCTCGATGCCGGTCAGGATCATGAAGGCGTTGAAGGGGGCCAGCGCCGGGCCCATGTCGCGCAGGCCAAGCACCCGGCAGGCGATCGCGAAGGCGAAATTGCCGAAGGTCTCGCCGAGCACCATGCCGTTATACTCCGGCCGTGGCTTTGACAGCATCGGGTAGCGCTCGTCGCCGACCCAGTTGAACGTGCCGCCATCGACGATGATGCCGCCGATCGAATTGCCGTGCCCGCCCAGAAATTTCGTCATCGAATGCACGACGATGTCGGCCCCGTGCTCGAAGGGCCGGATCAGATAGGGGCTCGCCATCGTGTTGTCGACGATGAGCGGGATGTTGTGCTTTTTGGCGATCGCCGCGATGCCGGCGATATCGACCACGACGCCGCCGGGATTGGCGATGGACTCGATGAAGATCGCCTTGGTCTTGGGCGTCACCGCGGCCGCAAAGGCCTCCAGATCGTCTGAATCGGCCCAGATCACGCTCCAGCCGAAGTTCTTGTAGGAGTGGTTGAACTGGTTGATCGAGCCGCCATAGAGCTTCTTGGCCGCGACGAACTCGTCGCCCGGCTGCAGCAGTGCATGGAAGCACAGGAACTCGGCCGCGTGGCCGGACGCGACCGCCAGCGCCGCCGTGCCGCCCTCCAGCGCCGCGACGCGCTCCTCCAGCACTGCGTTGGTCGGGTTGCCGATGCGGGTGTAGATGTTGCCAAAAGCCTGCAAGCCGAACAGCGAGGCGGCATGGTCGACATCGTCGAAGACGAAGGACGTCGTCTGGTAGATCGGTGTTGCGCGCGCCCCCGTCGCGGCGTCGGGGGCCGCGCCGGCATGGATCGCGAGCGTGTGGAAACCGGGTGCGCGGTCGGTCATGGCGGGCTCCGTGGGGACTTCTGATCCGGGACGATGCGTTCGTTTTAAAGAACGCTCGGGATGGCGTCAATGAAGCCGCCATGCCATCGGTCGTCATTGCGAGCGCAGCGAAGCAATCCAGCCTCTCGCGCCGACCACTGGATTGCTTCGCTGCGCTCGCAATGACGGATGCGCCTCACGTGCCCGGCCGGTGGATCGTCAGCTTCTGAAAACCCTTGCCGGCCAGCACCGGCTTCTTCGACGACAATATCCGCGAATTGATGCCCTGCCAGCCGATCTCGCCCGAGAGCCGGCCATACTCGATCTTGGGGCAGCGGTTCATGATCACGGTGACGCCCTTTGCCTCGGCCCGTGCGGCCGCATCGTCGTTGCGCACCGAAAGCTGCATCCAGATCACCTTCGGCAGCGGATCGAGCGCCAGCGCCTCGTCGGTGATAGGCCCCGCCGCTTCCGAATTGCGAAAAATCTCGACCATGTCGATCGCGCCGGGGATGTCCTTCAGAGAGCCGTAGACAGTCTTGCCGAGCAGCGTCTGCCCGGCGAGGCCGGGATTGACCGGGATCACGTCATAGCCGCGATCAAGCAGGTACTTTGTCACGATCCAGCTCGGCCGCGCCTCGCTGGCCGACGCGCCGACCAGCGCGATGCGCTTCACGGATTTCAGGATGTCGCGGATGAGGGCGTCGGGGTAGGCGTCGTGGGTCATTGCAGGCCGTGTTCCGAGAGTCAGGCACGAGGAACCCCTCTCCCGGAGGGAGAGGGGCAGGGGTGAGGGGTCGGACGTTCTCCGCATGAGACGAGACCTGACCGGAGCCTCCGCACGCGCTGATGTCTCGCTGGTCACACGTCCATCACCTCACCCCTGCCCCTTTCCTTACAGGAGAGGAGTTCCTCGTGCATCACCGTCCAACGCGGTGCTACCCCTCCCAGACCGGAGCCCGCTTCTCCATGAACGCGCCGATGCCTTCCTCCGCGTCGCGCGCGAGCATGTTCTCGGCCATCACCGCCGAGGCATGGTCGTAGGCCGCGGCCAGCCCCATCTCGCGCTGTTCGTAGAAGGCCTTTTTGCCGATTCTGACGGTCGCCGGCGCTTTCGAGGCGATCACCGCCGCGAGCCGGCCGGCCTCCGCCAGCGCACCGCCTGCCGGAACGACCCGGTTGACGAGCCCCATCCGCGCCGCCTCATCGGCCGGGACCATCTCGCCCAGAAGCAGCATCTCCATGGCGTGCTTGGCGGAAAGGTTGCGCGAGAGCGCGACCATGGGCGTCGAGCAGAACAGGCCGATATGGACGCCCGGCGTGCAGAACCGCGCCTCGGCCCCCGCCACCGCGAGGTCGCAGCACGCCACGAGCTGGCAGCCGGCGGCCGTCGCCGTTCCTTCGACCGCCGCGATGACCGGCTGGGGCAGGGCGGTGATTGCTTGCATCACCGCCGAGCAGCGCCCGAGCACCTGCGTGAAATAGGCCCGGCCCCGGTCCGCGTCGGCGCGCCGCGCGCTCATCTCCTTGAGGTCGTGGCCGGCGCAGAACACCGGCCCTTCCGCCGACAGGATCACCGCCTTGACCGTGCGGTCCGCCGCGATTGCGGCAAAGGTCTCCGCCAGCGCCGCCAGCATCGCCTCGCTGAGCGGGTTGCGCGCCTGCGGCCGGTTCAGAATGAGCGTCGCGACACCTTCGGCGTCGGAACGCAACAGGATCGCGGCGGCCTCGGGCTTGGCATGGGCATTCATCGCAGGGCCTTTCGCAGCGTTGCCTATTGTCGCTGCCGCCTCTCCATGCTGCAAGACTGGCATTCTCAGCCCTCATCCTGAGGAGCGGGCGTCAGCCCGCGTCTCGAAGGATGCTCCAGCGCGCTCTGAAGCATCCTTCGAGACGCCGCTCGCGCGGCTCCTCAGGATGAGGGCTCAGGTTGAAAAGCAATGGCCGAACGATGGTTCCCGCATGACCACAGCCATGACCGCCTCCGAGATCGAGAGCTATCTCGACCGCGTCTTTCCGCAGTTGCACTACGGCGGCCGGACCTATTTCGTCGAGGAGGTCGGGCCGCTGACCGCCCGGCTGCGCTGCGACTACCACGAGAAGCACCTGCGGCCAGGCGGCACCATCTCCGGCCCCACCATGATGGCGCTGGCGGACCTCTCGCTCTATGTCGCGATCCTGGCCCAGATCGGCCCGGTCGGCCTCGCGGTCACGACGAGCCTCACCTACAATTTCCTGCGCAAGCCGGGGCAGGCGGCGCTGATCGCCGAATGCCGGCTGCTCAAGCTTGGCAGGCGGCTGGCCGTCGGCGAGGTCTCGCTGTTCTCGCAGGGCGAGAGCGAAATCGTCTGCCACGCGACGGGGACCTATTCGATCCCGGCGGAGCGGTGACACCCTTGTCACTCCGGTTCCGGTGCTGCGCCGCCTTGGAGCGTTAGGAGGGACGGATTTACGGTATCCAGATACCTTTCGCGACATCTCATTCAAAAAAAAGAGATTTCTGCCGCGATAGACAATTCTGTGCGCTTGACACCCCGCGCCCTCGCCCCTATCCACCGCCTCACATCGCCGCCGGTTTCCGGCGGCTTGTCATTTTCTTATCAGCCAATCGAAAGGGCGCCGCGATGAAGACCATGTCGCTGAAACCCGCCGATGTCGAAAAGAAGTGGGTTGTGATCGACGCCTCCGGGCTCGTCGTCGGCCGTCTCGCCACCATCGTGGCGTTGCGCCTGCGCGGCAAGCACAAGGCGAATTACACGCCCCATGTCGACTGCGGCGACAACATCGTGATCGTGAATGCCGACAAGGTCGTCCTGACCGGCCGCAAGCGCGACCAGAAGATCTATTATCACCACACCGGCTATGCCGGCGGCATCAAGGAACGCTCGGCCAAGTTCATCCTGGAAGGCCGCTTCCCTGAGCGCATCGTCGAGAAGGCCGTCGAGCGCATGCTGCCGCGCGGTCCTCTGTTCCGCCAGATCCTCGGCAATCTGCGCGTCTACAAGGGCGCCGAGCATCCCCATGCCGCCCAGTCGCCGGAGGCGCTCGACGTCGCCGCGCTCAACCGCAAGAATGCGAGGGTCTGATCATGGCCGAGGTTCTCCAGTCTCTCGCCGATCTCGGCGGCGCCGCCAAGGCGGCTCAGCCGGACGCGCCCGTCCACGTCAAGAAGGTCGACGCCCAGGGCCGCGCCTATGCCACCGGCAAGCGCAAGAACGCCATCGCCCGCGTCTGGATCAAGCCGGGCTCCGGCAAGATCACGGTCAACACCCGTGACCAGGAGGTCTATTTCGCCCGTCCCGTGCTGCGCATGGTTCTGCAGCAGCCGCTGCAGCTCGTCGAGCGCATGACCCAGTACGACGTCGTCGTCACGGTCAAGGGCGGCGGTCTCTCCGGCCAGGCCGGCGCGGTCCGCCATGGCATCTCCAAGGCCCTGACCTTCTTCGAGCCCGAGCTTCGCGGCCCGCTCAAGAAGGGCGGGTTCCTGACCCGCGATTCGCGCGTCGTCGAGCGCAAGAAGTTCGGCAAGGCCAAGGCCCGCCGCAGCTTCCAGTTCTCGAAGCGCTGATCGTTCCACGCTTCATCGGTATGCATCAGGGCGGCTCGCAAGAGCCGCCCTTTTGCTATCGGATGCCGTGTCGTCTTTGCGAGCGAAGCGAAGCAATCCAGCGGCTCGCGCCGACCTCTGGATTGCTTCGCTTCGCTCGCAAAGACGGCGTTCAATGATCAGCAGGAGCCGCCCATGACCCGTCCCGTCCTCATCGTCACCGGCGGCAGCCGCGGCATCGGCGCCGCTGTCTGCATCATGGCGGCGCAGCGCGGCTACGATGTCGCGGTGAACTATCAGGGCAATGCTGCGGCTGCGGCCAAAGTCGTCGCGGACTGCGAGGCGGCGGGCGCGAAAGCCGTCGCGATCCAGGGCGACATGGCGAGCGCCACCGACATCATCCGTCTCTTCGCCGAGGCCAAAGCTGCGCTGGGTCCGATCAGCCACGTCGTCAACAACGCCGGCATTACGGGCAAGGCGAGCCCGCTGGCCGATGCCGACACCGCGGTCATCCGCGCCTGCATCGACGTTAACGTAACGGGCGCGATCCTCGTGGCGCGCGAGGCGGCGAGGGCTTTGACCTCCAACACCGAGGCCCCGGCAAAGGCGATCGTCAACATCTCCTCGGCCGCCGCCACGCTGGGCTCGCCGGGCGAATATGTCTGGTACGCCGCCTCGAAGGGCGCGGTCGATACGCTGACGATCGGCCTGTCGAAGGAACTCGCCCCGGCCGGCATCCGCGTCAACGCCGTCTCGCCCGGCGTCACCGAGACCGACATCCACGCACTGTCCACCGGCGAGCCCGGCCGCGCCGCCCGCCTCGCGCCGTCGGTGCCGCTCCAGCGCGCCGCGACGCCCGACGAGATCGCCGAGGCGGTGCTGTTCCTGCTCTCCGAAGCGTCGGCCTATACGACGGGGGTGGTTTTGAGGGTTGCGGGTGGACGGTAAAGCGCTGGAAGAACCCCTCTCCTGTAAGGAGAGGGGCAGGGGTGAGGTGAAGGGCGTTTCGAGGTTGGCCTGAACCGAAGGGCGGACAGGTTCCGCGCAACTGGTTGATGGGCCGACCCCTCACCCCTGCCCCTCTCCCTCCGGGATAGGGGGTCCCCGCGTCTCGACGACGACGGCCAGCCCGAAACGACAGATTCGGCTGCCATCGCCGCCATTCCCGACTGTCACCGCCTCCGCGCCATGCTAAATCCCCCGCTCAACCCGCCGCCCGCGAGCCCCCATGCGCGTCCTGCTGACCCTGATCGCCTTCGGCATGATCGCCGTGCCGGCCCTGCTCGCGCTCTCCAGCGCGAGGCACGGCCGCGCCCGGCGCATCGCCAACGCGCTGATCATCTTCCTGACGCCGGCGATTGCGCTCGGCCTGATCCATGGCGTTCCGGAGCTCGACGGCCGTGCGCTGCAGAACCCGGTCGCCTGGACGACGTTGCGCCTCGTGCTTTCGGGCCTCGCGCTGATCCTGCCCTGGTGCCTCTATGTCTGGCTCGCGGGCCGGCGCTGATCTCGAGACGATGCGATGACCGAACCCGCCGATACCCCGACGATCGACCACGCCTTCACCGGCGACAGGCGCGGCCCCGCCCATGACCCGACCTATGCCGGCGCGCTCTCCTTCATGCGCCGCCGCTATTCTAAGGATGTCGCGGGCTGCGATCTCGTGATCTGGGGCGTGCCCTTCGATCTCGCGGTCTCGAATCGGCCCGGCACGCGCTTCGGCCCGCAGGCGATGCGCCGCGTCAGTGCGATTTTCGACGGCGATGCGCAGTACCCGTCGCGCGTCGATCCTTTCGAGATCCTGAGTGCGGTCGATTATGGCGACTGCCTGCTGCCGCGCGGCGATCTTCAGGGTTGCGCCAGGGCCATCGAGGAGGGCGCGGCTAAAATCGTCGCGAGCGGCGCGCATCTCGTCACGCTGGGCGGCGACCATTTCATCACCCTGCCGCTGCTGCGCGCCCATGTCGCCCGCCACGGCAAGCTCGCGCTCGTCCAGTTCGATGCGCATCAGGACACCTGGGACGACGGCGTCGGCGCGATCAGCCATGGCGCCTTCGTGCTGGAGGCGGTGCGCGAGGACCTGATCGACGTCGAGCGCTCGATCCAGATCGGCATCCGCACCGTCGCGCCGCGCGATTGCGGGATCGCGATCATCGACGGCTACGAGGCGCAGGCGCTGGGCGTCGAGGGCGTCGTCGCCCGCATCCGCGAGCGGGTGGGGCAGCGGCCAGCCTATCTGACCTTCGACATCGACGCGATCGATCCCGGCCATGCGCCAGGCACGGGCACGCCGGTCGCGGGCGGGCTGAGTTCGGCTCAGGCGCTGGCCATGGTCTGGGGGCTGCGCGATCTCGATTTCCGCGGCATGGACATCGTCGAGGTCTCGCCGCCCTACGATCATGCCGATGCCACCGCGATCGCCGGCGCGGCCTTGGCGCAGCACTACATCCAGATTCTGGCGTTGCGGAAGGCGGGTTGAATCGGGATGGGAAGAGGTTGAATCGATATCGCCACGAGATGGTTTAAGTAATTGTTCTATTGGTGCTATCGCTCCGAAAACTTGGCGCGGGAAACCCCTCTCCTGTAAGGAGAGGGGCAGGGGTGAGGTGACGGACCTTGGACCAGCGAGAAGCTGCGCCAGCCGAGGCTGCGGTGAGGTCGTGCTTCATGCGAAGAAGAGCCGACCCCTCACCCCTGCCCCTCTCCCTCCGGGAGAGGGCTTCCCCGCGCTTCACTCGCCTGAGGACTGCCACTCGTCATGCACCGTCATTGACAGCCTCGCCGCGCTCCCTCATATCCAAGCCATGACCACTATCCTCTCCCGACGTCGCCCGAACCCGGCCGCCCCTGCGCGACCGCGATGACGCTCGGCCGTTAGTCCGAACGCCCGCGACCGCGCCCGGAGCGCGGTTTTTTTATGCCTGAAGCCGACGAAGCATTTGCGCTGTCGCATCCCATCGGGGGCAAAGATGAACCAGAACCTGAAATCCATCTTCATCGACGGCGAGGCCGGCACCACGGGCCTCGGCATCCGCGACCGGCTGGCGGCGCTGCCGGAGGTGGTCGTCAGGAGCATCGATCCCGACAAGCGCAAGGACCCGGCCGCACGCAAGGAGATGATGTCAGGCGTCGATCTCGTCGTGCTCTGCCTGCCCGACGACGCCGCGAAGGAATCGGTCGCGCTCGCCGACGAACTCGGCGCCGACGCCCCCAAGATCGTCGACGCCGCGACGGCTCACCGCATCGCGCCCGGCTGGGTCTATGGCTTCGCCGAACTCGCGCCCGGCCATGCCGAGAAGATCGCTAACGCCAACCGCGTCGCCAATCCCGGCTGCTACCCCACGGGCGCGATCGCGCTGTTGCGGCCGCTGGTCGATGCCGGCCTGATGGCGCAGGATCACCCCGTCGCGATCAACGCCGTCTCGGGCTATTCCGGCGGCGGCAAGTCCATGATCGAGGATCACGAGGCGGGCAGCGCGCCGGCCTTCGAGCTTTACGGCCTCGGCCTCAGGCATAAGCACCTGCCGGAGCTGCAGGAATATGCGCGCCTGACGCGGCGGCCGATCTTCGTGCCGTCGGTCGGCAGCTTCCGGCAGGGCATGCTGGTCTCGATCCCGCTGCATCTCGACATGCTGCCCGGCAGGCCGAAGGTCGCCGACCTTCGGACGGCGCTGGCGGAGCGCTATGCCGGCTCGACCTATGTCTCGGTGGTCGATGGCGCGCTCGGCGGCGGCAAGCTGGAACCCGAGGCGCTCAACGACACCAACCTGCTGGAGCTGCGCGTCTTCGGCGACGACACGCTCGGTCAGGCGGTGCTGGTGGCGCGGCTCGACAATCTCGGCAAGGGCGCGTCCGGCGCGGCGGTGCAGAACATCAGGCTGATGCTCGGCTTGCCGGAATGATCGTTCACGGCATCGTGATCGACCGGCGGGCTGCATCCTCTGCAACCATTTGCACCCGCAACGGTTTCAATCGACTGATGCGCGTCCCCGCTCTACCGAAGGTTGCGATGCCTTGCCCGCAGGCGACGATCCCGAAAGCGGTCTGATTGACCGGATCTACGAAGCCGCGATCGTCCCCGAGGGCTGGCCCGAGGTGCTCCGGATCACGGCTGCGCTTGCCGGCTGCAAGGAGGCGCTGTTCGGTACGATCCTGAACGACCAGGCGCGGCTGACTGCGTCATCGGTTGAATTCGGTCAGGCCTATGAGCGCATCCTCGAACAGCTTCCCATTCCGGTGAACCAGCGCGCCCTGCGCCTGATGCGCGCGCGCCATGTCGGCTTCATCACCGATCGCGACGTCTTCACCGACGCCGAGATCGCTGCCGAGCCGCTCTATAAGGAGATGCTGATCCCGTCCGGCTACGGCTCGGGCGTCGCCACGGCGATCGCCGCGCCCAGCGGCGAGATGATCGTCGTCCATTGCGAGCGCGGTTTCGCCGAAGGCACCGTGGGCGAAGGCGAGATCGCGGCGCTCAACCGTCTGCGGCCGCATTTTGCCCGCGCCGGCCTGCTGGCGCGCCGCCTCGACATGGAGCGAGCGCGTGCGGCTTCCACGGCTCTGGCGCAGATGGGACTTCCCGGCGCGGTGCTGGGCGCGGACGGGCGCATCGTCAGCGTCAACGGCCTGATCGAGGCGCTGATGCCGGCCGTCTTCCGGGACAGGCTCGGGCGGCTCGCCATCGTCGATGCCGTGGCAGACCAGCTTCTCGGCGTCGCGCTGGCGGGGCTCGCGCGCGAGGGGCACGATGCCGCCGTGCGTTCGATCCCGATCCCCGCAGGCGAGGGCCGGCCGCCGATCATCGTCCACCTGTCCCCCGTCAGCCGGACGGCGCGCGATGTCTTTGCGAATTCGGCCGCGATCCTGGTCGCGACGCCCGTGCAGCCGCATCGCGCCCCCGGGGCCGACATCATCGAGGGCCTGTTCGACCTGACGCCGGCCGAGGCCAGGCTCGCGGTGATGATCGCCGAGGGGCTCGACCCCCGCAGCGCCTCGCGGCGGTTGGGCGTGACCGAGGGCACGGCGCGCACGACCCTCAAGCGGGTGCTGGCCAAGACCGGCTCGCGCCGCCAGTCCGACCTTGTCGGCATGCTGCGCGGGGCGGCGCGGCCGGGATGAACGGCGGTTCACCGAAACGGCGTCGTCTGTTCGTCAGTGCTCCCATATGGGAGGTGTGTCGCAGCGGCAGCCGTGAAATATCACAGCCGGTCGCGGCCATCAGGCTGCGGTTCTGGGGGGCGGTCACTCCGATCCTTCGCTGAGCGCGGGCGCGTCATTGGCAGGTGATGCCGCTCCACCGCTTCGAATCCTTAGGCCGTCACGACCGGGTCAAGCGGTCATGACGGCCTTTTTTATTGCCTGATCCTGATCAGGCGGCCTTGAAGGGCAGGAAGTTCTGCTTCTGCGTCCCGAGCCCCTCGATGCCGAGCGTGACGACCTCGCCGCCTTTAAGGAAGCGCGGCGGCTTGAAGCCGAGGCCGACGCCCGGCGGCGTGCCGGTTGTGATGACGTCGCCCGGATCGAGCCGCATGAACTGGCTGATATAGTGGACCAGATAGGTCGCGCCGAAGATCATCGTTTTGGTCGAGCCGTTCTGCACGCGCTCGCCATCGACATCGAGCCACATGCCGAGATTCTGGATGTCGGCGATCTCGTCTGGCGTCACCAGCCAGGGGCCGAGCGGCCCGAAGGTCGGGCAGCCCTTGCCCTTGGCCCATTGCCCGCCGCGCTCGGTCTGGAATTCGCGCTCGGAGACGTCGTTGCAGACGCAGAAGCCGGCGATCGCGGCCATGGCGTCCTTCTCCTCGATATAGGAGCCGCCATCGCCGATGACGATTGCGAGCTCGACCTCCCAGTCGGTCTTGACCGAGTTCTTCGGGATCATGACCTCGTCATTGGGGCCGACGATGCAGTTCGGCGCCTTGTTGAACAGGATCGGCTCGGCGGGGATCGCCGCTCCTGTCTCGGCCGCATGGTCGGCGAAGTTGAGGCCGACCGCGATGAAGTTGCGCACGTCGCCGACGCAGGCGCCGATTCGGGGCGAGCCCGGTACGGCGGGCAGCGTGTCGGGCTTTGCCGCCCTGATCTTCGCCAGCGAGGCCGAGGTCAGCGCCTTGCCGGCAAGATCGGGAACCAGTCCCGAAATGTCGCGCAACACGCCATCGGCGTCGAGCAGCGCCGGCTTCTCCTGGCCGAATGCGCCATAACGTAGCAGTTTCACGTCGTTTCCCCCGTTTTCAAACGATCTGATTGAGTGGCGCGATCCTGATCCGAGGCACTGCGTCAAGACAAGCCTGTTTGCGCGCATGGCGCGGCTGCATCGGAGCCGTTGTCGCGATGTTGCCGGAATGCAACGCGGCCGGTGAAAGACGACTGCCTAACGATGAGGCGGGCATGGTCCGTTTTCGATCAGACGCACCGAAAATCGCGATAGTTCCTATGTAAACGATCTATTTCGCCCAGGCGCTGTCGCAAGCCGGCGAAATTGACCCGGTTTTTTGCCGATTTCCGGCATTCCGATGCGTCAGCCTGGCCGCTGATGGCGAAATTGCGGCGTATGAGGCGGGATTGCGGCATTGGCGGGCTCGCGGCATGGTGTGCATCGAAGCGGGGCGAAGCGGCCCCGGTGCAAGATCGATAGCCAAGACCAACCAGAACAAGATCATTCCAAGGGATGGGTATGATGCAGAGCCGCCTCCGTTATATCGCAGCCGCCACCGTGTCGGTGCTGGCGCTGACCGCCTCGGGCGCGGCGCTCGCCGGCTCCTTCGCCATCCGTTCCGGCCAGAGCGCCGAGGGCCTCGGCATGGCCTATGCCGGCGCGGCGTCCGGCGGCATCGGTCTGGGCTCGATGGCCTGGAACCCGGCCACCATCACCATGTTCCCGGGGCGCAACAGCAACTGGAACGCCACCTATATCGCACCGAACGGCGACTATACGCCGACCTCGACGACGCGTCTGGGGTCGCCCGTCGGCCCGCCGACCACCGCGCTCGGCGGCAGCCCGGCCGGCACCGGCAATCTCGGCGGAGACGGCGCGTTCGTTCCGGCCTCCTTCTCGGCCTGGCAGCTCACCGACCGGCTCTGGATCGGCGTGACCTCGACCGCGCCCTTCGGCCTGCGCTCGAAGACGGACAACTACCATGCCGGCCAGACCTATGGCCGCTCGGCCAAGGTCCGCACCATCAACATCGCCCCGACCATCGGCTATCAGGTCAATGACTGGCTCGCCGTCGGCGCTGCCGTGCAGGGCCAGTTCATCAAGACCAACCTGAAGCAGGCGACGGGCGTCGGCCCCGCCGCGACGAGCGCCATCCTCGACGGCGATTCGATCGATTTCGGCTACCGCCTCGGTGTCACCCTGACCCCGATGAAGGGCACCACCATCGGCGTCGGCTACCGTTCCTCGATCCGCCAGACGCTGGACGGCACCTTCAACACAGGTGGCCCGCTCACCTTCCCGATCAAGGCCAATCTGAACCTGCCCGATTCGATCGTCGTCGGTGTGTCGCACCAGATCAGCGACCAGTGGCAGGTCCATCTCGGCTACGAGTGGACGAACTGGAGCCGCTTCCGCAACATCCCGATCGTCAACAAGCTGACCGGCGCGGCCTTCACCAGCCTCAACTTCCAGTATGACGACAGCCACTTCGTCTCGGCCGGCGTCGAGTACCGCCTCAACCGCGACCTGACGCTGCGCGCCGGCGTCGGCTACGAGTGGTCGCCGGTCAACGACCGCAACCGCACGGTCTTCATCTCCGACAATGACCGCCTCTGGCTCGGCGTCGGCGGCAGCTACCAGGTCACCGAGAAGATCAAGCTCGATCTCGGCTACTCCTTCCTCCACGTGAAGAAGGCGACCGTGAACTATGGTGGCGCCCACCCGCAGCAGGGCCCGATCTTCTATCAGGCCGAGGCCAAGCCCTATATCCACATCGTCTCGGCCGGCCTGACTTATCGCTGGGACAACCCGGCGGAAGCGATCCCGGCCGCCCCGGTGGTGCGCAAATACTGATCATCGCCGCAGGGCGAGACGAAGAAGCCGGCCCGAGAGGGCCGGCTTTTTTGTTTGATCGATTGCGACTAGAATCGCTCGAAGAGGGGCGGAAGCCGGCCAAGCTATGTCCAGCGTAAGCTGTGGCTGTCTGGAAGTAGTGATGGCGGCATGGACAATCAAGCCATATTGCTACGCCGAATTTTTGCATGGTGTAGGACATGGACAAGCAGCGCCGGAATGCGGTGCGCAAATAGTGATTGCTGCAACTGAAGGGACAGGCCCCATCGTTGTTGTTCGGTCCAATCTTGTCGTTGGAAAAAATTTGCCGTTCATTCACGCCTACTTGTATACAAGTTTAAAGATTGAGAACCAGCCCAAGTTATCTGAGTTTGATACGCTGACGATGCAGAGCGCGCCGGATTGTCTTATGATTCTGGCATGCCGAATCAGTTTGAATTCCAAGTGCCAACGACGGACGGCCAAACGCTCAATTTTGGCCTCAACACTGGCGACACGCTATATTTGGTCGGGGCGAACGGCGCGGGCAAGTCTAGCTTGGTTTCACGCTTTGCAAACCAGCACCAAAGCCGTGCTCGGCGCATTTCCGCCCACCGACAAACGTGGTTCGAATCAAATACTCTCGATATGACGCCGAAGAATAGGCAGGATCTAGAGGGCAACGTGCGTTCGGCGGATGCGCAACCAGAGGCGCGTTGGCGAGAGTGGAATGCAGGCGGTCGGGCGAATATGGCTATCTTTGATTTAATCGACGCTGACACGATGCAAGAGCGCAAGATTGCCGCTTTCGTCCGAAGCGGTGACAGTGCCGCTGCCTCGAAAGAGGCTGAGACACCGTCCCCAATACAGGTAATCAATGAATTGATGCGCCTCTCTAATTTATCAATTGCGGTAAGCTTAGAGGAGGGTCAGAAAGTTGTCGCGCGAAAGAGAGGTGGATCACCCTACAGCGTGGCCGAGGGTCGTGTCCCTGATGGTGGTGTAGCTTCGCGGAGCCACCCCGATGCCGGCTTTGGCCGGGCTGGTCAGGCGGCCAC
>JAIETL010000020.1 GCA_019745195.1 Beijerinckiaceae bacterium
GGAAACCCCATTTGATTCAGCACCAAACGGGAATCACAACCTGCTGATATCGCTCAACTCCTTTTCAATCGGGCTCTTAGGTTGATGTCGAGCATTTCGGACGGCTTCGTCGGAATCAGCCGGCCGGACGGCCAATTCGCCGGAGGGTTCGGATTTTCCCGATAGACCGACTGCTATCCGCGCGCGCCGTCCTCTTGCGGGATTTGCATCTGGACCCGATCGCGCTACCGGCGCCGAAATTTGTTCCGATGCCCCTGCATCGCCATTTTGGATGGACGCCGCGGCGGCAAGTTCACGGGCCTGTCATCTGCGCCGCATATGGGCTGCGGTGCCCAGCCGACATGACGCAGTCCCGGCAGCGCCATGGGATGTGTCTCGCAGCTCGTCGGCGACCCTGCTCCGCGGGCACTCCGACAGGTCCCTGTTCCCAGTCAGTACGCTTACGGAAATCGTCCTTTGCTTCCGAAGACCTCCCAGAATACGGCAAGCGAGGCTCTCGCCTCCTGCAGGTCGGCCTTCGTCGCGGTGGCGCTGTTCTCGGCCCTGGTCAACGTTCTGATGCTGACGGGGTCTATCTACATGCTGCAGGTCTATGACCGCGTGCTGCCGTCGCGTAGCATCCCCACCCTTGTGGCGCTCTCGCTCATTATGGCGGCGCTGTTCATCCTGCTTGGCGTCTTCGACTGGCTGCGGCAGCGCATTCTCAGCCGCATCGGCGTCGAGCTTGATCGCAAGCTCGGCGGACCGGTGCTCGGCGCGATCCTCGGCGCGCAACTGCGCGGGCTCCAGGGCGGCAGCCAGTTGTCGCGCGACCTGGACAGCGTCCGCAGCTTTCTCTCGGGGATGGGGCCGACGACACTGTTCGACCTTCCCTGGATTCCGCTGTATGGCGGGCTCTGCTTCGTTCTGCATCCTCTTCTCGGCTGGACCCTGGTTGGCGGCGCGGCGATCCTCATCGTCCTGGCATTGTTGACGGAGCTTCTGTCGCGTCGGCCAAGCGCGGAGGCCGCAAGATCGGGCGGCGAGCGGGCAGCCTTCATCGAGGCTGTCCGGCGCAATGCCGAGGCTGTGGCCGCGCTTGGCATGGGCAACCGCGTGACGCGCCTGTTCGAGCGCATCAACGACCGTCACGTCGCCGCCAATATAGGCGCGGCCGATGTGACCAACGGTCTTGGAGGCATATCAAAGACCATTCGCTTCATGCTGCAATCGGCCATGCTTGGCGTCGGGGCCTGGCTTGTGATGCATGATCAGGCGTCCGCTGGCGTGATGATCGCCGCATCGGTGCTGAGCAGCCGCGCCTTGGCGCCAATCGAGCTGGCGATCGGGAGCTGGCGTCCCTTCATCGGTGCGCGGCAGGGCTGGGGCAGGCTGAAGCAGGCGCTTGTCTTAGCAAACGAGCAGCCACGGGTGGCGCCCGACCGACCGACGCAGCGCCTGACGCTCGATCACATTTTTGTCGCGCCGCCCGGCGTCCAGACGACGACGGTCAAGGATGTCGGCTTCACGCTTGAGGCTGGACAGGGCCTGGCCGTTATCGGCCCCTCCGCCTCAGGCAAGTCCAGCCTGGCGCGCGCACTCGTCGGCGCCTGGCCGGTTCAGCGTGGCAGCCTGCGCCTCGACGGCGCGACGCTCGACCAGTGGCCCGAGGAGACGCGCGGCGCGATCATCGGCTACATGCCGCAGGATGTGCAGCTATTCGCAGGCACGATCGCCGAAAACATCGCCCGGTTCGACCCGGCGATGACCGAGGACGCCGTGCGCGACGCGGCGAGGGCGGCGGGAGCCTACGATCTGATCGTCGGCATGCCCAAGGGCTTCGATACGCCCGTCGGCGAGGCCGGCGGCGTTCTTTCGGGCGGGCAGCGGCAGCGCATAGCGCTGGCGCGAGCTCTTTACGGCGATCCCTTTCTCGTCGTCCTCGACGAGCCCAACGCCAGCCTCGACGCCGACGGCGACGCCGCGCTGACTGGCGCAATCGCAAGAGTGCGCGCGCGCGGCGGGATCGTTGTCGTGATCGCACACCGGCCGTCTGCCCTGGCCAGCATCAACCAGGTGCTGATCCTCGCCGATGGGCAGGTGCAGGCATTCGGCCCGAAGGAGGAGGTTCTCCGCAAGAGCCTCGCCGCGCGGCCGGGCTCGTCGGGGACCGCTCCCTCGTCTTCCAAGGTCATGGTGGCAGCCGATGCACGCGGTTAACGAGAACAGCGCCGAGGCCAAGGCCGTCGTCCTTGCGGCGAGCGGGCGGGCCGGGCCGCCCCGGCCCGATCCGCGCCGCGACATCCGTCGCGCGACGCTGCTTGGCGTCGCGACGATCGCCGTCCTCTTCGGCACGGTCGGCGTCTGGGCGGTGACGGCGCCGCTGTCGGGCGCGGTGATCGCTCCCGGGAAGATCGTGGTCGAGAGCAATGTCCGGCGCGTCCAGCATCCCACCGGCGGCGTCGTCGCCGAAATCCACGTCAAGGATGGCGACCGGGTCAAGGCCGGCGACGTGCTGGTGCGCCTCGACGAAACCAATGCAAAGGCCAGCCTGGCGCTGATCGAGATCGAGCTGAGGCGCTTCCAGGCGCGCAGGGCTCGTCTGCTGGCCGAGCGAGACGGGCTGGCCCGGATGGAGCTTCCCGAGGAGTTGCGCACACGCGCCGGCGATCCGGCGGTCGTGCAGGCCGTCGAGGGCGAAATCCGGCTGTTCCACTCCCGCCGCGCCGCTGCCGATGTCCAGCGTTCCCAGCTGCGCGAGCGGATTGCCCAGTCGCATGAGGAGATCACGGGGCTGGCGGCGCAGATCGATGCAAGGCGCGCTCAGGCGATCCTGATCGAGCAGGAGCTGAAGGGCGTCCAGAAGCTTTACGACCAAAGCCTCGTCGCCCTGTCGCGGCTGACCGCGCTCCAGCGCGAGGCCTCGCGCCTCGTCGGCGAACGCGGCAGCCTGGTCTCCGACACCGCAAGGGTGAGGGGACGGATCGCCGAGGTCGAGCTTCAGATCATCCAGATCGATGAGGATCTGCGCCGCGAGGTCGCAACCGAGCTGCGCGACGTCGACGGCAAGATCGCTGATCTTTCCGAGCGGCGCATCGCCGCCGTGGACCAGCTTGCCCGCATCGACATGAAGGCTCCACAGGATGGCGTCGTCCACCAGCAGATCGTGCATACGATCGGCGGCGTCATCGGACCGGCCGAGCAGATCATGCTGATCGTCCCGGAAACCGACGGTCTTGTCGTCGAGGCCAGGGTCGAGCCGACCATGATCGATCGCCTGCGGATCGGCCAGTCGGTGGTGCTGCGGTTTCCCGCGTTCGACGCCGCCACGACGCCCGATCTGCAAGGCCAACTCAGCCGCGTCTCGGCCGATGCGAGCACGGATCAGCAGACGGGCGCCTCCTACTACACAGTGCGCGCAACGTTGGGCCTTTCGGAAATCAAGCGTCTGGCGGGAAAAGCTCTCGTGCCGGGAATGCCGGTCGAAGCCTTCATCAAGACCGGCGAGCGCACCGCGCTCGCTTATCTGATCAAGCCGATCGAGGACCAGCTGGCGCGCAGTTTCCGCCACCATTAAGCCCTGTCGACTCGACTCGCTGCGTCTGCCGCGACTCGTAGGCCTCGTGCGCGCAGCGAAAAAAGTCGGCGATCATCGGCATGCGGCGTCTCTCGTCGAGGCAGACAACATATTCGTCGATCGCCGCATGCGCGTCCGCCAGAGGCAGAAAGCGCAGCCGCGGGTCGAAGCCGAATTCGAGATCGGCAACGACGCCCATGCCGAACCCGGCCGCGACCGTTTCTCGCACACCATCGCGGGTCGAAACCTCCATCACCTCGCCGAGCGTCACGCCATGCTCGGCCAGAGCCTGCTCGAACACCTCGCGCGTGCGCGAGCCTCGCTCCCTCAGCACGAAGGGCACGTCCTGCGAATCCCGCACGTTGAGCGCCTGCCGCTCCGTCCAGGGATGGTCGGCCGGCATGAAAACGCCGACCGCCATGGTCGTCAGCGGCTGGACATGGAAACGGCTGTCCTTGGGCAACTGGGCGGTGATGCCGACATCGGCGCGATACTGCGCGACCTGTTCGATGACATTGTCGGAATTGTGCAACTGGATCGAGAAGACGAGCTTCGACCGGCGGCGGCGCAGCGCGTCGAGGATCGGGAGCGAATGCACGGTGCCGTCGGAGGCCAGCCGCAGGCGGCCGCCTTCCACCGTCGGACTCTTGAGCATCTGGCCTGCCTCGGACAAGGCCGAGACCAGCCGGGACGTCACCTCGTACAGCGCCTCGCCATCGGGCGTCAGGGTCGCGCCGCGCGGGCCGCGCTCGAACAGGACCACGCCGGAGATGGCCTCGAGCTGGCGCACCTGGCCGGACGGCGCGAGCTATGGCCTGTCCGACATCGTCAGCTATGTCTGGACCGACGCCGAGGGCGCGGTCGTGGCGCGGGGACAGACCGCGCCGGTCACGCTCGATGCGGTGAAACAGTCGCTGACGCTCACGGTCACCGACGCGAACGGCGAGACCGCGACCGACATGGTCGTCGTCGATGCGGTCTTCGCCGCGCGCGTGCTTCTCTCGGAAGACTTCGGCGGCGGCGACATCTCGGCCTGGACCATCGTCGACGAGGGCGAATCCGGAGGCGGCGGTCCGGACGGCACATCGTCGCAATGGGAGCTGCGGGACGGCGCGCTGGTGCAACTGTCGAACCTGACCAGCCGGCAGTTGACCTGGAGCGGCGCGTCCAATTCCGACCCCTGGAAGACCGGCTGGAGCCCGCTCGGCGACGGCGTCAACGTGCTGCGCAAAGGGACCTGCGCGCTCTACAATGGTGCGGCGGCCAAGGACTGGACCGATTACGCGCTCGAAGCGACGATCAAATCGCCCGACAACGGCGCGCTCGGCCTGCTGTTCTATTGTCAGGACGCGAACAACTATCATAAGCTCGAGCTCGACGCGAATGGCGACTACGACCGTAGCCCGGGCAACGGGGCGGGCAGTCTGTTCCAGCTCATCCAGGTCAAGGATGGCGTCGAGCGCTACCTCAACCAGTACCCGGCCAAGTACACGCCGGATGAGGCGCTGAACCTTCGGGTCGAGGTCGCGAACAGCAAAATCCAGGCCTATGTCGACCGGCTTGCGCTCTTCGCCTAGGCCATCGAGGACCGCGCCCAGAGCAAGGGCGCGATCGGCCTGTTCTCCTGGGACAGCGCCGGGGTCTCCTTCGACGACGTCCTCGTCTACGATCTGTCGAGCGAGAGCGTCCTGCCCCCCGGCGATCCGATTCTCGCTACTTCTGGCGACGACGTGCTTGTCGGGACGTCGGGCGACGACATGATCCTGGCGGGTCTCGGCGACGACGCCCTCACGGGCGGCAATGGCGACGACGCCCTCGACGGTGGCGCCGGCAACGACATGCTCAAGGGCGGCGCCGGCAATGACAGGCTCCTGGGCGGGATAGGCGATGACCAGGTCGACGGCGGCTCTGGCGACGACCGGATCGAGGGCGGCGCCGGCGACGACAGGCTGATCGGCGGCTCGGGCCAGAACGTCTTCGTCTTCGCCGCGGGCTTCGGCCGCGACACGATCACCGATTTCAGGACAACGGGTGCAAGCTCCGACGTGCTGGAGTTCTCTATCGACTTTTTCGCCGGGTTCGACGAGGCGATCGACGCCGCCAGCCAGGTCGGAGCCGACACCGTGTTTAGCCTCGATGCGGAGACCACGCTCACCCTCAGGGGTGTGCAACTGACCAGCTTCGCGGCGGATGACTTCCGCCTCGCCTGACCCTCGACCTCAATCAGATGACGACGATCAAAGGGCGCCATCAATGGCGCCATCCGCAAATGAAATGAAACGGCGCCAACGAATGCCTGAATCGGCGCGCATCCGGCGGAGCCGATGACCTCGGGATCAAAGGTTCTTGATCATCATCTGGATCCAGGTATCGAGGAACCGGTTCCTCTTCCGTTCATCCTGAAATATCAGGGATGCCGGCGCCAGCGGCACGATGCGCTCCGTCTTGCCCGAGGACGGGCGTGGACTCGCATCGGCGTGCTGACGGATGGCTGTTGCGCCGATGGCGAGCTGACCCTCGTCCGATAGCGCAAGGTCGAGGAAGGCGCGCGCGCCCTCGGCGAAACGGCTCGTCCGCGGTATCAGGGCGGTCCGCATCACGACGAGGCGATAATCCTCCGGATCGATCAGCAGCAGCCCGCGCTCCTGGGCTGCGACGACGACGGATGACGAGGCGGCGACGTTGTAGGCGATGCTGGCCTCGCCACGCTGTAAAGCGCTGAGGATTTCGACCGGCTCGCTCGCTAGCTGCACTTCGGCCTCCCCCATGGCTCTGGCTAGACGCCAGAAGACCGGCGTCATCAGGGAATCGAAGGTCGAGAAGACGTAGCCCATCCCGTTCAGGCCGACATGATACGTCACGAGCCTTTTGCGGAACCGCTCGGGCTCGCTCTCGATCAACTGCGCCAACTGCAGTCGCGTGCGCGGGATGTCGCCTTCGAAGGCGCGGGGATCGACGACGAAGACGACGGGCTCGAAGGTCAGGGCGAACACCTCCTGACGCCAGTGCGCCCAGTCGGGCAGGCGCGCGGTCTCGGCCGAGCGGTGGCGCGCCGCGTAGCCGTCGTTGACGAGCCTGACCTGCCGGTCGACCGCGCCACTCAGGACGATGTCGGGGCCTGCGCCCGAGGCGGGCGAGGTGACGACCGCCTGGGCGAGCAGGCCCGAACTCAGGCGCTCGATCTCGATCTCCACATGGGGATGGCGCTGCTGATACAGCAAGGCGAGCCGGCGCAGCAGATCGACCTCGCCATCCGTGGCGATCCGCAGCGTCCGTTCGGCTTTGTCGGGCGCAGGCCAGGTCTCCTTCGTGGCATAAGCGGGCGGGGATGGGCCCAGCCAGAAGAGAAGAGCCAGCAACCCCAGAACAGCGCCCGTGCGGGCGGGTCGCGAGGCCGGCGGCGCTTTGGCCGCAGGCCAGTCGATGCGCGCGAGGAGCCCGCCGCCAGGCCTGTCTAGGAGGCTGAGTTCGCCCCCGCTCGCCTCGGCGGCGGCTTTGGCGATGCTCAGTCCAAGTCCCGAGCCGACCTTGGCTCCTGCGCCGTCGCCGCGCTGGAAGCGCTCCAGCATCAGGGCCTTTTCGCTGTCGCGAATGCCGGGGCCACGATCGCCCACTGCGATGCTCACCGTGTCCTTCGTCGCAGCGATGAAGAGTTCGACGCCGCCGTCGCTGTAGTTCAGCGCGTTGACGACAAGGTTCTGCAGCATCTCGCGCAGGGCGAAAGGCTCGCCGAACACGATGGCCTCCGAGGTTTCGTCCAAACCGTCGGTGCGGACCTGGAGCCGGGCGAGTTCGCTGTCGTCCAACCGCAGTCTGAGATCCTCGGCGATGTCGATCAGGTCGACGACGCTGCGCGTCCGCGTCTCGAGACGATGCGCGATCGTGGCGTCGGCGAGCACCTGATTGACGATCTGCGTCGCCGCGACGGCATTGGCGTGGACGCGCAGAAGCCTGTCGCGCATCTCGCGCGGGTCGGTTGCGCCGAGCGCGAGCTCGCACTGGGCCCTCAGCGAGGCGAGCGGCGTGCGGATCTGGTGGGCGGCGTCCGCTGCGAGGCCGCGCAGGCGTTCCAGCGTCGTCGAGAGCCGGTCCATGAAGCCGTCCAGCGCGCCAAGGAGAGGGCTGACCTCACGAGGCAGTCGCGTCCTGATGCGGGACAGATCGGTGGGTGCGCGCCTGCTCAACTCGCTTTCCAGCGCACGGAACGGGGTGAAGGCGCGCGACAGCCCGGCCATGACCAGGATGATGGCCAGCGCGCTCAGCCCCAGGCTGCCGAGGACGGTGTTGCGGAGGATTTCCCCGGCGAGCAGGGCGCGCGCCTCGAGCGTCTCCCCGACCATGATCGTCGCATAGCCTTCGATGCCGGCCGTCGCGACATAGCGCCCCGCCATCGCCAGCCGCACCGGCGCTCCACGGTAGACGACGGTCGAAAAGGCCGGCTCCGCGCCGGATGCGGCCGGCTGCTCGAAGCCGAGGTCCGGATATCCCGTCAGAAGCGCGCCGTTGGGCCCGGTGACGCGGTAGAACACCCGCGTCAGACGCGAGGTGCTGAGGATCGCCATGGCCGCATAGGGTACGTCGACGGTGACCGAGCCCTCGTCGATCTGCACCGCATCCGCGATCGAGAGCAGGGCCGCCGCAAGCACGCGGTCGAACGCCTCGTCGGCGGCGCGTTGGGAAAACTGCTGGGCGAGCAGTGCGATGCCGGCCGAAAGCGCGCCGAGCAGCAGAACGGCGCCGAGCAGGATGCGTCTGCGGATAGAATAGGGCCTGCTGGTCATCCGGGCGGCCTGAGCCTTGCGACATAGCCCTCGCCGCGGGCGGTCGCGATCTCGACGGAGGCGGCAGGCCCCAGTTTCTTGCGCAGGCGCGACACGTAGAGTTCGATCGCGTTGGGAGACGCTTCCTCGTCGGCGCCGAACAGATGGTCGATCAGGCGCTGCTTGGTGACCAGCGCGCCGATGCGGCCGATCAGCACCTCGAGCAGCCGGAACTCGCGGCGTCCCAGTTCGATCGGCGCACCGTCGACGCTGACCTGGCGGCTGGCGGCGTCGAAAACGAGATTGCCGTGCCGGATCACGCTCGCGCCGATGCCCAGCGGCCGCCGCAGCAGGACCCGGACCCGCGCCTCGAGTTCGCGCAGGTCGAACGGCTTGACCAGATAGTCGTCGGCTCCGAGATCGAGCAGGCCGATCTTGTCGTCGATCTCGGAGCGGGCGGTCACGACGAGCACGGGCGTGCGGTCGCGCCGGCGGCGCAGCTCCGACAGGATGGCGAAGCCGCTCCGCCCCGGCAGCATGATGTCGAGCACGATCAGGTCGACGGAGGTGGTCGCCAGGATGTCGGCCGCGTCCTCGCCGTTGAGCACCCAGTCGACCGCATGTCCCGCACGCGTCAGGACAGTCTGCATGGCTTCGCCCAGATCGGGCGTATCTTCGATCACCAGCAAATGCATGGGCTCACCATCATTATGACAGGTTCATGACAGGTCCAGCCGCTAGCGTCATCCCGCAAGCGAGAGGGGCCGTCCGTCAAGGCCCCCCCATTCGGAGGAAACCATGCTGAACACCAAGTCGCTTGCCGCGGCTGCGGGCCTCGTGCTCGCCGTCGCCTCGTCGCCCGTCGCCTTGGCGCAGGATGCCTGCTCCAACCGCGGGCAGCTCGACACGAACTACTGCGACGACGACAAGGATCTCGTCGCCGATGCGCCCAAGGATCCCAAGCGCTGGCGCGACCCGTCCTCGCTCGTCTGGGCCTACACGCCGGTCGAGGACCCGGCCGTCTACGCCAACATCTTCAAGCCGTTCACGGACCATCTGCAGGCCTGCACCGGCAAACGCATCGTCTATTATCCCGTCCAGTCGAACTCCGCCGAGATCGAGGCCATGCGCTCGGGCCGGCTGCATTTCGCCGGTTTCTCGACTGGGCCCACGGGATTTGCCGTCAACCTGGCCGGGGCCGTGCCCTTCGCGGCCAAGGGCGTCGGAAACGAGGTGCGCGGCTACCATCTCATCGCCGTCGTCAAGGCTTCGAGTCCGTTCAAGACGCTGGCCGATCTGAAGGGCAAGAAGGTCGCCCATACCTCGCCGTCATCCAACTCCGGCAATCTCGCCCCGCGCGTTCTCTTCCCCGCCGAAGGCCTCACGACGGACACCGACTACAAGCCGCTGATGTCGGGGGGGCACGACAAGTCGATTCTCGGCGTCGCCTCCGGCGACTATGACGCCGGCGCGGTGGCCTCCGACGTCTTCGACCGGATGGTCACGCGCGGCACGGTGAAGGGCGAAGAGTTCCGCACCATCTTCAAGAGCCCGGTCTTCCCGACCTCGTCGTTTGCGCATGCTCACGACCTCAAGCCCGAACTCGCGGCCAAGCTGCGCGAATGCTTCTTCTCCTTCCGCTTCACGCCGGAGATGACGAAGGAGTTCAACGGCGACGACCGCTTCCTGCCGATCACCTACAAGGACAACTGGGCGGTGGTGCGCGACGTGGCCGAGAAGTCGGGCACGCCCTACAACAAGGCCGCCTACGATGCCGAAACGAAGCGGGAAGCCGACGCCGCCGCCAAAAAGGCGCAGCCGGCTCCGGCCCCGGCGAAGCCCTGATCCGCGCCGCAGCGCAGGGTGAAGCGATGACGAGCCATCCCCACCCGACGCCGAGCGAGGCGGGCGCGCTGCCCGGCTCGCTCCTCATCAAGGGTCTGCGCAAGGAGTACCGCGCGGGCCAGCCCGTGCTCAAGGACATCTCGCTGACGATCGAAGGGCGCGGGCTGACCGCGATCATCGGGCCGTCCGGGACGGGCAAATCGACCCTGATCCGCTGCATCAACCGGCTCGTCGACCCGACCGCCGGCGAAATCTGGTTCGGCGGACAGGATCTGGCGAGCCTGCGCGGCGCCCAGCTCCGGGCGGCGCGCCGGCGCATCGGCATGGTCTTCCAGGAGTACAATCTGGTCGAGCGCCTTTCGGTGATCGAGAACCTGCTCTGCGGCAGGCTCGGCTACGTGCCGGCCTGGCGCGCCTTCATGCGGCGCTTCCCCGACGCCGACATCGCGCGGGCCTTCGAGCTGCTCGACGCCGTCGGTCTCGGCCAGGACTTCGCGACGCGTCGCGCCGACCAGCTCTCGGGCGGCCAGCGCCAGCGGGTCGGCATCGCGCGCGCCGTGATGCAGAGCCCCGCGCTCGTGCTGGCCGACGAGCCGACCTCGTCGCTCGACCCCAAGACGTCGGTCGAGATCATGGAGCTGCTGGCCAAGGTCTCCTCGGACCAGGCCGTGCCCGTCATCATCAACATCCATAATGTCGAACTGGCGAAGCGCTTCGCGCAGCGCATCATCGGCATGTCGCGCGGCGCGGTCGTCTTCGACGGCCCGCCCGACGCCTTGCGCGACGACCATCTGCGGGAGATTTACGGCGGCGAGGGGGGCCTCGCATGAGCGTCGTCGCAGCCTCCGCCGCACCCCTCCGGACGAGAGCCTTCCCCGCGCAATGGTCGGCGCGCCTCGCCTGGGTGGGGCTGTGCCTCTACACGATCTACGCCGCCTCGCTGCTCGACGTCACCCTCGCCCGCTTCGTGCAGGGGATCGAGAACGGAGCGCGTTTCTTCGACCGGATGTTTCCGCCGAACCTGGCGGCCGACAAACTCGCGCTTCTGAGCACGGGAATGCTGGAGAGCATCCAGATCGCGATCCTGTCGACCTTCTTCGGCGTCCTGCTCTCATTGCCGCTCGGTCTGATGGCGGCGCGCAATCTGACGCCCGGCTGGCTGTCCTGGAGCGCGCGCGGGCTGATCGCGGTGCTGCGCTCCTTCCACAGCGTCATCGTCGCGATCCTGTTCGTCAAGGCGGTCGGCTTCGGTGCGCTCGCCGGCATCCTGGCGCTGATCGTCAGCACCATGGGTTTCATCTCGAAGCTCTTTGCCGACGCCGTCGAGGAGATGTCGATGAAGCAGGTCGAGGCGGTGCGCGCGACGGGCGCCTCGTTCTTCGGCGTGCTGGCGATGGGCGTTTTTCCGCAGGTAATGGCGCGCTTCATCGGCTTTGCGACTTATCAGCTCGACTCCAACCTGCGGAACTCCACCATGGTGGGTCTCGTCGGCGGCGGAGGCATCGGGGCGACGCTTTTCACGGCCTATCAGCGCTTCGACTACGATTTCGTGCTGACCATCCTGCTCGCGATCATCGCCATCATCATGGCCATGGAACTCGTCGCCGGCCGTCTGCGCAGGATCTTCCAATGACCGCCGCAGCCGGCTCCATCGGCACGCCGCGCTGGGAGCGCTTCACGCCGACGGAGCGCGCCGCGCGCGGAATCGTCTACATCGTTACTGCGGTGGCGCTCGTCTGGTCGCTGCGGTCGATCGAGATCATCCCGGAGTTCCTTTACGACGCGCCCGAACAGACGGCGGACCTGTTCGTCAGGATGTGGCCGTTCGACTGGGCCTTCTACCCCAAGGCGATCCATGCGGCGCTGATCGAGACCTTCCACATCGCAACGCTCGGCACGATCCTCTCGATCGCGATGGCTCTGCCGTTCGCTTTCCTGGCGGCGCGGAACTTCACCCGCTCGCCCCTGCTGAACTGGTTCGCGCAGTTCGTGTTCGTATCGTCGCGTTCGGTCAATTCGCTGATCTGGGCGCTGCTGTTCGTCGCCATCTTCGGGCCGGGCGCGATCGCCGGCACGCTTGCGATCGCCTTCCGTTCCATCGGCTTCGTCGGCAAGATCTTCGGCGAGGCGCTGGAGGAGGCGCAGAAAGGCCCGATCGAGGCGCTGGTCGCGGCGGGCGCGCCGCGCGCGATGGTGCTCACCAAAGGCTACTGGCCGCAGGTCGAGCCGGCCTTCTGGTCTGTCGCCCTGCTGCGCTGGGACATCAACATCCGCGAATCGGCGGTGCTGGGACTCGTCGGCGCCGGGGGCATCGGGGTCGCGCTCGATGCCGCATTGAACAATCTCTATTGGGATCAGGTCGGGCTCATCCTCGCGGTGATCTTCGCCGTGGTGATCGCGACCGAGTTCGTCACATCCTTCATCCGTAGCCGCATCATCTGACGCCGCCTCATCTGACGCCGAACGACAACAACAAAAGCAGGGAGACCGACATGTCTTGGAGGATCAGCATCTCAGCCGTCATCGGTGGCGTCGCGCTCGCCGCCGCCGCAACGGCCGCCCAGGCTCAGGGTGCCGTCAATGTGTATTGCTCCGTCCAGGTCGAATGGTGCCAGGCGGCTGCGAACGCCTTCGAGAAATCGACCGGCACGAAGGTGAACGTCACCCAGAAGGGCTCCGGCGAGACCCTGGCGCAGATCCGCGCCGAGGCGCAGAATCCGCGCGGCGACGTCTGGTTCGGCGGCACCGGCGATCCCCACCTGATCATGGCCGAGGAAGGGCTCAGCGACGTCTACGAATCGCCGCGCCTGAAAGAGCTGCAGGACTGGGCGCTGAAGCAGTACGAAGCCTCGAAGAAGCGCTCGGTGGGCGTGTATTCGGGCGCTGTCGGCTTCGGCTACAACACCGAACTTCTCGCCAAGAAGAAGCTGGCCGCGCCGGCTTGCTGGGCCGACCTGCTCAAAGCCGAGTACAAGGGCGAAATCCAGGTCGCCAATCCCAACTCATCCGGCACGGCCTATGTCATCATCGCCACGCTCGTGCAGCTTCTCGGCGAGGACAAGGCCTTCGACTACCTCAAGCAGCTCCATCCGAATGTGAACGCCTATGCGAGGTCGGGGACGGGGCCGATCAAGGCCGTGGCGCGCGGCGAGACCGGGGTGTCGCTGTCCTTCGTGCATGACGCCGTGACGGAGACCAATGCTGGCTTCCCGGTCGCCTATGCGACGCCCTGCGAGGGCACCGGCTACGAAATCGGCTCGGTCTCGATCATCAAGGGCTCGCGCAATCTCGCCAATGCGCGGAAATTCTACGACTGGGCGCTGACGCTCGAGGCACAGCGGATCGGCTTCGAGGTCGCCAAGCAGTTGCAGATGCCCTCCAACAAATCTGCACCGCTGCCGCCCGGCGCGCCCGACCTCACCAAGATGAAGCTCGTGAACTACGACTTCGTGAAATACGGCCAGGCCTCCGAGCGCAAGCGGCTGCTCGACCGCTGGGACCGCGAGGTCGGAAGTCTGCCGCGCTGACGCCCGCGACACCCGACGACCGGCGTCGCCATGACCCGTCTCGCCCCCGCGGCCCTGTGGTGGAGCCTCGCAGCGATCGGCTTCGTCCTGTTGCCCTGGCACATGCAGCAGGACGGGCTCGGCCCTGCGAGCCTGCTTGCCGTCGCGTCGGGCGATCCGGAAGCGGCTTCAGCGTTCGCCCAGGCTCTGCGCTACGGCCGCTGGTGGTTTTGGCCCCCGCTACTGGCGCTGGCCCTGGCCGCGCCGGCAGCGTTCGGTGCGGGCTCCCGCCCGGCCCGGGGCGCGCAACTGGCCGGTCTCGCCGGCGCGGGGCTCGCCCTCGTCGTGCTGCAGGCCTGGACGATCGGCCTGCGCGGCTGGACCATGCCGTCGCTGACAGCCCTGTTCGGCGAGATGGGCGATCGTCAGTTCGGCATCGGCGCGGGTGGCGCGCTCGCCGGGATCGGGCTGCTCTTCCTCACGACCGAGGGGCTTGCGCTGAAAGGGCGCTTCGGCGGAGACCGCTTCGTCGCCGGTGCGGTCGGACTGATCGCCGCCTGCATCGCGCTGTTCACGCTGTGGCCCGTGGCCGTGCTGCTCAGCCAGGCCTTCGCCGCTCCGGCCGACGTTTCGATTGCGGGCGCGTTCTGGGATCGCTTAGCCGGCGCGAAAATCTGGGGGATCGCCTGCCTGAGGGGAGGCGGGGCATGCGGCGTCGCCTGGAACACGCTGGCGCTGGCGCTGGCCACCGCGACCTCCTGCACCGTGCTCGGCCTCGCCTTCGCGCTGATCGTGACGCGCACGCGCTTTCCCTACAAGCGCAGCCTGCGCCTGCTGACCGTGCTGCCGATCATCACGCCCTCCTTCGTCGTGGGGCTGGGTCTGATCCTGATCTTCGGCCGCTCCGGCATCGTCAACCAGATCGCCGAATCGAGCTTCGGACTCAATCTCGGCCGCTGGATCTATGGCGCCAACGGCGTCTGGCTGGCGCAGACCTTCAGCTTCACGCCGACCGCCTTCCTCGTGCTCATCGGCGTCGTCGAAGGCGTCTCGCCGACCATGGAGGAGGCCTCGCAGACATTGCGGGCGTCGCCGAACCGCACCTTCCGGACCGTGACGCTGCCGCTGATGCTGCCTGGCCTCGCGAACGCATTCCTGGTCTGCTTCATCGAGAGCCTCGCCGATTTCGGCAATCCGATCGTGCTCGGCGGGTCGTTCGGCGTGCTTTCGACCGAGATTTTCTTCGCCGTCGTCGGAGCCCAGGCGGAATTCGGCCGCGCCGCAACCCTGGCGCTGATCCTGCTCGCCCTCGCGCTTGCAGCCTTCTTCCTGCAGCGGCGCGTCGTCGGACGGCGGTCCTATGTCTCGATGTCGGGAAAGGGCGATGCCGGCCTGCCGCAGCCGCTTCCCGCAGCCGTTAGACGCGCGGCGATCGCGGTGGCGGTGCCGTGGGCCGCGCTCACCGTGACGGTCTATACGCTGGCGCTGGCCGGCGGCTTCGTGCGCGTCTGGGGGCGGGACTGGACGCCGACCCTGTCCCATTTCGCGCGCGCCTTCGCCATCGAGAGCGGGCCGTCGGGATTGATCTGGACCGGGGCGGCATGGGCTTCGCTCTTCACCACGATCAAGCTCGCCGCCATCGCCGCGCCGATCACCGCCGGTCTCGGCCTCCTGGCGGCCTGGCTGTTCTCGCGCCAGCGCTTCGCCGGGCGGACAACGCTCGAATTCGCGCTGATGCTGACCTTCTGCGTGCCGGGAACCGTGATCGGCGTCGCCTACATCCTGACCTATAACGTGCCGCCGCTGGAGCTGACCGGCACGGCGACGATTCTGGTGATCTGCTTCGTCTTCCGCAACCTGCCGGTCGGGGTCCGCTCGGGCATGGCGGCGCTGTCCCAGCTCGACAAGAGCCTGGACGAGGCCTCGACGACATTGCGCGCCACGACCTGGCGGACGCTGTCGCGGGTCGTGCTGCCGCTGATCAAGCCCGCGATCGTGACGGCCCTGATCTATACCTTCGTCCGCGCGATGACGACGGTGAGCGCCGTCATCTTCCTCGTTTCGGCCGAACACGAGATGGCGACGGTGTTCATCATCAATCGCGCCATCAACGGCGACTATGGTCTCGCCATCGCCTACTCCACGGCGCTGATCGTACTGATGATGCTCGCCATCGGCGCGATCCAGCTCGCCGTCGGCGAGCGGCGGATCGGCCGCCGTCAGGCCGCGCCGGCCGCCGCGCCCGCCCTTGTCGCCGGAGCAAGCCCATGACCGCCACGAAGCGCCAGGCCGCCGAAGTGGTCCTGAAGGGCGTCGCCAAGCGCTACGGCCCGGTGACTGCGGTGAAGCCGCTGGACCTCATCATACCGGCAGGCGCGCTGGTGACGCTGCTCGGGCCCTCGGGCTGCGGCAAGACCACGCTGCTGCGCATGATCGCGGGGCTGGAACGCGTCAGCGAGGGCCGGCTGACGATCGGCGGCAAGGACGTGACCGATCTTTCCGCGGGCGAACGCAACGTCTCGATGGTGTTCCAGTCCTATGCGCTGTTCCCGCATATGAACGTGCGCGACAACGTCGCCTATGGCCTGATCTCGGGGGGCGCCGGAAAGGCCGTTGCCAATGAGAAGGCCGAGGCGACGCTGGCGATCGTCGGGCTCGGCGGCTTCGGCGACAGGCTTCCCTCCGAGTTGTCGGGCGGCCAGCAGCAAAGGGTCGCCGTGGCGCGGGCGCTCGTGCTGGAGCCCGACGTGCTGCTGTTCGACGAGCCGCTCTCCAACCTCGACGCCCGCCTGCGCCGCTCCATGCGCGAGGAAATCCGCATGCTGCAGCAGCGGCTCGGCGTCACCGTCGTCTATGTCACGCACGACCAGAGCGAGGCGCTGGCCGTCTCCGACCTGATCGTCGTGATGCGCAACGCCGCCATTGCGCAGGCCGGCACGCCGCGGGAGCTTTACGAAGCGCCCGACAATGTCTTCGTCGCCACCTTCATGGGCGAAGCCAACCATGTGAAGGGGCGGCTGCAAACGACAAGCGCGGAGACCGGAACGGTCCATCTCGGCGGGCTCTCGGTCCCACTGTCGCATCGGGGGCTGGCGGATGGCGAGGTCGATGTCGTGATCCGTCCGGAGGCGATCCGTCTGGTCGCCGCAGCCGAGACGGGAACGCTCGCGGCGACGGTCGCCACCGCGAACTATATGGGCGCGCATGCCGAGTACAATCTCGACACACCGGTCGGCCGCCTGTTTGCGATCGCCCCCGAAGCTGACAGTTTGCGGGGGATCGGCGAGACGGTCGGGGTGAGACTTGCCGATCGCGGCGTCTTCGCCGTCAAAGCGCTATGAAACGCCAACGATAAAACAGGGAGGATAGACGGATGAAACGGATGATCGGAACGCTGGCGGGACTCGGCCTCGCCCTCCTAGCCGGAACGGCGCTGGCGCAGGCGCCGGCCGGCAAGGTGACCGTCGTCACCTCCTTCTCGAAGGACGTGACGGACCCGTTCAAGAAGGCGTTCGAGAAGGCGACGCCGGGCGTCACGCTCGAAGTCCAGAACCGCAACACCAATGCCGGCGTTAAATTCGTCGAGGAGACGAAGGCCAACAATCAGGTGGATCTCTTCTGGGCCTCGGCTCCGGACGCCTTCGAGGTGCTGAAGGGCAAGGGCCTGCTGCAGAAATACCAGAGCAAGGCGCAGGGCATTCCGCAGAATGTCGGGTCGTTTCCGATCAACGACCGCGACGGCGCCTATTTCGGCTTCGCCGCGTCGGGCTACGGCATCATGTGGAACGAACGCTATGTGCGGGCCAACAAGCTGCCCGATCCGAAGGACTGGTCCGATCTCGCCAGACCGGTGTTCCACGACCATGTCTCGATCGCGTCGCCCGCGCGCTCGGGCACGACGCATCTGACGATCGAGACGATTCTGCAGGGAGAGGGCTGGGACAAGGGCTGGCGCACGATCAAGGAGATGGCCGGCAACTTCAACCAGATCACCGATCGCTCCTTCGGCGTGCCGGAGGCGGTCAATTCGGGCCAGGTCGGCGTCGGCATCGTCATCGACTTCTTCGCCTTCTCGGCCCAGGGCGCCGGCTTCCCGGTGAAATTCGCCTATCCGACCGTGACGACCGTCGTGCCGGCTAATGTGGGCATCATCGCCAACGCCCCCAACAGGACGGCCGCCGAGGCCTTCGTCGAGTTCATCCTGTCGCCTGCCGGTCAGGAGGTGCTGCTCGAGCCGACGATCCGCCGTCTGCCGGTGAACCCGGCCGTCTACGCCAAGGCGCCGGCCGGCTATCCCAATCCCTTCACGGATCCGCAGTTCCAGAAGATGATCACCTTCGACGTCGACAGGTCGGAGGCGAGGACGGCGGTGGTCGACACGCTGTTCGACCAGCTCATCTCCTTCCAGCTCGCCGGGTTGAAGGACGTGACCAAGACCCTGCACGAGGTCGAGGCGGTGCTGGCCAGGAAGGACAACGCCAGGTCGCGCGCTCTCGCGGCCGAGGCGCGCGACCTGATCGCCGCGATGCCGGTCAGCGAAGCCCAGGCTGCGAGCGCCGAACTGCGCGCTGCCTTCACCGGCGGCAAGGAGAAGGGCGCGCGCCAGGCCGAGCTGGAGAACCAGTGGGCCGGCTTCGCCAAGGAGCGCTATGCGCAGGCCAAGGCCAAGGCCGACGAGGCGCTGAAGGCCGCGCGCTAGGCATCGACACCGGACGTCCCGGCCGCGCCGGACGGCCGGGACAACTCCGTTTGGGACAAGACCAGGATGACCGCCGTCGCCTTACCCGCTCTCCCCGCTCCGCGTCGGCGTCGTCTGCCCACCACGCCGGGGCAACTCGCGCTGGCGGCTGCGATCGCGGTCTTCCTGCTCGCCTTTCTCGTGCTGCCGGTGGCGACCGTCGTCTATGTCGCCTTCACGGAAAAAGGCACAGGCGCGTTCACGCTCGTCAATTTTCTCGATTTCGCGCGCACGGACCTGTTCGTGCGCTCGTTCTGGAACTCGGTCTACGTTTCGGGGATGTCGGTGGTCTGGGCCTCGGTGCTGGCGCTGCCGCTGGCGACGCTGACGACGCGCTTCGAGTTTCGCGGCGCGGCGGTGGTCCAGACGCTCGGTTTCCTGCCGCTGATCATGCCGCCCTTCGTCGGCGCGGTGGCGATGCAGCTCTTCTTCGGGCGCAACGGCAGCGTCAACCTGCTGCTCGACGACTGGTTCGGCTTCAAGATCCCGTTCATGGAGGGGCTGAACGGCGTCATCTTCGTGCAGTCGGTCCATTATTTCCCGTTCATCCTGATCAATCTCGTGGCCGCGCTGCGCAACATCGACAGTGCGATGGAGGAGGCGGCGCAGAACCTCGGCTCGTCGGGGTTTCGCCTTTTCCGCCGCATCGTCTTCCCGCTCGCCATGCCGGGTTATCTCGCCGGCGCGTCGCTCGTCTTCGTCAAGGTCTTCGACGACCTCGCCACGCCGCTCCTGCTCAACGTCAAGGACATGCTGGCCCCGCAGGCCTATCTGCGTGTGACCTCGATCGGCATCGCGGACCCGATGGGCTATGTGATCTCGGTCGTGCTGATCGTCGCTTCCGTGTTTGCGATGTGGCTCTCGGCGTTGGCGCTGCGCGGCCGGGACTATGCGACGACGCAGCGTGGCGGCGGCGGGCTTGCGCGACGCAAGCTCAAGGGTTGGGAGAAGATCGCAGCCTACGGTGCAGTCGGGCTCATCCTCGCGCTGGTGCTCGCGCCGCATCTGGGCCTGCTGCTGCTGTCCTTCGCGACGATATGGTCCTTCAGCCCGCTGCCTGACGCCTACACGATCGCCCATTACAGCCGCGTCTTCGGCGAGAGTTCCCTCTACATCAAGAACACCCTGATCTACGCAACGCTGGCGGGCCTCATCGACGTCGTGCTCGGGGTCGCCATCGCCTATCTTGTGCTGCGCACGAAGCTGGTGGGCCGGCAATGGCTGGACTGGGCCGCGACGGCCGCGCTCGCGATTCCCGGCGTCGTGCTCGGCATCGGCTATCTGCGCGCCTTCTACGGCGTGACCCTGCCGGACGGCACGCCGCTGGCCGCGCTCTGGATCACGGTTGTGCTGGCGCTGGCGATCCGCCGCCTGCCTTACGCGCTGCGCGCCTGCATGGCGGCGATGCAGCAGATCTCGGTCTCGCTGGAGGAGGCGGCTGAGAATCTCGGCGCGACCAAGGCGCGCACGGTCCGGCGCATCGTCGTGCCGCTGATGACCGGCGGTATCCTGGCCGGGTTCGTGACAAGCTTCGCCACCGCCGCCGTCGAGCTCTCGGCGACGCTGATGCTGGTCCAGTCCAATTCGGACGCGCCGCTGGCCTATGGGCTCTACGTCTTCATGCAGTCGCCGGCAGGGCGCGGGGCCGGAGCGGCGCTCGGCGTCATCGCCGTCCTCATCGTGGCGGCCTCGACGCTTCTTTCCAACATGCTGGCCGAACGCAACAGCGCCAACCAGGGACGCAAGACGTGACCGGACCGAACTCGACCGCCGCCGCGCCCCCTTTGCTCGCCGCCACCCCCGTCGATATTTCGATCAGCGGAGTCAACCTCTCCTACGGCTCCAATCACGTCCTAAAGGACGTCAACCTCGAGATTCGTCCGGGCGAGTTCTTCGCTTTTCTCGGGCCTTCAGGTTGCGGAAAGACGACCTTGCTCAGGCTGATCGCCGGCTTCAACGAGGCGCAAAGCGGCGAGGTCCGCGTGGGCGGCCGCGACATCGCCCGTCTGCCGCCCTGGAAGCGCGATGTCGGCATGGTCTTCCAGTCCTATGCGCTCTGGCCGCATATGAGCGTCGCCCGCAACGTCGCCTTCGGCCTCGAGGAGCGACCGCTGCCGCGCGCCGAGATCGCCCGGCGTGTCGAGGCGGCGCTTGACCTGCTCGGCCTTTCGCATCTCGCCGACAGGCGGCCCTCCCAGCTCTCCGGCGGCCAGCAGCAGCGCGTCGCGCTGGCTCGGACGCTCGCGATCGAGCCCAAGGTGCTGCTGCTCGACGAGCCGCTATCGAACCTCGACGCCAAGATGCGCGTGCAGGTCCGGCGCGAGTTGCGCGACCTCCAGCAGAGGCTGCGTCTGACCGCGATCTTCGTCACCCACGACCAGGAGGAGGCCAACACGATCTGCGACCGGATCGCGGTGATGAACGACGGCGTCATCCAGCAGGTCGGCGAGCCGATGGAACTCTACGAGCGGCCGGCGAACCGCTTCGTCGCGGGGTTCCTGGGCACCGCCAACATCATCGACGGGCGCATGGGCGGGCAGGGGACGGATCGGCGGTTCGAGGCGCAGGGGCTCGCACCGATCCCCGTGCCGACGACGGCTCCCGAGGCGACCGGCCTGATGTTCCGTCCGCAGGACGCGATGCTGGATGATCCGTCCGGCCCGGATGTCCTGACGCTGCCCGGCCGCATCGCGCAGCGCGAGTTTTTGGGAGGAACGATCCGCTATGTGGTCTCCTGCAGCGGGCGCGAGGTGCTGGTGGATCGGCCGTTCCAGTCGGCGATGACGGCATTGCCGGTGGATACGCCGACCAGCATCCACGTTCCGCGGGACCGCATTGTGTGGCTGACAGCCTGAGGCCAGTTGCGGCTTGCGATCGGGGTCGTTTCCCTTATGGAGATCGAGCTTCTCAGAGCCGCGACGGATGCCGGGTCAGGCCGGGCTGGTCAGGCGGCCATGGCTACGAGGTGGACGACGGGACGCCCGCTGATCGGCGCGGTGCTTTCCGATGACATTCGGTCATGCTCCGGGCGGCATCACATCGTGGCGATGGTCGATCAGATCGGCCGTAGACCGGTCGCCCTCTCAACCCCGTCGTTCTCGCCGAATTGATAGCCGAGGCTGGATGGCGAGATTGCAGCACGGGTTAGGGCCCCGTCGCTCGCGTCCTTTGCCCTCATCACGATTTCGCTGGTCCCGACGGTTTCGCGCCGCAGCCCTTGCCTTGGCTGAGCGCTCGGCTAGGTCTCGGCATCATGGTCCGGTCGCATGACCGGCCGCGCTCCGGAGGTCCCATGCGTCGCTCTCTCATCCCGATGTTCATTCTCTCCGCCCTTGCGGCGCTGACTCCGGCGTCCGCCGCCGAGATCAGAGTGCTGACGGCCGGCGCCTTCAAGCCGATCGTGCTGGCGATCACGCCGGAGTTCGAGAAGCAGACCGGCCACAAGCTGATCGTCGACAACGACACGGCCGGCGCATTGCAGCGCCGCATTCTCGGCGGCGAGGCTTTCGACGTCGCGGTGGTGACGCCGGCCGTGATCAGGGAGCTGGCGGACAAGGGCAAGATCGTCGCCGGGACCCCGGTCAACCTCGCGCGCACCGCCGTCGGAGTAGCCGTCAAGGACGGCGCCGCCCAGCCCGACATCAAGACGGTCGAGAGCTTCAAGGCCGCGCTGCTGGCGGCTGCCAAGGTCGCTTACATCGATCCGGCCGCCGGCGGCTCCAGCGGGATCTATTTCTCGAAGCTGCTGGAGACGATGGGGATCGCGGATGCGGTGAGGGCCAAGGCGGTGCTGGTGCCGGGCGGGCTCGTGGCGCAGCGGCTCGTCACCGGCGAGGCTGACCTCGCCATCCACCAGATCAGCGAGATCCTCGCCGTCAAGGGCGCGACGCTGGTCGGGCCGCTGCCGCGCGAAATCCAGAACTACACCACCTATGCCGGCGGGCTCGGCACGGGCGCGGCGCAGCCCGAGGCGGGCAAGGCGCTGATCGCCTTCCTCAATGGCGATGTGGCGCGGCGCGTGCTGGCCGAGAAGGGCATGGAGGCGGCCGGCAACTGAGCGCCGGTCCGGCAGCGGCTCACCAGGGCCCGCGCGGGCCGGTGTCGATGTGGATCAGCCCGTTCCAGTAAACCTTGTTGCCGCCGACCTCGGGCAGGGAGCGGGCATAGTCCAGCACAGTGCGCGGGCGCACGCCCGGCACCCGGAAATCCATGGCCTCGCAGCGCTTGTGATAGGAGCCGCGCCGCGCCCGCCAAGGCGGCCGCCAGGTCGAGGTCACCTTCACCGCGCCGAACCGGTCGACGATCTTGTTCAGGATCGCCTTGAGGCTCGGCGGCAGGCAGACGATCGAGGTCCCTGGGTCGGTCGAGATGCCGGGCTTCTCGGGCTTCTCGTCGGGGTCGAATTGTGGTTCGGCCCCGGCCTTCTGGCCGGGCGTGAGCTTGGGCCATTCCGGCCCCTCGTCCTCGTCCGGCTCGATAGCCAGCAGCGTGCCGGCATTGGAGGATGGCGCGGCCGGTCCGGCGGCAGCCGACGGTGCAGCGGCGGCCGGCGGTGCGGCGGGCGGGGCCGGCACGACGATCACCGGCTGGCGCTGGGGCGGGGGCAGGTCGAGGTCGAAGGGGCGCGACGGGGGCAGGGGCGCGCGCATGGTCTGACCATCCTGCGGCCGTGCAGGCGTTGCGGCTGCGAGCAGACAAGCAAGCGCCAGCAGCGGCGCGACGCGGTCCCGGGTCGGCACGGGTCAGGGCGCCGGCGTCGGAATGAACACCGCGCGCGTCTCCGCGCCGATCAGGGGAGCCTGGGGCGCCTTGGCGCAGAGTTCGGCCAAGGCCTCGGGCGCGGCGGCGATCTTCTCGATGTCGAGCATCGGACGCTGAGCCCCGCCGGCGAAATAGCCGGCGAGCCAGAGCGAAATCTGGCTGCGGTCATTGCCGTTCATGGCGACGAAATCCGCGCAGGTGGCGCGCATCAGGTCGATCGGCTCGGCACGGACATTGCCTGCGGAACAGAGCCCGGCCATCACGCCAGCCAGCACAGCCAGCCGTCGCCAACACAGCAACATGGGACGCCTTTCTCGGTGGCTGGCCGGTCTCGGCCCGAAGCGATTCGACCGCAGTGTGTCGCGCCGCGCCTCGCTCTGCCAGAGCGATGCCCGCGCTATGCGGTAAAATTCCGGCGACGTCGATCCGGGTTCCGCCGGAAACCGCCCGTCATTCCCGGAAGACGGGGCGCTTCTGCGCGAATGACGGCATTGTGCGGCGCGGCATACTCTTGCTTCATTCCAAAGCAGGGTCTAATCGACTGGTCGGTCAATGCAGATCGGCGCGCAAGCGTCGGGCGGCGGTGCGAGAGGAGACCGTGATGCAGACACTCCAGGCGCCCTCGCTGCTTGCCGACTATCTGCCGCTGGTGATCTTCATCGGCGTCTCGGCCTTCATCGGGCTGGCCCTGCTCATCGCGCCCTTCGTGATCGCCTATTCCAATCCCGATCCCGAAAAGCTCTCGGCCTATGAATGCGGCTTCAACGCCTTCGACGACGCCCGCATGAAGTTCGACGTGCGCTTCTATCTGGTCGCGATCCTGTTCATCATCTTCGACCTCGAAGTGGCGTTCCTGTTTCCCTGGGCGGTCGCGTTTGGCGGGCTCGGCTGGTATGGTTTCGTCTCGATGATGATCTTCCTCGGCGTTCTGACCGTCGGCTTCGTCTATGAGTGGCGCAAGGGTGCGCTGGAGTGGGACTGACCGTCACATCGCTGGCGCATGGCGCGCGTCACATCCGACGGTTGAGGCATCACAAGGGTAACAGAATGGCAGTCACAGCGATCGATCGCGGCGACCCGCTGGTCGCGCCGTCTCCGAAGGGGCTGCTCGGCCCCGACGGACAGCCCGTGGGCGCGCGCGATCCCTTCTTCACCCAGGTCAATGCCGAACTCGCCGACAAGGGTTTTCTCGTCACCGCCACCGACGACCTGATCAACTGGTCGCGCACCGGCTCGCTGATGTGGATGACCTTCGGGCTTGCCTGCTGCGCGGTCGAGATGATGCAGCTCTCGATGCCGCGCTACGATGTCGAGCGCTTCGGTTTCGCGCCGCGCGCCTCACCGCGCCAGTCCGACGTGATGATCGTGGCGGGCACGCTGACCAACAAGATGGCCCCGGCGCTGCGCAAGGTCTACGACCAGATGCCGGAGCCGCGCTACGTCATCTCGATGGGCTCCTGCGCCAATGGCGGCGGCTACTACCACTACAGCTATAGCGTGGTGCGCGGCTGCGACCGCATCGTGCCGATCGACATCTATGTGCCGGGCTGCCCACCGACCGCCGAAGCGCTGCTCTACGGCGTGCTGCTGCTGCAGAAGAAGATCCGCCGCACCGGTACGATCGAGAGGTGAGGCATGGCTGAACCTGTGGAGATGATTGTTCCGATGCTACGCGAGATGCGGGCTGATCTTGTGGCTCGCCTCGACCAGCATTCCGTTCGCTTCGATCTCGTCGACAAGCGTCTGACGAAAATCGAGGGGCATCTCGAATCTTTTCGACATGCTCTGACTGCGGACACGCTGATGAGCAAACTCGTCACTGGCGAGTTCGAGGAACGGATCGAAGCCTTAGAGGCCAAGGTCCGCGAACTGGAGGCGCATAAATGAGCGATGCGCTTATCGCCCTCGGCGAAGAGATCAAGGCGGCGCTTCCCGGCGCGGTCACCGACGCGGTCGTCGCATTCGACGAACTGACGATCCACGCCGAGGCGTCTCGTATCGTCGAGGCGCTGCGCACGCTCTATGCCGAGCCGCGCTTCCGCTTCGTCAACTTCACCGACATCGCCGGGGCCGACTATCCAGGCCGCGAGAAGCGCTTCGACGTCGTCTACCACCTGCTCGCCCCGCATCATAACCGGCGCATCCGGGTCAAGATCCAGACCGACGAGGCGACGCCGGTTCCCTCGGTGATCGAGGTGTTCCCGGCGGCCAACTGGTACGAGCGCGAGGCCTACGACTTCTACGGCATCCTGTTCTCGGGCCATCCCGACCTGCGCCGCATCCTCACCGATTACGGCTTCGAGGGTTATCCGCTGCGCAAGGACTTCCCGCTGACCGGCTATGTCGAGGTGCGCTATGACGACGAACAGAAGCGCGTCGTCTACGAGCCGGTGAAGCTGAACCAGGAGTTCCGCAATTTCGACTTCCTCTCGCCCTGGGAAGGTACGGATTATGTCCTGCCGGGGGATGAGAAGGCGAAAGTCTAGGCAATGGGCAGTCGGCAGTCGGCAGTCGTGACGAATGAAGGGTTGTGCGATGAGCATTCAATCCTATCAGGATTTGCGTGTATGGCAGGAGGCAATGGCGCTCGCCGAAACCGTCTATCGGATGACGAAACGGTTTCCCAAGGACGAGCTGTTCGGCCTTACTTCACAGATGCGCCGAGCGTCCGTGTCGATACCGGCCAACATCGCCGAAGGGTACGGCCGCGAGAGTACGGGTGCGTACATACAGTTCCTGCGGGTCTCGCAAGGCTCACTGAAGGAACTGGAAACGCACGCTTTGCTGGCAAATCGCGTCGGCATCCTGGCCGAACTCGACATGAAGATGGTGCTGTCATCAGCCGAAGCGACCGGCAAGATGCTGCGCGCGCTCATCCGGTCGCTGGAAAAGTAACGACTGCCTACTGCCTACTGCCTACTGCCAGAGGCGAAGCCTGACATGACCGAACACAACATCCGGAATTTTTCGATCAACTTCGGGCCGCAGCATCCCGCTGCCCACGGCGTGCTTCGCCTCGTGCTTGAACTCGACGGCGAGGTCGTCGAACGCGTCGATCCACATATCGGCCTGCTGCATCGCGGCACCGAAAAACTGATCGAGGCAAAAACCTATCTGCAGGCGCTGCCTTATTTCGACCGGCTCGACTATGTCGCGCCGATGAACCAGGAGCATGCCTATTCGCTCGCGGTCGAGAAGCTGATGGGCGTCACGGTCCCGCGGCGCGGCCAGCTGATCCGGGTGCTCTATTCTGAGATCGGCCGCATCCTCTCGCATATCCTCAACGTCACCACGCAGGCGATGGATGTCGGCGCGCTGACGCCGCCGCTCTGGGGCTTCGAGGAACGCGAAAAGCTGATGATCTTCTACGAGCGGGCCTGCGGCGCCCGCATGCATGCGGCCTATGTCAGGCCCGGCGGCGTGCATCAGGACCTGCCGGTCTCGCTGATCCACGACATCGCCGAGTGGTGCGACCCGTTCCTCAAGGTCTGCGACGACCTCGAGACGCTGCTGACCGACAACCGCATCTTCAAGCAGCGCAATGTCGATATCGGCGTCGTCGATCTCGAAACCTGCTGGAAATGGGGCTTTTCGGGCGTGATGGTGCGCGGCTCGGGCGCGCCCTGGGATCTGCGCAAGGCGCAGCCCTATGAGTGCTATGAGGAGATGGAATTCGACATCCCCGTCGGCAAGAACGGCGACTGCTACGACCGCTATCACATCCGCATGGAAGAGATGCGCCAGTCAGTGCGCATCATGAAGCAGTGCTGCGAGAAGCTGATGGCGCCCGATGGCGGCGGGCCGATTTCGTCGCTCGACGGCAAGATGGTGCCGCCAAAGCGCGGCGAGATGAAGCGCTCGATGGAAGCGCTGATCCACCATTTCAAGCTCTACACCGAGGGCTACAAGGTGCCGGCCGGTGAGGTCTACGCGGCGGTCGAGGCGCCCAAGGGCGAATTCGGCGTCTATCTCGTCTCCGACGGCACCAACAAACCCTATCGCTGCAAGATCAAGGCGCCGGGCTTCGCGCATCTGCAGGCGATGGATTTCATGTGCAGGAAACACATGCTGGCGGATGTGTCAGCCATTTTGGGCTCGCTGGATATCGTGTTCGGGGAGGTGGACCGGTGAAGCTCTTGACCGCCCTTGCAGTGCTGATGGCCGTCAGCCTCGGTGCGCCGTCAAGCGGCCATGCCCAAGGTATCTTGCAGGAACTGCTCGATATTCAACATTCAATGGAGCGGCGGGCGACCGAACAGCGTGCTGACCGCGTCATGCCCGACCACTGTAGCGATCCTGCCTATCCGTGTAAGAAGCAATTGTTGGAAGGTGGGTGGATCATAAAACTCCGTGGCGAAGACCACAGAGTAATCGATGCCGAGCATGAGGTGACAATTTTGGTTAAGGACAGCGCTTACAAATTCTGCCTAGCGAGCGTTCATCCTTACAACAAAACTCAATTGCCTTGTCTAGATTTACACGTCGCCTCGAATTAACTGAGCGAAATCATGTCCGTCCGTCGTCTCGCCCCCGATCATGTCCAGCCCGGCTCTTTCGCCTTCGATGCAGCGAACGAGAACTGGGCCGATCGTGAGATCGCCAAATATCCGGCCGGCCGGCAGGCTTCGGCTGTGATCCCGCTGCTGTGGAAGGCGCAGGAGCAGCATGATGGCTGGGTTCCGCGCGCCGCGATCGAGGCGGTGGCGCGCAAGCTCGACATGGCGCCGATGCGCGTCATGGAAATCGCGACCTTCTACACCATGTTCAACCTGCAGCCGGTCGGCGAGCACTTCATCCAGCTTTGCGGCACGACGCCCTGCGCGCTGCGCGGCGCCGAGGCGATCCGCAAGGTCTGCGAGGAGGTGATCGGGCCGCAATCCACCGTCACCGCCGACGGAAAGCTGTCCTGGCTCGAGGTGGAATGCCTCGGTGCCTGCTGCAACGCGCCGATGGCGCAGATCAATTTCGATTATTACGAGGACCTGACGCCGGAGAATTTCCGCGCGTTGCTCGACGATCTGCGCCATGGCCGGCCGACAAAGCCCGGCCCGCAGAATGGCCGCTCCTGCTCGGAGCCGCTCGGCGGCGGGCAGACGCTGAAGGATGCGGCGCTCTATGACGGCACGGTGATCGGCGCGGGCGACTGGCAGGCCCGCATCGCCGACCAGCGCAAGGCCGCAGCCGAAGCTGCCGCGGCGAAGGCCGCCGCCGAGGCTGCCGCAAAGGCCGCCGAGGCGACGCCGGCGGCCGTCGAAGCCAAGCCCGCGACGGAAACCGCCGCCGCCGGTCGCCCGAAGCCGTCCGAGGCGGGCCAACCCTCCGGTGCGGCGCAGGATACGCCTGCCGCCAATGGCAGGGTTGCGGTCGCGGCCGTCAAGGAATCGGCCAAGCCGGCCGATGCACAGTCCGCGATCCCGACGCCAGCCGCAAAAGTTGCGACCGCTCCGGCAATCGCCGAGAGCAAACCCCAACTGCTGACCGCTGCCCGCGACGGCAAGCCCGACGACCTCTCGCTGATCTGGGGCGTCGGTCCGAAACTTGCGACGATGCTCAACGGCATGGGGGTCTGGCATTTCGACCAGATCGCCGGCTGGAAGGCCGAGGAACTCGCCTGGGTCGATGCGCGGCTGACCGGCTTCAAGGGCCGCGCCACGCGCGACGACTGGATCTCGCAGGCGAAAAAACTCAGCACGGGCTGGCGGCCGGATTCGGCCCTCGGCGACAAGCCGGTGAAGTGAGGCGACGACGATGCTCGCAGACCGCGACCGGATTTTCACCAATCTCTACGGCCGGCACGACCTCTCGCTGAAGGGCGCGATGCAGCGCGGGGCCTGGGACGGCACGAAATTCCTGCTGGAGCAGGGCCGCGACTGGATCATCGACGAGATGAAGAAGTCCGGCCTGCGCGGGCGCGGCGGGGCGGGCTTTCCGACCGGCCTGAAATGGTCGTTCATGCCCAAGACCAATGACGGCCGGCCGCATTACCTCGTCGTCAACGCCGACGAATCGGAGCCGGGCACCTGCAAGGACCGCGAGATCATGCGCAACGACCCGCATACGCTGGTCGAGGGCTGCCTGATCGCCTCCTTCGCGATGGGCGCGCACGCGGCCTATATCTACATCCGGGGCGAATACATCCGCGAGCGCGAGGCGCTGCAGCGCGCCGTCGACGAGGCCTATGAGGCAAACCTCATCGGCCAGAACAACAAGCACGGCTATCCCTTCGATCTCTATGTGCATCACGGCGCCGGAGCCTATATCTGCGGCGAGGAGACGGCGCTGCTCGAAAGCCTCGAAGGCAAGAAGGGTATGCCGCGCCTGAAACCGCCTTTCCCGGCCAATGTCGGCCTCTATGGCTGCCCGACCACCGTCAACAACGTCGAGTCGATCGCGGTCGCGCCGACGATCCTGCGCCGCGGCGCGTCGTGGTTTTCCTCGCTCGGCAACCCCAACAATGTCGGCACGAAGCTGTTCTGCGTCTCGGGGCATGTGAACAAGCCCTGCAATGTCGAAGAGGTGATGGGTATCCCGTTCCGCGAGCTGATCGACCGCCACTGCGGCGGCGTGCGCGGCGGCTGGGACAACCTGATGGCCGTCATCCCCGGCGGCTCTTCGGTGCGCATGGTACCGGCCGAGCAGATCATCGACACACCGATGGATTTCGACTCGCTCTCCAAGCTGAAATCCGGTCTCGGCACGGCGGCCGTCATCGTGATGGACAAGTCGACCGACATCGTCCGCGCCATCGCCCGGATCAGCTATTTCTACAAGCATGAGAGCTGCGGCCAGTGTACGCCCTGCCGCGAGGGCACGGGCTGGATGTGGCGCGTGATGACGCGCATGGCCGAGGGCAGGGCGCAGAAGCGCGAGATCGACATGCTGCTCGACGTCACCAAGCAGATCGAGGGGCACACCATCTGCGCGCTCGGCGACGCCGCCGCCTGGCCGATCCAGGGCCTGATCGCGCATTTCCGTCACGAGATCGAGAAGCGCATCGACGATTATTCGGCGAACCCGCATAGCGAGCCCGTGCGGCTGATGGCGGCGGAGTGAAGGCGATGGCCGATGAACCCGACAACATCGTTCTCGTGATGCTGCACCGGATGGATGGAAAGCTCGACCGCATCATCGAGGACGTTCAGAACCTGAAGGTTCGGATGACCTCGGTGGAGGAAGGGCTGGTCGGCGTGAACCGCCGCGTCGATCGGATCGAGGAACGGCTGGACCGGATCGAGCGCAGGCTCGATCTGACGGAAGTGCGGTGAAGGCTGAGAGATGACCAAACTCCTCATCGACGGCATCGAGGTCGACGTTCCGGCCGATTACACGGTCCTGCAGGCCTGCGAGGCGGCTGGAGCCGAGGTGCCGCGCTTCTGCTTCCATGAACGGCTTTCCATCGCCGGCAATTGCCGGATGTGTCTCGTCGAGGTGAAGGGCGGCCCGCCCAAGCCCCAGGCCTCCTGCGCCATCGGCGTGCGCGACCTGCGCCCCGGCCCCAATGGCGAGCCGCCGGTCGTCTCGACCAAGTCGCCCATGGTCAGGAAGGCGCGCGAGGGGGTGATGGAGTTTCTCCTGATCAACCACCCGCTCGATTGCCCGATCTGCGACCAGGGCGGCGAATGCGACCTGCAGGACCAGGCCATGGCCTATGGCGTGGATACGTCCCGCTATGCCGAGAACAAGCGCGCCGTCGAGGACAAGTATATCGGCCCGCTGGTGAAGACCTCGATGACGCGCTGTATCCAGTGCACGCGCTGCGTCCGCTTCACCACCGAAGTCGCCGGCGGGCAGGACCTCGGCGCGATCGGCCGCGGCGAGGACATGGAGATCACGACCTATCTCGAACAGGCGATGACCTCGGAGCTGCAGGGCAACGTCGTCGATCTTTGCCCTGTCGGCGCGCTGACCTCCAAACCCTACCAGAACAAGGCGCGGCCCTGGGAGCTGACCAAGACGCAGTCGATCGACGTGATGGACGCGGTCGGCTCGGCGATCCGGGTCGATTCGCGCGGCCGCGAGGTCATGCGCATCCTGCCGCGCCTCAACGAGGCGGTGAACGAGGAGTGGATCTCCGACAAGACGCGCCACATCGTCGATGGGCTGCGCACGCAGCGGCTCGACCGGCCCTATATCCGCGTCGATGGCGCTCTGAAGCCCGCAAGCTGGGCCGTGGCCTTTGCGTTGATCGCCGCGAAGGTGAAGGCTGCGATCCCTGCCAGGATCGGCGCGATCGCCGGCGATCTTGCGGCCGTCGAGGAGATGTTCGCGCTGAAAGCGCTTATGGGCTCGCTCGGCAGCGCCAATCTCGACTGCCGGCAGGACGGGACGAAGCTGCACCCCAAATTCGGCCGTGCATCCTATGTGCTGAACGCCGGCATCGCCGGCATCGACGAGGCGGATTCGCTGCTGATAATCGGTGCGAACCCGCGCAAGGAAGCGCCGATCCTGAACGCGCGCATCCGCAAGCGCTGGCTGCGCGGCGACCTCAAGGTCAGCCTCGTCGGCGAGCAGGCCGATCTGACCTACGCTTACGACTATCTCGGGGCGGGTCCGGATTCGCTGGCCGAACTGATCAGGACCGCGACCGCCGGAAAAGCGAAGCCGATGGTGCTGGTCGGGCAGGGCGCGCTGGCGCGGCCCGATGGCGAGGCGATCCTGTCGATGACGGCCAAGGCGGCGCAGCTTCTGGGAGCCGGCGAGGGCTGGAGCGGGTTTGGCGTGCTGCACACGGCGGCAGCCCGCGTCGGCGGGCTCGATCTCGGCTTCGTGCCGGGTGAGGGCGGCACGGACGTCGCCGGCATGCTCCAGCCCGGCGCGCTCGATCTGCTGTTCCTGCTCGGCGCCGACGAGGTCGAGGTTCCGGCCGGGGCCTTCGTGGTCTATCAGGGCACGCATGGCGACAAGGGCGCGCATCGCGCCGACGTCATCCTGCCGGGCGCAGCCTACACCGAGAAATCGGGCACCTATGTCAACACCGAGGGCAGGGTGCAGATGACCGGCCGCTCGACCTTCCCGCCGGGCGACGCGCGTGAGGACTGGGCGATCCTGCGCGCGCTCTCGGCGGCGCTGGGCAAGACTCTGCCCTTCGATTCGCTCGCCGGACTGCGCAAGGCCCTCTATGCCGAGCATCCGCATTTCGCGGCGATCGACTCAGCGCCCGTCAACGATGCAGGCCCGCTCGCCTCGCTCGCCGGCCTCGGTGGCAAGGCCGAGAAGGCAGGTTTCGTCTCGCCCGTCAGCGACTTCTACCAGACCAACCCGATCGCGCGCGCATCCGCCGTGATGGCCGAATGCTCGGCGCTGGCCTCGGGCCGCATGCGGCAGGCGGCGGAGTAAGGCCATGACCTGGGATCTCGTCCTCGACCTGCTGATCATGCTGGGCAAGAGCTTCCTGCTCATCGCCTGTCTGCTCGTCTTCATCGCCTATATCCTGCTCGCCGACCGCAAGATCTGGGCTGCGGTGCAGCTCCGGCGCGGACCCAATGTGGTCGGGCCGTTCGGTCTGTTCCAGAGCTTCGCCGACCTGCTCAAATTCGCCTTCAAGGAGCCGATCATTCCGTCGGGGGCCAACAAGGGCGTGTTCCTGCTCGCCCCGCTGGTGACCTGCCTGCTGGCGCTCTCGGCCTGGGCGGTGATCCCGGTGGCGGAAGGCTGGGCGATCGCCGACATCAATGTCGGCATCCTCTATGTACTGGCGATCTCGTCGCTCGGCATCTACGGCGTGATCATGGCCGGCTGGGCCTCGAACTCGAAATACCCGTTCATGGGCGCGCTGCGCTCGGCGGCGCAGATGGTCTCCTACGAGGTCTCGATCGGCTTCGTCATCATCACCGTGCTGCTCTGCGTCGGCTCGCTCAACCTCTCGGCCATCGTCGAGGCGCAGAACTCGCGCGCGGGTCTCTTCGGCTGGTACTGGCTGCCGCTGTTTCCGATGTTCGTGATCTTCTTCATCTCGGCTTTGGCCGAGACGAACCGGCCGCCCTTCGACCTGCCGGAGGCGGAATCGGAGCTCGTCGCCGGCTACATGGTCGAATACTCCTCGACGCCTTATCTGCTTTTCATGCTCGGCGAATACGTGGCGATCATGACCATGTGCGCGCTGATGACGATCCTGTTTCTCGGCGGCTGGCTGCCGCCATTCCCGATCGCGCCCTTCACCTGGCTGCCGGGCGTGGTCTGGTTCGCGCTGAAGGTCTGCGCCGTCTTCTTCATGTTCGCGATGGTGAAGGCCTTCGTCCCGCGCTACCGCTACGACCAGTTGATGCGGCTGGGCTGGAAGGTGTTTCTGCCGCTGTCGCTGGCGTCGGTGGTGGTCGTGGCGCTGGTGCTGCAGATCACGGGCTGGGGGCCGGTGCGCTGATGTCGGCCTATGCCGGCCCGATCGGAGCCGTCGCCGGCCTCGCTCTTGGCCTGCTGGAGTACAGGCTGATCTCCGGCGTCGTTATCTCGGCGCTGCGGCGGACGAACAGCTCGGTGACGGAGGCCGAGCACGCGGATTACGAGCGCCGCATCCGCATCCTGCGGGCGGTGCTGCTGGTGATGACGGTCGGCGCGATGCCGGTGGTGGGGTACTTCGTCGGCCGGGCGTTCTCCGGCTGAGCCTGAAACGGAAGAGGACGAGGAAGCGATGACACTCGCGCAAGCCGCCAAAGGCCTGCTCCTCAAGGAGTTCGTCTCGGCGTTCGCCCTGTCGATGCGCTATCTGCTGAAGCCCAAGGCGACGCTGAACTACCCCTTCGAGAAGGGGGCGCTCAGCCCGCGCTTCCGGGGCGAGCATGCGCTGCGCCGCTATCCCAACGGCGAGGAGCGTTGCATCGCCTGCAAGCTCTGCGAAGCGATCTGCCCGGCGCAGGCGATTACCATCGAGGCCGGGCCGCGCCGCAACGACGGCACGCGCCGCACGACGCGCTACGACATCGACATGACGAAGTGCATCTATTGCGGCTTCTGCCAGGAGGCCTGCCCGGTCGACGCCATCGTCGAGGGGCCGAATTTCGAGTTCGCCACCGAAACCCGCGAGGAGCTGTTCTATGACAAGGACCGGCTGCTCGCGAACGGGGCGCGCTGGGAGCGCGAGATCGCGCGCAACATCGCGATGGACGCGCCGTATCGGTGAGTTTCTGACAACCTCCGCCGTCATCCCGGACAAGCCGCGAAGCGGCGCAGCTCCGGGATCCATAATAAGGTCAGGACGGCGCTCTATGATGGATCCCGGGTCAAGCCCGGGATGACGGCGGTGGGGTTGAGATGGAAGAGAACAGTCCCGTCGCGCTGTTGTCGCGCCCGGTGGGCCTGACTATAGACGCTCCAGATCGCGGCCGACTCCAGAGTCGGATGCGATGCAACAAGGGCCGCCCGCAAGGGCGGAAAGGCTGACCAGATGAACGCCGCAGCGGCTTTCTTCTACCTCTTCGCGGGCGTCACGGTCGCCTCCGCCTTCATGGTGGTGACGGCGCGCAATCCCGTGCATTCGGTGCTCTTCCTGATCCTCGCCTTCGTCAACGCGGCAGGCCTGTTCCTCCTGCTCGGGGCCGAGTTCCTGGCGATGCTGCTGATCGTGGTCTATGTCGGCGCGGTCGCGGTGCTGTTCCTCTTCGTGGTGATGATGCTCGACGTCGATTTCGCCGAGTTCCGCCAGGGTTTCCAGAACTACCTGCCGGTCGGCGCGCTGATCGGGCTGATCTTCGCCGTCGAACTCCTCCTCGTCGTTGGAGCCTGGGCGATCGATCCGCAGATCGTGCGCGCGCCGGTCTCGGCAATTCCCGCCACGATCAGCAACACCGAGGCGATCGGGCGTGTGCTCTACACGCAGTACATCTACTACTTCCAGGCCGCCGGGCTCGTGCTGCTGGTCGCCATGATCGGCGCGATCGTGCTGACTTTGCGCGATCGTCCCGGCGTCAAGCGCCAGGACATCCCGACGCAGAACGCGCGCACCAAGGCGGCTGCGATGGACGTCAAGCAGGTGCCCTCGCGCGCCGGCGTGCCCGAGGAGATGGCGTGATGATCGGTCTCGGACATTATCTCGCCGTCGCCGCGATCCTGTTCACGCTCGGCGTGCTCGGAATTTTCCTGAACCGCAAGAACGTCATCGTCATCCTGATGTCGGTCGAGCTCATCCTGCTCGCGGTCAACATCAATTTCGTCGCGTTCTCCAGCTTCCTGAACGACATCGTCGGCCAGATCTTCGCGCTGCTGGTGCTGACGGTCGCGGCGGCCGAGGCTGCCATCGGCCTCGCCATCCTCGTCGTCTACTTCCGCAACCGCGGCACGATCGCGGTGGAAGACATCAACATGATGAAGGGCTGAGCGGGCCGGCCATGTATCACCTGATTGTCTTTCTCCCGCTCTTCGGCTTCCTGATCGCCGGCCTGTTTGGCCGGCTGATCGGCGCGCGCGGCTCGGAGATCGTCACCACCTCGTTGCTGATGGTTTCGGCCGTCCTGTCCTGGATCGCGTTCTACAACGTCGGCTTCGGCTCGGGTACGACGCGCGTGCAGGTCGCGACCTGGATGGCGTCGGGCGATCTGCGCGTCGACTGGGCTTTCCGCATCGACACGCTGACGGTCGTCATGCTGGTCGTCGTCAACACCGTGTCGTCGCTCGTGCATCTCTACTCGATCGGCTATATGCACGAGGACGAGCACCGCCCGCGCTTCTTCGCCTATCTCTCGCTCTTCACCTTCGCCATGCTGATGCTGGTGACGGCCGACAACCTCGTGCAGATGTTCTTCGGCTGGGAGGGCGTCGGCCTCGCCTCCTATCTGCTGATCGGTTTCTGGTACAAGAAGCCCTCGGCCAATGCGGCGGCGATGAAAGCGTTCATCGTCAACCGCGTCGGCGATTTCGGCTTCGCGCTCGGCATCTTCCTTGTCTTCGTGCTGTTCGGCTCGGTGACGTTCGACGCAATCTTCCCGCGCGTCGGCGAACTCACCACGCAGACCTTCCGCTTCATCGGCTATGAATGGAACGCGCTGACGCTGGCGGCGCTCCTGCTGTTCATGGGTGCGATGGGCAAGTCGGCGCAGTTCCTGCTGCACACCTGGCTGCCGGACGCGATGGAGGGGCCGACGCCGGTCTCGGCGCTGATCCATGCCGCGACGATGGTCACCGCCGGCGTCTTCATGGTGGCGCGGCTCTCGCCCATCTTCGAATACGTGCCCAACGCCGCGCTCGTCGTCATCGTCATCGGCGCGACGACGGCGTTCTTCGCGGCCACCGTCGGCCTCGTCCAGAACGACATCAAGCGGGTTATCGCCTATTCGACCTGCTCGCAGCTCGGCTATATGTTCGTGGCGCTCGGCGTCGGAGCTTATTCGGCCGGCATCTTCCACCTCTTCACCCACGCCTTCTTCAAGGCGCTGCTGTTCCTTGGCGCGGGCTCCGTCATCCACGCGATGCATCACGAGCAGGACATGCGCAACATGGGCGGCCTGCGGAAGCACATCCCGCTGACGGCGGCGGCCATGACGATCGGCACGCTGGCGCTGACCGGCTTCCCGCTCTTCGCCGGGTATTTCTCCAAGGACGCGATCATCGAGAGCGCCTATGCGGCGCATAAGGGCTTCGCCAGCGAATACGCTTTCGTTCTGCTGGTGGTCGCCGCCTGCATGACCTCGTTCTACTCGTGGCGGCTCTACTTCATGACCTTCGAGGGCAAGCCGCGCTGGGGAGCGGGGGCTCATGGGCATGGAGACCACGGCCACGCGCATGGCCATGACGATCACGCCCAAGCGGCTCATATCCACGACGATCACGGCCACGGCCACGACCACACCCCGCATGAGAGCCCGCTCGTCATGCTGATCCCGCTCGGCGTGCTGGCGCTCGGCGCGCTCTTTGCGGGCCTGGCCTTCAAGGGCGTCTTCGTCGGCGGCGGCTATGAGGGTTTCTGGAAGGGCTCGCTGTTCACAGGGAAAGACAACCACATCCTGCACGCCATGCATGAAGTGCCGAAATGGGTGGTCTGGTCGCCTTTCGTGGCGATGCTGATCGGCTTCGCGCTGGCCTGGTACATGTATATCCGGCGGCCCGACGTACCCGGCAAGCTCGCCGCCGCCAACCCGGTCCTCTACAGATTCCTGCTGAACAAGTGGTACGTCGATGAGATTTACGACTTCCTCTTCGTGAAACCGTCGATGTGGCTCGGAAAATTCTTCTGGAAGAAGGGCGATGGGCTTGTCATCGACGGCATGGGGCCTGACGGCATCTCGGCCCGCGTCGTCGACGTCACCAATCGCGTCGTGCGGCTGCAGACGGGGTATCTCTACCATTACGCCTTCACCATGCTGATCGGCGTCGCCGGGCTGGTGACCTGGTATCTGCTGGTTCGCGGGTGAGATGATGTTCGGCTTCGGTATCCTCACCGGACTTCTCGTCCTCCCGCTGGTCGGCGCGGCCTTCATCCTCGCGCAACGCGGCGACGACGCGTCGGTCGACTCCAACGCCCGCTATGCGGCGCTCGCCGCGACGGTCGTGACCTTCGTGCTCGCCTGCGTCGCCTGGGCCCGGTTCGACCCCTCCAATCCCGGCTTCCAGCTCGTCGAGACGCATGCCTGGGTCTCGGACGTCATCAAGTTCAAGCTCGGCGTCGACGGCTTCTCCTTCCCCTTCATCGTCCTGACCGCCTTCCTGATGCCGTTCTGCATCCTGGCGTCCTGGACCTCGATCACGAAGCGGGTGCGCGAATACATGATCGCGTTCCTGATTCTCGAGACGCTGTTGATCGGCGTGTTCGCGGCGCTCGACCTCGTGCTGTTCTATCTGTTCTTCGAGGCCGGCCTGATCCCGATGTTCCTGATCATCGGCATCTGGGGCGGCAAGCGCCGGGTCTACGCTTCGTACAAGTTCTTCCTCTACACGCTGCTCGGCTCGGTGCTGATGCTGCTCGCCATCATGGCGATGTACTGGAATGCCGGCACCACCGACATTCCGACGCTGCTGGCGCACAAGTTCCCATCGGGCATGCAGACCTGGCTCTGGCTCGCCTTCTTCGCCTCCTTCGCGGTGAAGATGCCGATGTGGCCGGTCCACACCTGGCTGCCGGACGCCCATGTCGAAGCGCCCACCGCCGGCTCGGTCATCCTCGCCGCGATCCTTTTGAAGATGGGTGGCTACGGCTTCATCCGCTTCTCGATCCCGATGTTCCCCGAGGCGTCGCTCTATTTCGCGCCGCTGGTCTATGCACTCTCCGTCACGGCAATAGTCTACACCTCGCTGGTGGCGCTGATGCAGGAGGACATCAAGAAGCTGATCGCCTACTCCTCCGTCGCCCATATGGGCTTCGTCACCATGGGCCTGTTCACCCTGACGCCGCAGGGCATCCAGGGTGCGATGTTCCAGATGATGAGCCATGGCCTCGTCTCGGGCGCGCTCTTCCTCTGCGTCGGCGTGGTCTATGACCGGATGCACACCCGCGAGATCGCCGCCTATGGGGGGCTGGTCAACCGCATGCCGGTCTATGCGGTGATCTTCATGGTCTTCACCATGGCCAATGTCGGGCTGCCGGGCACGGCCGGCTTCGTCGGCGAATTTTTGACGCTGATGGGCGCGTTCAAGGCCAACCCCTGGGTCGCCTTCATCGCAACTTCGGGCGTCATTCTGTCGGCGGCCTATGCGCTCTGGCTCTATCGCCGGGTCATGTTCGGCGAACTGGTGAAGCCGGAACTGCAGGGCATCACCGACCTCAACCGCCGCGAGATGGCGACGCTCGTCCCGCTCGTCCTGCTGACGATCTGGTACGGCGTGCGTCCCGGCACGATCCTCGACGCGTTCGCCGCGCCGACCGAAGCCCTCATCAAGAACTATCAGGCCGCCATCACCGCCGCGAAAACGGCGATGCTGGTTGTCCAGTAAGGTCGCCAAATCATGACCGTTCACGCTCTCGGCCCGGCTCTGCCCGAGATCATCCTGGCGCTCGGCGCCATCGCCATGGTGCTTTACGGCGCGATCAAAGGCGAGCGTTCGACGCGTCTTCTCGAATACGCTGCGCTCGCGCTGTTTGGACTGGCGCTGGTGCTGGTTCTGTCGGGCACGGGCCGCGAGGTCACCTTCAATGGCGGCTTCGTCGCCGACGGTTTCGCCCGCTTCATGAAGGTGCTGACCCTGCTGGGCGCGGCCGCCGCGATCCTGCTCTCCTCGGATGCCCTGCGCCGCGACGGCTCGATGCGCTTCGAGTTCCCGATCCTGATCGTGCTGGCGACCATCGGCATGATGATGATGATCTCGGCAGGAGACCTGATCAGCCTCTATGTCGGGCTCGAACTGCAGTCGCTGGCGCTCTACGTCGTCGCAGCCTTCGACCGCGACAACCAGAAATCGACCGAGGCCGGGCTGAAATACTTCGTCCTCGGCGCGCTCTCGTCCGGAATGCTGCTCTATGGCGCGTCGCTGGTCTATGGCTTCACCGGCACGGTAAACTATGCCGGCATCGCGGCCGCCGTGCAGGGCGGCAAGCCGGGGCTCGGGTTGATCTTCGGAATCGTCTTCGTGGCGGCTGGCCTCGCCTTCAAGATCTCGGCCGTGCCGTTCCACATGTGGACGCCCGACGTCTATGAGGGCGCGCCGACCCCGGTCGCGGCCTTCTTCGCTGCCGCGCCGAAAATGGCGGCGATGGCGATGACGGTGCGCGTCTTCGTCGGGGCCTTTCCGGGCGCGCTGCACGAATGGCAGCAGATCGTGGTGTTCATTGCGATCGCCTCGATGGCGCTGGGCGCCTTCGCCGCGATCGGCCAGACCAACATCAAGCGGCTGCTGGCCTATTCCTCGATCGCCAATATGGGCTACGCGCTGGTCGGGCTCGCGGCCGGCACCGTGGGCGGCGTGCAGGGCGTGCTGACTTATATGGCGATCTACCTCGCCATGACGCTCGCCGCCTTCGCCTGCGTGCTGATGATGCGGCGCGACGGCAAGCTGGTGGAGGACATCGGCGAGCTTGCCGGCCTGTCGCGGACCAATCCCTGGATGGCGTTCGCGCTGGCGATGATGATGTTTTCGCTCGCGGGCATTCCGCCGCTAGCCGGCTTCTTCGCGAAGTGGTACGTTTTCTCCGCCGCGATCGACGCCAAGCTCTATACGCTCGCCGTCGTCGGCGTCGTGACCAGCGTGGTCGGGGCCTATTACTATCTGCGGCTGGTCAAGATCATCTATTTCGACGAGGCGAAGCCCGCCTTCGAAAAGGGCGATCTCGGTGTGCGCGCCGTGCTGCTCGTCTCGGCCGCCTTCGTGCTCGTGCTGTCGCTCGCGCCGGCGCCGCTGTTCAACTCGGCGGCGGCGGCGGCGAAGTCGCTGTTTTGATGCTTCGCCGTCATGGTCGGGCTTGTCCCGACCATCCACGTCTTCGGTCGTCTAGCTCTATGCCCAAGACGTGGATGCTCGCCACAAGGGCGAGCATGACGAACTGGAGCAGCGCAAGGCCGCCAGACCTCGGCAGCGCCGTCTCGCCACGCGCGGAACCGGCACGCCGCCATGCTCGCTGACTCCGCCCGCGCCGCCGGCTACCGGCTGATCGTCCGCGACGCTGTCGGCTCGACGATGGAAGAAGCGCGCCGCGCGCTCCGTGACGGCGACGCCGGACGCTTATGGATCGTGGCGCGCGAGCAGACCGCCGGGCGCGGCCGGCATGGCCGGGCCTGGGGCTCGCCGCCGGGCAACCTCTATGCGAGCCTCCTGCTGACCAGCCCCTGCGAGCCCGCGCTTGCGCCGCAGCTTGGCTTCGTCGCGGGTCTGGCGCTGCACGATGCAGCCTCGCGACTTCTCCCTCCCCCCGCTTGCGGTGGGGAGGGCCGGGGTGGGGGGGAGAGTCCAGGCCGATATGAGGTGGCTGCCGTCGAGCCTCATCCTGCACGCCCCCCCATCCCTAACCCTTCCCCACCGCAAGCGGGGGGAAGGGAATACCCCAGCCTCAAACTCAAATGGCCCAACGATCTCCTTGTGGGCCGCGCCAAGACCGCCGGCCTGCTGCTGGAAGGCGAGAGCCGGGCAGGGCGGCTCGACCTGATCATCGGCTTCGGCGTCAACATCGCTTCTTTCCCGCCTGACACGCCCTATCCGGCGACGGCGCTCTCGGCGCATGCGCCCGATATCAGCATCGAGGCGATGCTGGCGGCGCTTTCCGACGCTTGGGTCGGGCGTTTTGCCGTTTGGTCACAGCCCGGCGGATTCGAGCCGATTCGGGCCACCTGGCTGAAGCGCGCAGCCTTCCTCGGCGAGACGATCACGATCCGGCTTGCTGACGGGCCGCTCGGCGGCGTCTTTGCTGGACTCGACGCCTCGGGCCGGCTCGAACTCGATACGGCTGACGGGCGGCGCGTGATCGACGCAGGTGATCTCTATTTCGGCTTGCCGGGCTGACCTCTCGTATTGGTGGAGACCTGCCGCGCAGCGTGGTAGGGCTCCCGCCAGACCTTTGCGCCGCGGCGCTTTTTCTTGTTTCAGTCAGGATGTCTTGTGACCCGCTCCCCGGACCAACTCGTCTTCGTTCCCCTCGGCGGCCTCGGCGAGATCGGCATGAACGCCGCGCTCTACGGTTTTGGGCCGGAAGGGCGGCGCAAATGGATTCTGGTCGATTGCGGGCTCTCCTTCGCCGGACCCGAAGCACCGGGCGTCGACATCATCCTGCCGGACCTGAACTACATCATCGCCGAGCGCGCCAACCTGCTCGGCATCGTCATCACCCACGCCCATGAGGACCATATCGGCGCGCTCGCCGCGCTGTGGCCTAGCCTGCGCGCCCCGGTCTACTGCACACGTTTCGCGGCCGGCCTGCTGGCGACGCGGCGGCTCTCGGAGCCCGGCGCGCCAAAAGTGCCGATGAACGTGATCAATCAGGGCGGGCGCTTCACGCTTGGCCCGTTCGACATCGAATTCGTGCCGGTGGCCCACTCGATCCCGGAATCGAATGCGCTCGCCATCCGCACGCCGGCCGGCCTCGTCGTTCATACCGGCGATTGGAAAATTGATCCGACGCCGCAGGTCGGATTGCCGACCGACGAGAAGCGCCTGCGCGAACTCGGCGACGAGGGCGTGATGGCGCTGATCTGCGATTCGACCAACGTCATGCGAGACGGCACCTCGCCGAGCGAGGCCGATGTCGCAGCCAAGATCAAGGAGCTGGTGCATTCCGCGCCGGGCCGCGTCGCGGTCACCACCTTCGCCTCGAATGTCGCCCGCCTGAAAGCCGTCGCCGAGGCCGCCATGGCCGACCAGCGCGAAGTCGTCGTGGTCGGCCGCGCCATGGACCGCGTCATCGATGTCGCGCGCGAATGCGGCTATCTCGACGGCATCCCCGCCTTCCGCTCGGCCGACACCTATGGCTACCTGCCGCGCGACAAGGTCGTGGCGCTGCTGACCGGCAGCCAGGGCGAGCCGCGCGCCGCGCTCTCGCGCATCGCCTCGGACGACCATCCGGAGATCGCGCTCTCGCCCGGTGACAGGGTGATCTTCTCCTCCCGCACCATTCCCGGCAACGAGAAGGCGGTGGGCAACATCCTGAACGCGCTCGCCCGCTACAATATCGAGATCATCACCGACCGCACCCATCTCGTCCATGTCTCGGGCCATCCGCGGCGCGAGGAGATGGCGCGGCTCTATGGCTGGCTGAAGCCCAGGATCGTGATCCCGGCCCATGGCGAGGATCTGCACCTCTCCGAGCACGCGACGTTTGCAAGGGGGCTCGGCGTCAAGACGGTGGTGCGCGCCGGCAATGGCGACGTCGTCGCGATCGGCCCCGAGGGTGCGAGCAAGATCGACGAGGTCAACCACGGCCGGCTCTATCAGGACGGCACGCTCCTGGTGAATGCGCTGGAGAAGACCATCTCCGAACGCCGCAAACTCTCCTTCGCCGGGATGATCTCGGTCGCGGTTGCGATCGACGAGAAGGGCGGGCTTGCCGGCGACCCCGAAATCGCCGTGCTCGGCCTGCCGCCGCGCACGCGCGACGGCACGGATTTCGACGAATACGTCGCCGATGCCGTCTCGGAACTGCTCGACAATATCCCCAAGGCGCGCCGACGCGACCCCGAGGCCCTGCGCAATGCGCTGGAGCGCGGCCTGCGCAGCGCCGTCAACGAGGAGTGGGGCAAGAAGCCGCTGGTGCATGCGCTGGTGATCGAGGTTTAAAGTGGCAGACCTGATTGCGCTCACGCGCCGTCATCCCGGACGCAGTGAAGCGAAGCTCCGGGATCCATCGTAAAGCTCGACGGGGCTCGATGATGGATCCCGGAGCGGCGCGGCTCCGCCGCTTGTCCGGGATGACGGAGTGTTTCTGAGCTCTGGAATCAAACGTCGGAAAGACCATCTCATGATAGGACGCCTCAACCACGTCGCCATCGCGGTGAAGGACCTCGCCGCCTCGACCGCGCTCTATCGCGACACGCTGGGCGCGCGCGTCTCGCAGGCGCTGCCGCAGCCCGATCACGGCGTTACCGTCGTCTTCGTCGAACTGCCCAACACCAAGATCGAATTGCTCGAGCCGATGGGCGCGGATTCGCCTGTCGCCAAATTCCTGGAGCGCAATCCGGACGGCGGCATCCACCATATCTGCTACGAGGTCGACGATATCCTCGCCGCCCGCGACAAGCTGAAGGCCGATGGCGCACGGGTGCTCGGGTCGGGCGAGCCGCGCATCGGCGCGCATGGCAAGCCGGTGCTGTTTCTGCATCCGAAGGATTTCTGTGGGACGCTGGTCGAGCTCGAACAGGCGTGAATCCCGTGACCGACGACCAGATCGATTTCTTTGGCCAGCCGTCGGCGGGCTCGCCACGGCCCTTCAGCGAGGCGACGCGGGGGGGCGGTCTGGTCTTCGTCTCGGGCCATTCCGCCCCGCATGATCCCGAGCGGGGCATTCGACGCGGCGATACGCCGGCCGAGGAGGTGCGCAATGCGTTGGCCAAGGTATCGGCGATTCTCGCGGAGGCCGGCAGCTCGCTCGACCGTGTCGTCCAGATGACCATGCTGATCACCGATCCGGCCGACTACGCCGCCTGCAATGCGGAGTATGTGAAGCATTTCCCCGGTGGCCTGCCGGCGCGGCATACGGCGCGATTCGGCGTGCCGACGGAGGCGCGTGTCGCCTTTGCCTGCATCGCTCTGGCGGGCGTGACTGACGAAGGACACGGATCGTGACGCTTGCAGGCGGGCTCGCCGTCTATTTCGTGATCTGGTGGACGGTGCTCTTCGCCGTGCTGCCCTTCGGCGTGCGCAGCCAGGCGGAAACTGGAGAGGTGACGCAAGGGACCGATCCGGGCGCGCCGGCCGCACCGCGCATGCTCAAGGTGGCGCTGATCACGTCGATGATCGCCGGCGTCGTCTTCACGCTCGTCTGGTATATCTGGGCGACGTTCGATCTGTAGCCGCGTCGCCAGTTTCGATCACGAACGCTGCAAAACAAAAGGGCAAGGCCGGAGCCTCGCCCTTGGAAGTCTGTTTTTTACCGCAGTATCGGCGCGCATCGGATGTGCACGACTCATATACTAGGCGGGCGTTTGTTCCTCCCGAGACCTGGTCCGCGGCGCTCAAAGTCAAACCGAGCGTGCCCAGCGCCATTTGATTAGCGGATTGTGACAGGCCTGTCACCACTTTAGGCAGCCAAAGCCTGATGTTTTTGCAAATTTATTCTCCGCTGCACTTGTGCGGTGCAACATTGTTTCGGGTACGCCATGGGAGCGCCTTGTTCACGCCCAAGGATGCCGCTACCAAAACAGCCATCGAGACCTGTCGAATCCGCCGGCAGGCAGGAGACACCGTTCCATGCTGCGCTCATCCATCGCCATCCTTGCCATTGCCGGCGCGCTCGGCGCGGCCCAGGCCCAGGCCCCCGATCCGAAGAACACGCTGATCCTCGAGACCAAGGACGGCCCGGTGACCATCCGCCTGCGGCCCGATCTCGCACCCAAGCATGTCGCGCAGATCAAGGCCCTGACGCAGAAGGGCTTTTACGACGGCATCGTGTTCCATCGCGTCATCGACGGCTTCATGGCGCAGACCGGCGATCCGACCGGCACCGGCACCGGCAAGTCGGATTTGCCGAACCTGCCGGCCGAATTCACGCCGACGCCCTACAAGGTCGGCTCGGTCGGCATGGCGCGTTCGAGCTCGCCCGATTCCGCCAATTCGCAGTTTTTCATCTGCTATGAGGGCTGCGGCCCGCTGACCGGCCAATACACGCTGTTCGGCGAGGTCGTTTCGGGCATGGAAGCGGTGCGCAAAATCAAGAAGGGCGCAGCCGGCTCTGGTCAGGTCACCGGCCCCGACAAGATCGTGAAGATGCGCCTGCAGTCGGACGCCAGGTAAGCCACCACGTGTCTGCCGCCCGCCGCACCGCGGCCGCACTGCTCGTCGGCCTAGCGCTGACGGGCACTGCAGGCGCGCAGGATACACGGGGGCTTGGCCTGCCGCCGGCGTCAGGCTCGCAAAACCCGGTTCTGCCACCGCCGTCCGGCTCGCAGAACCCGGTGCTGCCGCCGCCCTCCGGCCAGCGTTACGTCCCCGGCGTCGGCGGGCGCTTCGGCGACGGCCCGTCGTCCCGGCCGGTTCTGCCACGCCCTGTCCCCGGCGTCGATCCGGGCCTGAGCGGCTCGGTCTCGCCGACGAGCCGCAGCCTCGCCGGCGAGGTCGATCGCATCGACGAGATCGCCCCGGCGATCCGCCGCTGCTGGATCCCGCCCGTCATGGATGGTCCCAACGCAGGCGCGATGGCGACCGTGCGCTTCAGCCTCCGGCGCGACGGCAGCATCTTCGGCCAGCCGCGCGTCACATGGGGCGCCGGCCGGGCCGATCCCGCCCTGCAGAAGCGTTTCACCGCCTCCGTGCTCGACGCAGTGCGCGATTGCGCGCCGCTGAGGTTGTCGTCGCGCTTCGGAGCGGCTATCGCGGGGCGACCCTTCACCATCCGCTTCCACGGCCGCGCGCCGTCCACTGAAAGGCCGACCTGATGTCGCTCGATCCGGAAAACACCCTCGTCATGGAAACCACCAAGGGCAAGGTGGTCATCAAGCTGCGTCCCGACCTCGCGCCGGCCCATGCCGAACGGCTGAAGGTGCTGTCACGCCAGGGTTTTTATGACGGCATCATCTTCCACCGCGTCATCGACGGCTTCATGGCGCAGGTCGGCTGCCCGCATGGCACCGGCACCGGCGGCTCCGACCTGCCCGACCTCAAGGCCGAGTTCAACGCCGAGCCGCATGTGCGCGGCATCTGCTCGATGGCCCGCTCGCAGAACCCCAACTCGGCCAACAGCCAGTTCTTCATCGTGTTCGAGGACGCCAGCTTCCTCAACAAGCAGTACACGGTCTGGGGCCAGGTGGTCGAAGGCATGGAGAACGTCGACAAGATCAAGCGCGGCGAGCCCGTCCGCGATCCCGACTCGATTGTCTCGATGAAGGTGATGGCCGACATTGGTGCAGACTCGGCCTGAGCCGGATCTGTGAATGTCGATCTCTTCGATTTCGACCTGCCCGAAGATCGCATCGCGCTGAGGCCCGCAAGCCCGCGCGATGCGGCGCGCCTGCTCGTCGTCCGTCCGGATGAAAGCCAGCCTTTCGAGGATCGCGGCGTGCGCGACCTCGCCGCGCTCCTGCGCCCCGGCGACGCGCTGGTCTTCAACGACACGCGCGTCATCCCCTCGCGTCTGCGCGGCCGTCGGTTCCGGGGCGGGACCTCCGCCGGCATCGAGATCATGCTGCACAAGCGCGAGGCGGCCGATCGCTGGCTTGCCTTCGCGCGGCCGGCGAAGAAGCTCGGCCTCGGCGAGACCGTGGTCTTCGGCGGCGATGCCGCGTCCGGCGTCTGCGAGTTCGGCCGGCTCGAGGCCGTCGTCGTCGCCAAGGCCGAGGGCGGCGAGGTCGGGCTGCGCTTCGTGCTGTCGGGTCCCGCGCTGGACGAGGCCATCGCGCGCCTCGGCGAATTGCCGCTGCCGCCCTATATCGCCGGGAAACGTCCTACCGATGCGGCGGATGCGGTCGACTACCAGACACTCTATGCGCGTGAAGATGGGGCGGTGGCCGCACCCACGGCAGGCCTGCATTTCACGCCAGAACTTGTTACGGCGCTGGAGGCGCGCGGCGTCTCGCGCCATTTCGTGACGCTCCATGTCGGGGCGGGCACGTTCCTGCCCGTCAAAGCCGCCGACACCGGCGAGCACCGCATGCACGCGGAAACCGGGACCGTGTCGGCGGCGACGGCGGATGCGTTGAATGCTGTCCGGGCAAAGGGCGGGCGCGTCGTCGCGGTCGGGACCACTTCGCTGCGGCTGCTCGAAAGCGCGACCGGCGAAGATGGCGTGATCGGGCCGTTCTCGGGCGACACCGCGATCTTCATCACGCCCGGCTATCGCTTCCGCGCCGTCGACCTGCTGATGACAAATTTCCATCTGCCGCGCTCCACCCTGTTCATGCTGGTCTGCGCCTTCAGCGGGCTCGACATCATGAAACGCGCCTATGCCCATGCGATCACGAAAAAATATCGCTTCTACTCCTATGGCGACTCCAGCCTGCTGGCCCGCGCCGAGCAGCCAGGCTGAGGTCTGACGTCCACGTCGCATCAGCGTCATCAGCGCATGCGACCAGCCTCCGGTCGGGCTTCAACCGTCGATTCAGTCTTCGTTCAGCATGATGGGCGAAACTGGCGTCGTCGGCAGGCTTTCCGTCCTGGCTCTTCATGCGCTAGGCTTGCCGCAAGGGGAGAGTATCGTGGCGTTGCGCTCGTCGGTTCCGGGAGTCAGGGTTGCGGGTCTCGAGCGCGCGGCGCGTCTCGCCGGCGAAGCCTTCGGACATGAGGAACTCGGCCGTCTCGACCAGCTTCGCCTGGCGCAGACGCCTTCGACGCGCCGGGTCTGGGCTGCGGTCGCCCTGTTGTCCGTCATCGGCCTGAGCCTGCTCGCCCTGCGCTGACGCGACCGGTCGATTCCGACGAAAAATCAACCTTTGCGAGCTAGCCTTTCCTCTGGAGGAGAGGCACATGCGTTGCGTCATCATCAGCGATTTCGGCTCCGTCAATGGCGGCGCCGCCAAGGTCGCCATCGAAAGTGCGCGCGGGCTTGCCGAGGCGGGCGTCAACATCGTCTTCGCCTGCGCGATCGGGCCCATCTCCGAACGCCTCAGCCATCCGCGCATCGAGATTGCGATGTTTCCCGGCGAGGAGATCTGGAAAGTTGGCGGCAAGATCGCCGCCGCCCGCCAGGGCATCTGGAACGCGCCGGCGCATGCCTTCCTGAGCCAATTGCTGGCGCGCCAGCCGCGCGGCGAAACGATCGTGCATCTGCATCAATGGACGAAGGCGTTCAGCCCGGCGGCCCTGGCCGCGGCTGGCGAAAGCGGCCTGCCCGTGGCGGTGACGATGCATGACTATTTTTCGTTTTGCCCCACTGGCGGCTATTTCGATTTCAAGGCCGGCGCGCCGTGCCGCCAGAAACCGATGTCGGCCGGCTGCGCCAGTTCGAACTGCGACCGCGCCTCCTACATCCACAAGCTCGTCCGCGTGGCGCGGCAATGGCGTTCGGACGAGGCAATGCGAAGCCTGCGCGCGCCGCTCATCATCCATGTCAGCGATTTCGCGCGCGACTTCGCCGCGCCGTTCCTGCCGAACCATGCTCGCCATGTCGTGGTCGAGAACATGATGGAAGCCGAGCAGCAGCCAACGGCCGATGTCGCGGCCAATCGCCATGCGCTGTTCCTCGGGCGGTTCACACAGGAAAAGGCGCCCGACATCCTGTCTGCCGCGGCGGCACGCGCCGGGATGCCTGTGCGCTTCGTCGGCGAAGGGCCGCTGACCGATGCGATCGCGCAGGCCAATCCGGCCGCCGAGATCCGGGGCTGGGTCTCCGCCGAGATGGTGTTCGAAGAGATCGCAAAGGCGCGTTGCCTGGTGCTGCCCTCGCTCTGGTACGAGCCCGGTCCGCTGGTCATCGCCGAGGCGCGTTCGCTCGGCGTGCCGGTGGTGCTGGCGCGCACGACCGGGCCGGCGAGCTGGATCGCGGACGGGCAGGACGGCATCCTTGTCGATGGCGGCGATGCGGCCGGGCTGTCGGCTGCACTGGTTCGCCTGAAGGACGACGGCGTCGCCTCCGCGATGGGCGCCAGCGCCTATCGCCGCTACTGGGCCGATCCGCTGACAACGCAGCGTCATGTCGCGCGGACGGTCGAGGCCTATCGCGGGCTGATCGCGGGCGATGTGAAGCGCAGCGCGGTCGCCTGAGAAGGACCAGCCCGACAAAAAACCGGGGCGTGACCGCCCCGGTTGGAAGGTGGACCGCGAACCATTCGCGGTCGGGAGGAAGCTCAGTAACAGTAGTGCTCAGTAGGAATAGTACATGGCGAACTCGACCGGGTGCGGCGTCATCTCGAAGCGCGCCACATCCTGCATCTTGAGTTCGATATAGCTCTCGATAAAGTCGTCGTTGAAGACGCCGCCGGCCTTGAGATAGGCGTTGTCCTTTTTAAGCGACTCCAGCGCCTCGCGCAGCGAGCCGCAGACGGTCGGAATCTTCTTCAGCTCGCGCGGCGGCAGGTCGTAGAGATCCTTGTCCATGGCCGGGCCCGGATCGATCTTGTTCACGATGCCGTCGATGCCGGCCATCAGCATGGCCGCGAAGGCGAGATAAGGGTTCGCCATCGGATCGGGGAAGCGGACCTCGACGCGCTTGGCCTTGGGCGAGGTCGTCCACGGAATGCGGCAGGAGGCCGAGCGGTTGCGCGCCGAATAGGCGAGCAGCACCGGGGCCTCATAGCCCGGAACGAGGCGCTTGTAGGAGTTCGTCGATGGGTTAGTGAACGCGTTCAGCGACTTGGCGTGCTTGATGATGCCGCCGATGTACCACAGGCACTCCTGCGACAGGTCGGCGTATTTGTTGCCGGCCATGATCGGCTTGCCGCCCTTCCAGATCGACTGGTGGACGTGCATGCCGGAACCGTTGTCGCCGTAAATCGGCTTGGGCATGAAGGTCGCGGTCTTGCCGTAGCTCTGCGCGACGTTGTGGATGGCGTATTTGTAGACCTGCATGGTGTCGGCCATGTGGGTCAGCGTGTCGAACTTCAGGCCGAGCTCGTGCTGGGCCGAGGCGACCTCGTGGTGGTGCTTCTCGACCTTGGCGCCCATCGCCGCCATGGCCGCCAGCATCTCGCCGCGCATGTCCTGCGCGGAGTCCTGCGGCGGGACGGGAAAGTAGCCGCCCTTGGTCGCGATGCGGTGGCCGAGATTGCCGCCCTCATATTCGGTCATGCCGTTGATCGGCAGCTCGACATTGTCGAGCTTGAAGCCCGTATTGTACGGATCGGCAGAAATCTTGACGTCGTCGAAGACGAAGAACTCGGCTTCCGGGCCGACATAGATCGTGTCGCCGATGCCGGTCGACTTCAGGTAGGCCTCGGCTTTCTTGGCCATGCCGCGCGGATCGCGGCCATAGGGCTCGCCTGTCGCGGGCTCGAGCACGTCGCAGGTGATGACCATCGTCGCGGCTGAGAAGAACGGGTCCATGCAGGCCGTCGTCGGGTCCGGCATCAGCAGCATGTCGGACTCGTTGATCGCCTTCCAGCCGGCGATCGAGGAACCGTCGAACATGGTGCCCTCGGCGAAGATGTCCTCGTCGATCATCGTGACGTCGAAGGTCACATGCTGCCACTTGCCGCGCGGGTCGGTGAAGCGGAAGTCCACATATTTGACGTCGTTGTCCTTGATCGCCTTCAGGACATCCTTGGCGCTCTTCATCTCAGCATTCCTCTCGCAAGCAGTTTCTCAAATTCACTCGATCCGCGGGGGTATCCAAACCGCCGGGACACGCATCTTTCGGGCTGGGAAAACGCCTCAGATCGCGTCCGCGCCGGTTTCGCCGGTACGGATGCGGATCGCCCCCTCCACCGACGATACAAAAATCTTGCCATCGCCGATGCGTCCCGTCTGGGCCGCCTTCTTGATCGCCTCGATCGCGCCTTCGACCATCTCGTCGGCGAGCACGATCTCGATCTTCACCTTCGGCAGGAAATCGACGACGTATTCGGCGCCGCGATAAAGTTCGGTGTGGCCCTTCTGGCGACCGAAGCCCTTGGCCTCCAGCACGGTGATGCCCTGCAGGCCGACCTCCTGAAGCGCCTCCTTCACCTCGTCCAGCTTGAACGGCTTGATGATCGCTTCGATCTTTTTCATGCGCCGACCGGCCTCCCTCGCGTGTTGACTTGGGTCGGGGCTTGCTTGCGCCCTTCGCCATGGATCGTCTGCTTGCCCTGCATGAGCCGGACCAGCTTTTCAATCCGTCGGATCTGCATCCGCTCACTGCTCATAGCATCGGCGCAAGCGGCTCGCCATGCGGAAGAAAGCCGCCCGCAGCCCGATGAAAGGGCAATAAACAGCACATAAACTATGCATCTGCACTTTTTATAATCAATTGTCGTGTCGTCACTTGCGCTTGCCCGCCGCCTTCGCCTCTCCGATGATGAGCGCGTGCAAAGTCATGACCACGATCGATCGGCGCTGCTCAGCGTTGCGGAGATGGCGGCCGCCGACCGCGCTGCGATTGCCGACGGAGCCACGGGCGCAGCGCTGATGGAGCGTGCCGGCCGGGCCGTCGCCGACGCGGTGAGCCGGCGGCTGCGGCCAGGCGAGGCCGTGCTGGTGATCTGCGGTCCCGGACATAATGGCGGCGACGGCTTTGTCGGAGCGCGGCTGCTGCGCGAGCGGGGTTTGCGCGTGACGCTGGCGCTGGACGGCGCCCTCGACGCCATCCGGGGCGATGCGGTCGCGGCCGCTGCACGCTGGTCCGGTCCCGTCGAAGCGCTTCGATCGGTAGAGCCCGGCGAGCATGCGCTGGTCGTCGATGCCTTGTACGGTGCCGGGCTGAGCCGGCCGCTCTCCGGGGAGGCCGCGCTGCTGGTCGCCCGCGTCAATGCCGCCGGACGGCCGGTCGTGGCGGTCGACGTTCCCAGCGGCCTTTCCGGCGACAGCGGGCAGGTCGCCGGGCCTGCGATCGTGGCCGCCGAGACCGTGACCTTCTTCCGGCTGAAGCCGGGCCATCTGCTCTTCCCTGGACGCGCGCTGTGTGGCGTCGTCACGCTCGCCGATATCGGGATCGCGCCCGAGATCGTATTCGGTCCGGGCGGCGTCAGGCCGACGACGTTTCGCAACGATCCCGCGCTCTGGCGGACCCGTTTTCCGGCGCATGCCGCCGATACCCATAAATTCCGGCGCGGCGCGGCTCTGGTCGTCGCCGGCGGCCTCGATGGGGTCGGCGCGCCCCGGCTGTCGGCGCGCGCCGCGCTCAGGATCGGGGCGGGGCTCGTCACCGTCGCGTGTCGGCCCGAGGCGCTGGCGGCCCACGCCGCGCAGGGTCCGAACGCGGTGATGCAGCGCAGCTATGCCGATGATGCGGAGCTCGCCGCGCTGCTTGCCGAGCGTCGTCCGGCGGCGATCGTGGCCGGACCAGCGCTTGGCCTGGATTTAGCCGGCCGCGACGCGACGATGGCTGTGCTTCGATCGCCCGTTCCGGCCGTGCTCGACGCCGACGCGCTGACGCTACTGTCAGGGCGGGTCGGCCACCTGGCGCGCATGGCCGCGCGACGAGGCGCGCCCTGCATTTTGACTCCGCATGAAGGAGAGTTCCAGCGCCTGTTCGGCGATATGCCACCGCCCGGCCTGGCATCGAAGCTCGATCGCGCCCGGCAGGCGGCACGGCTGTCGGGCTGCGTCGTCGTGCTGAAGGGCGCTGACACCGTCATCGCGGAGCCGGACGGCATCGCCGCGATCAACACGACCGGCTCGGCCGCTTTGGCGACAGCCGGGTCCGGCGATGTGCTGGCCGGCCTGATCGCCGGGTTGCTGGCCCAAAGCATGCCGGCTTTTGAGGCCGCCTGTGCCGCCGTGCACTTGCATGGGCTGGCCGGAGATGCGCTCGGCATGGGGCTGATCGCCGACGATCTGCCGGAGGCGATTCCCGCCATCATGGCCGCGATGGCGGCGGACGCTTGACCGTATGGCACAAAAATGCCCGCCCTCCGAAGAGGGCGGGCATGAGCGCCGAATTCGATCGGCTCTCTCGGCTCAGCTTCCGGTGAAGGTCACGGCGGGAGCCGAGGTGAGCTGCTCCTTGGTCATGGTGACCATGCCATGGTCCGGATACATGTTGGGCGCCTTCGGAGCGCTCGCAGCCGGAGCCGTGGCCGTCGACGTGGAGCCGCCGGCAGGCGCGGAAGCCGGGGCGGCGGCCGCCATCGGCTGGTCGCTCCAGGTGATCTGGCCGAACGGGATCGCCACATCCTTGGCGCCGATCCCGAGGAAGCCGCCGACGCCGACCGTCACGGTCTCGATAGCGCCCGACTTGTCGAAGACGACCTCCGTGACGTCGCCGATCTTCTTCTGGTCGGGGCCGTAGATGTCGACGCCCATCAGCTTGGACGCACGCCACTTGCCGGGCATGGCGAGATTCTGCGCCGGCTCCTTGGCCGCGACGGGCGCATTGGTCGCCGAGGGGGCGGTCGTCGCAGAAGGAGCGGACGGCGTGGGCGCCGAGGTCTGGGCGATGGCGGTGGCGGCAAGCAGGGAAAAGCCGATCGTGGAGATCGCAAGATTGCGCTTGAGCATGGTGTCCTCCTGATGAGATCCGCATGGTGCGGTATGAAAGGACAACGCGGTCGAAGCCGTTTGGTTCGCCAAGCGGACAGCCAAAAAATCGCCGCAGTGCATGCGAATCGGATGTTTCGCGCCGCCCTGCGGTCGTCGGGCCTGCCGTTCGTAACGGATTTCTTAGGATTTCAGGCGCTTTTCGCGGCTGGGGATGACAGATGATGGAGCGGCCATGCGGCGACCCCTGATGCTGAACACCGGCCTCGCCACCGTTCTAGGGCTGAGTTTGGCCGGCGCGAGCGCGGTGCCGGCGCTGGCCTTCTGGGAGCGTTCGCAATGGTCGCGTTGTTCGGATGCGCCCACAGTCGCGGAATGGAACCGCCTCCGCTGCCCTGCGATCGATCCCTATCATGACGCCGGCGGCTATTCCGGACATCGCGACCTGGGAGGCGGCGTCCGGGGCGGTTTCTATCCCGACGACAAAAGGCGGCGCGGTGGCGTCATGGTTCAACGGCTCGGATAGGACGATGAGACGCTTGCGCCGGGCCATGCCGCGACGGTGGTGGTGAGCGGGGAGGGGATCGAACCCTCGACCACATGATTAAAAGTCACGTGCTCTACCACTGAGCTACCCGCCCTCACTGGGGCGCTCACATAGGCAGGCAGGCGGGCGCGGTCAACCGCTCCGCGGCGCTTTCGGTCCTGGACGCCTTATGCGACATCGTGGACGGGGCAATCGCGCCGGTGCGGGCCATTCGTTAACACCGTGGAAACCAGGACGCGCCACCATGGCGGCATGGTCATCCGTCGCGGCATCCGCTCGATCGTCATCACCCTGGCGCTATACCTCGTCTCGGGCGCGGCGGTGTCGTATTTCCTGTTCCATGCCCAGCACGGCGCGCGCGGGCTGGAGGCGCGCGACGAACTCAAGGACGCGCTGGCGATCCAGGCGACCGAGCTTGCCGGGCTGACCGCCGAACGCAAGCTCTGGGAGCAGCGCCTGACGCTGGTGCGCGACGAATCCGTCGACCGCGATCTGCTCGAGGAACAGGCCCGCACCACGCTCGGCCGCATCCACCGCAACGACGTCATCCTGATGGGACGCTGAACGAGCCGCCACGCGCCGGCAAATCGTCCCATTCGCGTCGATTAACGCGAATCCAGTTAATTATAAGAATCCCATATTTATCAGCGTCTTGTTCGATGCTGCATTGCGAGATGGCTTACTCGCCAAGGGTTTTGCGATCCTCTACAACCAAAGGCGATGTTCTCTGGAGGACCGCCGATGGCCGTTGCCGCGCGCAAGACGAAAGCCCCCGCCCCAGCTAAGGCCCCGGCGGCCAAGTCGACGGCGAAGTCCGCCGCCAAACCGGCGACGAAGTCCGCCGGCAAGGCGCTGAGCAACATGCCGGTCTTCAGCAAGGAGGAGGAGCTTCACGCCTATCGCGAGATGCTGCTGATCCGGCGCTTCGAGGAAAAGGCCGGCCAGATGTACGGCATGGGCCTGATCGGCGGCTTCTGTCACCTCTATATCGGCCAGGAGGCCGTCGTCATCGGCATGCAGATGGCCTCGAAAGAGGGCGACCAGGTCATCACCGGCTACCGCGACCACGGCCATATGCTCGCCTGCGGCATGGAATCGCGAGGCGTGATGGCGGAGTTGACCGGCCGGCGCGGCGGCTATTCGCGCGGCAAGGGCGGCTCGATGCACATGTTCTCCCGCGAGAAGAATTTCTATGGCGGGCACGGCATCGTCGGCGCGCAGGTCTCGCTCGGCGCAGGCCTCGGCTTCGCCAACTGGTATCGCGAGGACGGCCGGGTCTCGATGGCCTATTTCGGCGATGGCGCGGCCAACCAGGGCCAGGTCTATGAGAGCTTCAACATGGCGCAGCTCTGGAAGCTGCCGGTCGTGTTCATCATCGAGAACAACCGCTACGCCATGGGCACCTCGGTGAACCGCGCCTCGGCACAGACCGATTTCTCGAAACGCGGCATCTCCTTCGGCATTCCCGGCGAGCAGGTCGATGGCATGGATGTGCGCGCCGTGCGCGAGGCCGCCGCCCGCGCGATCGAGCATGCCCGTTCGGGCAAGGGCCCCTACATTCTGGAAATGCAGACCTATCGCTATCGCGGCCATTCCATGTCCGACCCGGCGAAGTACCGCTCAAAGGACGAGGTCCAGCGCATGCGCGAGGAGCATGATCCGATCGAGCAGGTGAGGGGCCGCCTGACCCGCGACTTCAAGGTCGGCGAGGACGAACTCAAGGCGATCGACGCCAAGGTGCGCGAGATCGTCAACGACGCGGCCGAGTTCGCGACGCATGACCCCGAGCCGGACGTCTCGGAACTGTTCACCGACATCCTGCTGGACGCCTGAGACGATGCCTGCCGTCAAATCGCTCGACGACGAGTTTTCGGCGGTGACCGAGCACTGGTCGCCGCGCGTCGTGGCGCAGGCGAACGGGCAATATGTCAAGATCGCACGGGTCGAGGGCGAGCTTATCTGGCACGCCCATGCCGAAGAGGACGAATTCTTCCTCTGCCGCAGCGGCGTCTTCGGCCTGCGGTTTCGCGACGGCTCGCAGGTTCTGCTGCATCCTGGCGACTGCTACGTCGTGCCCAGGGGCGTCGAGCACCTTCCCTTCACGGTCGGCGGCGAGGCGCAGGTGCTCTTTGTCGAGCCGGCTGGCACCAAACATACCGGCGACGTCGTGAGCGAGCGCACGCGCTCGATCGAGACGCAGACCGCCCATCTTTAATCGCGACAGTTCAGGGTCCGCTCATGCCGATCGACATTCTCATGCCTGCCCTTTCGCCGACGATGGAGCAGGGCAAGCTCGCCAAATGGCTCAAAGCCGAGGGCGACAAGATCAAGGCCGGCGACATCATCGCCGAGATCGAGACCGACAAGGCGACCATGGAGGTCGAGGCGGTGGATGAGGGCATCCTCGCCAAGATTCTGATCGCGGACGGCACCGAGAATGTCGCGGTCAATACACCGATCGGCGTGATCGCGGCCGAGGGCGAGGATGCGAGCGCCGCAGCCAAGCCGGCGGCGAAATCCGCCGAACCGTCGCCGCAGGCCGCGCAGTCGGCCCCGCCGGCCGTCGAAGGCGAGGCGCCCAAGGCCGCCGCCGCTCCGAAGGCTGAATCGGCCGTCGCCAACCCGCCTGCGACGCCCAAGAGTTACGACGCCTCGTCGGAGTTCCCGGCCGGGGCCGAGATCGTCACCATGACCGTGCGCGAGGCGCTGCGCGACGCCATGGCCGAGGAGATGCGCCGCGACGGCGACGTCTTCGTGATGGGCGAGGAGGTCGCCGAATATCAGGGCGCCTACAAGGTCACGCAGGGGCTGCTGCAGGAGTTCGGCCCCAAGCGCGTCATCGACACGCCGATCACCGAGCATGGTTTTGCCGGCATCGGCGTCGGCGCGGCGCTGACGGGACTGAAGCCCATCGTCGAGTTCATGACCTTCAACTTCGCGATGCAGGCGATCGACCACATCATCAACTCCGCCGCCAAGACGCTCTACATGTCCGGCGGGCAGATGGGCTGCCCGATCGTGTTCCGCGGCCCCAACGGCGCGGCCGCCCGCGTCGGCGCGCAGCACAGCCACGACTATGCCGCCTGGTATTCGAACGTGCCGGGCCTGAAGGTGATCGCACCCTACAGCGCGTCGGACGCCAAGGGCCTGCTCAAGAGCGCGATCCGCGACCCGAACCCGATCATCTTCCTCGAGAACGAGATCCTCTACGGCCGCCAGTTCGAAGTGCCCAAGGGCGATGATTTCCTCATTCCCATCGGCAAGGCCAAGGTCGTCCGCGCCGGCGCGGATGTCACCATCGTCTCCTTCGGCATCGGCATGACCTATTCGCTCGCCGCCGCCGAGGCGCTGGCCAAGGAGGGCATCGAGGCCGAGGTCATCGACCTGCGCACGATCCGGCCGATGGATATCGAGACGGTGATCGCCTCGGTCCAGAAGACGCATCGCTGCGTCGCGGTCGAGGAGGGCTTCCCGCAGTCGGGCGTCACGGCCGAGATCGGCATGAAGATCATGGAAGCGGCGTTCGACTGGCTCGACGCGCCGGTCGCCCGCGTCACCGGCAAGGACGTGCCGATGCCCTATGCGGCGAATCTCGAGAAGCTCGCGCTGCCGAATGTCGGCGAGGTCGTCGCGGCGGCCAAAGCCGTCTGCTATCGCTGAGAGGGGGCGCAACCGATGCCGACCAACATCCTGATGCCCGCGCTCTCTCCCACGATGGAGAAGGGCAATCTCGCCAAATGGCTGAAGAAGGAAGGCGATGCGATCAAGTCCGGCGACATCATCGCCGAGATCGAGACCGACAAGGCGACCATGGAGGTGGAAGCCGTCGACGAGGGCATCCTGGCGAAGATACTGGTGCCGGACGGTACGGCAGATGTCGCGGTCAACGAGATCATCGGTGTGATCACGGCAGAAGGCGAGGATGCGAAGGCGGCGAGCGCGCCGGCCAAGTCCGAGACTCCGAAGGCTGAAGCGCCCAAGGCGGAGGCTGCGGCGAAGGCCGCCGACCCGGCTAAGCCGGCCGAAGCTGCGCCGGCCAAAGCCGATGGCAATCGCCCCTTCGCCTCGCCGCTGGCGCGGCGTCTGGCGAAGGAGGCCGGGCTCGACCTCGCCAGGGTGCAGGGCTCGGGCCCGCATGGCCGAATCGTCGAGAAGGACATCGCGGCGGCCAAGGCCGGCGGAACGGCGAAGGGCGGCGCGACCCCTCATCCGGCGGCTGCGCCGCCACCTTCTCCCGCAAGGGGAGAAGGGAAGGCCGCGCCGCTCGCCACCGGCCCGTCCGACGAGCAGACCAAGAAGCTGTTCGCCGCAGGTTCCTACGAGGAAATCCCGCATGACGGCATGCGCAAGACGATCGCGCGCCGCCTGCTGGAGGCCAAGCAGACCGTCCCGCATTTCTACGTCACGGTGGATTGCGAGCTCGACGCGCTGCTGAAGCTGCGCGGCGAACTCAATGCAGCCGCTCCCGAGAAGGACGGCAAGCCGGCCTACAAGCTCTCGGTCAACGACATGGTGATCAAGGCGCTCGCGCTGGCTTTACGCGCGGTGCCCGACGCCAATGTGAGCTGGACCGACGGCGCCATGCTCAAGCACAAGCATGCCGATGTCGGCGTCGCTGTCTCGATCCCGGGCGGACTGATCACGCCGATCATCCGTGACGCCTGCCACAAGACGCTGAGCCAGATCTCCAACGAGATGAAGGACATGGCCGGCCGCGCCAAGGCCCGCAAGCTGAAGCCCGAGGAGTATCAGGGCGGCACCACGGCGGTCAGCAATCTCGGCATGTTCGGCGTCAAGGATTTCGCCGCCATCGTGAACCCGCCGCATGCGACGATCCTGGCGGTCGGCGCCGGCGAGCAGCGGGCCGTGGTCAAGGGCGGCCAGCTCGCGGTCGCGACCGTGATGTCGGTGACGCTCTCGACCGACCACCGCGCGGTGGACGGCGCGCTCGGCGCGGAGCTGCTGGCGGCGTTCAAGGGCTATATCGAGAAGCCGATGGCGATGCTGGTGTGAGGGGCGTGTCATGCCGGGCGCGGGTGGCGGAGCGTCTGCGGGAAATCGCCTCGCCATGGCATCGCTGATCATCGCCGGAATGTCACTCGGCGCCTCGGCGCTGCAGAACCTCAATTATTCCCGCAGCATCGACAGCGTCCAGCGCAACGTGCTGCGGGCGGAAAGCCTGCGCAGCTGCAAGGACATCATTGCCGTCTTCTTCGAGTTTCGGCTGAAGGCAGAGATCGCCAACATGAGCGGCGCGGCGATGGCTTCCCTCATCGAGCTCAAGGGCCTCGCCTACCGCTTCGGCGCCCTGGGAACCTTTCTCGCCAATTTTCAGGACCGGCCGGCGCGAGATCGCTACAGCGCCCTGTCCTGGCACCTGAACCGGATTGCCGAGACCGGAGCGGGCGAGCCCAAGGCTGAATTTGACAAGCTCTTCGCAGAAGCCGACCGCCAGTTCGGAGCAATCAACGACGATTGCGTTAGGGCGGCGACCGGCCACCTTCTCTGACATCGTGCCGACAGGAGCCTAGAGTCATGGCTGACTACGACATCATCATCATCGGCTCCGGTCCCGGCGGCTATGTCGCCGCCATCCGCGCGGCGCAGCTCGGCCTCAGGACCGCGATCGTCGAGCGCGAGCATCTTGCCGGCATCTGCTCGAACTGGGGCTGCATCCCGACCAAGGCGCTGCTGCGTTCGGCCGAGATCCTGCATTACGGCCAGCACGCCAAGGATTACGGGCTGGTGCTGGAGGGCACGTTCAAGGCCGATCTCGACGCGGTGGTGAAGCGCTCGCGTGGGATCGCGGCACGGATGAACAACGGCGTCCAGTTCCTGATGAAGAAGAACAAGGTCGACGTGATCTGGGGCGAAGCGAAGCTCACCAAGCCCGGCTCGATCACGGTCGCGCCTACAAGCAAGCCGGCGATGCAGCCGCAGGTGCCGCCGCCCAAGGGCGCGAAAGGCGAGGGGACCTACACCGCCGACCACATCGTCGTCGCCACCGGCGCAAGGCCGCGCGCGCTGCCCGGCATCGAGCCGGACGGCAAGCTGATCTGGACCTATTTCGAAGCGATGGTGCCGGCAAAAATGCCGAAATCGCTGCTTGTGATGGGCTCGGGCGCGATCGGCATCGAGTTCGCCTCGTTCTACCGGACGATGGGCGTCGAGGTCACGGTTGTCGAGGTGATGCCGCAGGTCGTCCCCGTCGAGGATGCCGAGATCGGCGCGTTCGCGCGAAAGGCCTTCGAGAAGCAGGGCATGAAGATCCTGACCGGCGCTAAGGTGACCAAGGTCGAAAAGGGCGCGGATTCGGTCACGGCGCATATCGAGGACGAGAAGGGCGGCAAGCAGACCATCACCGCAGACCGCATGATCTCGGCGGTAGGCGTCGTCGGCAACATCGAGAATCTCGGGCTGGAGGCGCTCGGCGTCAAAACGGATCGCGGCTGCATCGTCATCGACGATTTCTGCAAGACCAACGTCAAGGGCGTCTACGCCATCGGCGACGTCGCCGGCCCGCCGATGCTGGCGCACAAGGCCGAACATGAGGCGGTGATCTGCGTCGAGGCGATCAAGGGGCTGCATCCGCACCCGATGGACAGGCTGATGATCCCGGGCTGCACCTATTGCCACCCGCAGATCGCCAGCGTCGGCCTGACCGAAGCCAAAGCCAAGGCCGCCGGTCACGAACTCAAGGTCGGCCGCTTCCCCTTCGTCGCCAACGGCAAGGCCGTGGCGCTCGGCGAGGACAACGGCATGGTCAAGACGATCTTCGACGCGAAGACCGGCAAGCTGCTCGGCGCGCATCTGGTCGGCGCGGAGGTCACCGAGCTGATCCAGGGTTTCGTCGTGGCGATGAACCTCGAGACGACCGAGGAAGAGCTGATGCACACGATCTTCCCGCATCCGACGATCTCGGAGACGATGAAGGAGAGCGTGCTCGACGCCTACGGCAAGGTGCTGAACGCCTGACGCCGCAACGGAGGCTCGATTTCAGCGTCGGGCTCCCCATATTGCCGTCATGCCGACGAGAACCCGCAAACCGCCTGAGCCCGACCGCGTCATTCCCGACGACAAGGTGGAAATCCTGCCGCCCGGCGGCGGGCTGATGCTCGACTGGCGCAGGCTCGTCCCGACGATCGCGCTGGGCACCGTCACGGGCTTCGCGGCCAGCCTGATCGTCGGCGGCGGCGGGCTCGTCCGCCATGCGGTCGTCGGCGTTCTCGGCATGCTGGTCGGGCAGGGGCTGGTGCGGCTGACCGGCTGGCGCGTCCGCACCGGCCATGCTTTCCTCGATGAGGCGGCGATGGCGGTGCTGGGCGCGATCCTGGTGGTGCTGCTGGCGCGCTTCATCGCCTGAACTGACGCTGGTTCGCTCAGTTCTATTGTGTTTCGGCGCAGCAGAGCGCTTTCCGGGGGACTGATCGCATGCAGAGTTTCGCGGCCACCATGGCCCAGCCGGGCTACGGCTTCTTCGCCACAATCCTGATCGGCATGCTGGCGGGCTGGATCGCCGAGCGGCTGACATCGTCCGACCACGGCCTGTTCACCAACATGCTGGTCGGCGTGGCCGGCTCCTTTATCGGCAGCCGAGTGGCCGAGTTGATGGACATCCAGATTTTCGGCTTCTGGCGCACGCTGGCGGCGGCCGTGGCGGGCGCGGTGATCGTCATCGTGGTCTGGAACGCGGCGCGGGGGCGCAACTGACGCGGTTGCCCTGCGCCGCCTTGACGATTAGCTAGATCGCACAGGCGGCCGCCGAAACGCGGCCGCGATGGAACCACGCCATGGCCCTCGTTCTCGATCTTCTGAACCGCGATCCGCGCCCGAATATCGGCAATCCGAAAGCCGATGCCGGCGAGGTGCGCCATCCCGAAAAACAGAAGCGGCCCGAGAACCCGGTCCTGCGCAAGCCGGACTGGATCAGGGTCAAGGCGCCCGGCTCGCCGAAATGGGCCGAGACAAAGGCGATCGTGAAGGCCAACAAGCTCGTCACGGTCTGCGAGGAGGCGGGCTGCCCCAATATCGGCGAGTGCTGGGAGAAGAAGCACGCCACCTTCATGATCATGGGCGACACCTGCACGCGGGCCTGCGCCTTCTGCAACGTCAAGACCGGCGTGCCCGAGCCGCTCGACCATGACGAGCCGCGCAAGGTCGCCGAGGCCGTCGCCAAGCTTGGGCTGGAGCATGTCGTGATCACCTCGGTCGACCGGGACGATCTCAAGGATGGCGGCGCGGAGCATTTCGCGCAGGTGATCCGCGCGATCCGCGCCGCGTCGGCCGGCACCACGATCGAAATCCTGACGCCGGACTTTTTGCGCAAGCCCGGCGCGCTGGAGATCGTGGTTGCGGCCAGACCCGACGTGTTCAACCACAATCTGGAGACCGTGCCGGGCAAATACCTGACCGTGCGGCCCGGCGCGCGCTATTTCCATTCGCTGCGGCTGCTGCAGCGGGTCAAGGAACTCGATCCGGCGATCTTCACAAAATCCGGCATCATGGTCGGGCTGGGCGAGGAGCGGAACGAGGTGCTCCAGTTGATGGACGATCTGCGCTCGGCCGATGTCGATTTCATCACCATCGGCCAGTACCTCGCGCCCTCGCGCAAGCACCACGCCGTGATCCGCTTCGTCACGCCCGACGAATTCAAGGGGTTCGAGACGATCGCCTATGTGAAGGGTTTTCTGATGGTGTCGTCGACGCCGCTGACGCGCTCTTCGCATCACGCCGGCGAGGATTTCGCCAAGCTGCGCGCGGCGCGGGCGGCAAGGCTCGGCTGAGGCGACATTCCCGATGCCGATGTTCAATTCCGCGCGGCGCGTGCGGCACTCACCTGAGCAGATGTTCGCGCTCGTCGCCGATGTCGAGCAGTATCCGCAGTTTCTGCCGCTCTGCGAGGGGCTCACCGTGCGCCGCCGCACTCCGCGCGAAGGCGGCGGCGAGGTGCTGCTGGCGGATATGAGCGTCGGCTACAAGGCGATCCGCGAGACCTTCACCAGCCGGGTCACGCTCGACCCGGCAAACCTCAAGATCCTGGTCGAGTATGTCGATGGGCCCTTCCGGCATCTGGAGAACCGCTGGAGCTTCAGGCCGCATGAGGCCGGCTGCGAGATCGGCTTCTTCATCTCCTACGAATTCGCCAGCCGCATGCTCGGCCTGCTGATGGGCGCGATGTTCGACAAGGCCTTTCGCAAATTCTCCGAAGCCTTCGAGCGCCGCGCCGATCTGGTCTATGGCCGCGACGCGACGCCGCTGCCGGCAGCGGGGGGCTGACCCCCCCCTTCAGCCTGACTGCGCCGCTTGGATCAGCATCTCCAGCGCCACCAGCACCGAACGCCGCCTGATCTCGTCGCGCGAAAGGGCGCCGAAGCGCTCCTCGCGGTGGACCGTTCCGGCCGGCGAGGCGCAGGCGAAATGCACCAGCCCGACCGGCTTTGCCGCGCTGCCGCCGCCGGGGCCGGCGACGCCTGTTAGCGAAACCGCGAAGCTCGCATCCAGTCGCATGCGTCCGCCTTCCGCCATCGCGCGCGCCACCGGCTCGCTGACCGCCCCATGCTCGGCGATCAGCGCAGCGGGCACGTCGGCAAGCGCCGACTTGGCGGCGTTGGAATAGGTCACCAGCCCCCCGGCGACGACGTCCGAAGAACCTGGGATCGCGGTCAGCGCGCCCGATACCAGACCGCCGGTGCAGGATTCGACCGTGGCCACCGTGATGCTCTTCGCCCGGCAGGCCTCCAGCACGGCAATGGCGCGCGCGGTGATCTCGTCGTCGAACATCGGATCAATCCTCGTCGGGCAGGCGGATGGTGGCGGTCGCCAGCGCGGCCAGACCCTCGCCGCGCCCCGTAAACCCCATGCGCTCGGAGGTCGTCGCCTTGATGGCGACGCGCGATACGGCAATGCCGGCGCTGCGGGCGATCTCGGCGCGGATGGCCTCACGATGGGGGCCGATGCGCGGCGCCTCGCAGACCACGGTGATGTCGAGATGGTCGATGCGGCCGCCGCGCTTTGCCACGCGCTCGGCCGCGAAGGCGAGGAAGCGTGACGAGGCCGCGTTGCGCCATTGCGGATCGCTCGGCGGGAAATGCGTGCCGATATCGCCATCCGCCAGCGCGCCGAGCAGCGCGTCGGTGAGGGCGTGCAGCACAACGTCGCCATCGGAATGGGCGAGCACGCCGCGTTCATGGGCGATACGGACGCCGCCGAGCCAGACATGGTCGCCGGGCGCGAAGGCGTGAACGTCGTAGCCCGTGCCGACGCGGACGGTCAGCGCCCTGGCGTCGAGGCCCGACATGTCCTCGGGATGGGTCAGCTTCAGATTGCTGGTCTCGCCGGCGAAAGTCGAGACCGGGTGCCCGGCCCATTCCATCAGCGCGGCGTCGTCGGTGAATCCGCCGAGGCCGCGCTCATGAGCCCGCTCATGGGCGGCGAGAAGGGCGTTGAGATCGAACGCCTGCGGCGTCTGCACGCTGACCAGGCGGTCGCGCGCCGGCGTCTCGGCGATGCGGCCAGCGTCGTCGAGGCGCTTGATCGTGTCGGTGACGGGAAGGGCCGGGATCGCGGCGATCTCGCTGCGCATGGCCGCGATGGCGCGGTCAATCAGCGCGGCGGAGACGAACGGTCGTGCCGCGTCATGGATGAGCACCGGCCCGGCGAAACCGTCCTCGGCGAGGCGCCGCAGGCCGAGCCGGACCGAGTCCTGACGGGTCTCGCCGCCCTGGACCGGATCGAGCAACCTGTTCGTGTCCTCGCCGGCGATGCATTGGGCATAGCGTGCCTCGTCGCCTGCGGCGATCGCGACGACGATGCGCGCGATCCGCGGATCAGCCGCAAAAGGCGTCAGCGCATGGGCAAGAACCGGCCTGCCCTGCAGAAGCCTGTACTGCTTGGGGACATCGCCTCCGGCGCGCAGGCCGCGACCGGCGGCGACCAGCAGAACCGCGACTTCGGCAGGGTTTTCGGTTCTCACGTTTCGCCGCATCCATGGTCCAGCACGAGGTTTGGTGATAATCGCAGCAGGCGCAAAGTCCAAGCGTCGTGGACCTCCGGGGACGGGTGCGGCAGGGGTGCGGCAATGACGCACTGCAATATAGGCGCAAACCCCTTGCGCTCCTGCAGCAATGTCCAATAAATATGCATAATGGAAATTGCCTCTAATTCAGGCGCAACTTTGACGGGTGGTGATTGTGCGGGAGCGGACGCGCCTTCGATCGGCGGTCTACCCCTCGCATCACGGGCTTTTCTCGCGCCGATGTCGGGCGTCACCGACATCGTCATGCGCCGCATCGCCGCCCGGCATGGCGCGGGTCTCGTCGTCTCCGAGATGGTTGCCTCCGACGAGTTCGTGCGCGGCAACGAGGAATACCGCATTCGCGCCGAGGGGGCCGGCATTTATCCTCATGTGGTTCAGCTGGCCGGATGCGATCCGCACTGGCTCGGCGAGGCGGCCAGGCTGGCCGAGGCCAATGGCGCTGCGATCGTCGACATCAATATGGGCTGCCCGGCCAAGAAGGTGACGGGCGGCTGGGCCGGGTCGGCGCTGATGCGCGATCTCGACCATGCGCTGGCGCTGGTCGAGGCGGCGGTGGAAGCTGTTTCCGTGCCGGTGACGGTCAAGATGCGGCTGGGCTGGGACGATGCCTCGCGCAACGCGTCGGAACTTGCGCGCCGGGCCGTGGCATCGGGCGCTGCGATGATCACGGTGCATGGCCGCACGCGCCAGCAATTCTACAAGGGCAAGGCCGATTGGCGCGCCATCGCTGCGGTCAGGGCGCAAGGCGCGTTTCCGCTCGTCGCCAATGGCGACATTCACGACCTCGGCGATGCCAAAACCTGCCTAGCGCAGTCGGGCGCGGATTTCGTCATGGTCGGCCGGGCTGCGCTCGGCCGGCCCTGGCTCGCGGGTGAGATCGGCGCGGGCCTCGAGGGCCGCACGCCGCCGCGCCTGTCCGTCGCGCAGAAGCAGGCCGTCGCGCGCGAGCATTATGAGGGACTTCTGGGCCTGATGGGCGTCGCGCATGGCGTGCGCCATGCCCGCAAGCATCTGGCGGCCTATGCCGATGAGGCGCTCGCCAGCGGCTGCGCGCCCGATGCCGCATCGCGGCAGACTCTTCTGACATCCGACCGGCCTGCCGCGGTGCTGGCCGCGCTGGAGCGGCTCTTTACGCGTGAGTGCGGCCGCGTCGCGGCCTGAACAAGGAATGTTGCGTATGACGATGGCGTTCATCGACGCTGGCGGCAAAGGCGGGGAGGATTTCCTGCTCGATTCGCTCGAAATCCAGGCCCTCAACGTGCTGCCGATGCCGGTTCTGGTCATCGGCGAGATGCATGGCGTGCTCTACGCCAATACGGCGGCCGAGGACTTCTTCCAGTCGAGCGCCGTCGTGCTGAAGCGCCAGCGCATCGATGACCTGATCGCCTTCGGCTCGCCCGTGCTGGCGCTGGTCGAAGAGGTGCGCCGGCGTGGCGCGAGCGTCAGCGAGTACCGGCTCGATCTCGGCTCGCCGCGTCTGGGCGTCGATCGCGTCGTCGATGTCTTTGCCTCTCCCTTGTCCAGCCTGGGCGATGCAGTCGTCCTGATGCTTCAAGAACGAACAATTGCCGAAAAAATGGACAGACAGCTGACCCATCGCGGGGCAGCGCGCTCGATCACGGCGCTCGGAGCGATGCTCGCTCACGAGATCAAGAACCCGCTCTCGGGCATTCGCGGCGCGGCGCAGCTACTGGAAGCCTCGGTCCCCGACAGCGAGCGCATCCTGACGCAGCTTATTTGCGACGAGACGGACCGGATCGTGAAGCTCGTCGAGCGCGTCGAGCTCTTCGGCGACGAGCGCCCCAGCGAACGCGACGCGGTCAACGTCCATGACGTGCTCGATCATGTGAAGCGACTGGCGCAGTCGGGTTTCGCCCGGCACATCCGCTTCAACGAGATTTACGACCCGTCGCTTCCGCCGGTGGCCGGCAACCGCGACCAGCTCGTTCAGGTGCTGCTGAATCTGGTGAAGAACGCCGCCGAAGCCATTGGTACGCAAGCGATCGACGGCGAGATCAGTCTGACGACGGCCTATCGCCCCGGCATCCGGATGCAGCTCGCGGGCTCGCCGGGCCGGATCGCGCTGCCGCTGGAGATCGGCATCCGCGACAACGGGCCCGGCGTGCCGGGCGATCTGCTGCCGCATCTGTTTGACCCCTTCGTCACCACCAAGGCGCAGGGCAGTGGCCTTGGACTTGCACTTGTCGCCAAGGTGATCGGCGATCATGGCGGGATCGTCGAATGCGACTCCGTTCCCCGCCGGACGATTTTCAGAATTCTGCTGCCGCTGCATCAGCCCCGCACCAGGCAGACGGCTTGAAGACTACAGGACCAGATTGAATGCCGACCGGTAACATTCTCGTCGCGGATGACGACGCCGCGATCCGCACCGTGCTCAATCAGGCCCTGGCGAGGGCCGGGTACGAGGTGCGGACCACCGGCCAGGCGGCGACGCTCTGGACCTGGGCCGCGCAGGGGCTCGGCGACCTGATCATCACCGACGTGGTGATGCCCGACGGCAACGCCTTCGACCTGCTGCCGCGCATCAAGCGCGTGCGGCCGGAGCTGCCGATCATCGTGATGAGCGCGCAGAACACGTTCATGACCGCGATCAAGGCCTCCGAGCGCGGCGCCTATGAGTATCTGCCGAAGCCCTTCGATCTGAAGGAACTGGTCGCGATCGTCGGCCGCGCCCTGTCGCGGCCGCGCGGCGAGGCAGCGCGCGGGCATGCCGCGGAGCCCGACGACATCCCGCTGATCGGCCGATCGCCGGCCATGCAGGATGTCTACCGCGCGCTCGCCCGGCTGATGCCGATCGACCTGACCGTGATGATCAACGGCGAATCCGGCACCGGCAAGGAACTGGTGGCGCGCGCGCTGCACGATTACGGCAAGCGCAAGAACGGGCCGTTCGTGGCGATCAACATGGCCGCGATCCCGAAGGATCTGATCGAATCCGAACTCTTCGGCCACGAGAAGGGCGCCTTCACCGGCGCGCTGACGCGGTCTTCCGGGCGATTCGAGCAGGCCGAGGGCGGCACGCTCTTCCTCGACGAGATCGGCGACATGCCGATGGAGGCGCAGACGCGGCTCCTGCGCGTGCTCCAGCAAGGCGAATACACCACGGTCGGCGGGCGCACCCCGATCAAGACCAATGTCCGCATCGTGGCGGCGACGAACAAGGATCTGCGCATCTCGATCGCGCAGGGGCTGTTCCGCGAGGATCTGTTCTTCCGGCTCAATGTGGTGCCGATCCGGCTGCCGCCGCTGCGGGAGCGTGTCGAGGACATTCCCGATCTGGTGCGGCACTTCTTCACGCTGGTGGAGAAGGAAGGCCTGCCGCGCAAGCAGATCGATTCGGAAGCGATGGACGTGATGCGGCGCTATCGCTGGCCCGGCAACGTGCGCGAACTGGAGAACCTCGTCCGGCGGCTGGCAGCGCTCTATCCACAGGAGACCATCACGGCCCCGATCGTCGATGCGGAACTGCAGCCGGCGACATCGTCGAGCAGCTTTTCCGGCGGGACCACACAGGAGCGGGCCGAGACGCTGTCGGGCTCGGTCGAGCGCCATCTCAACCAGTATTTCGGCGGGTTCGGCGACAATATCCCGCCGCCGGGCCTCTATCACCGCATCCTGCGCGAGGTCGAGCCGCCGCTGATCGCGGCCGCGCTCGCCGCGACGCGGGGCAACCAGATCCGCGCGGCCGAGCTTCTCGGCCTCAACCGGAACACGTTGCGCAAGAAGATTCGCGAACTCGACATGCAGGTGGTGCGCTCGCCGCGGTGACGATGTCGGCGGTGTGAGGCCACCGCCTTTCATATGTCATATTTTGACAACACCGTTGCGGCGGCGCATCAGTGCGCGCGCAGGGTCCCGCCATCCGAAGGCAGGTCCACGGGAGTTGTCGAGCCTCGTGTCCGTTTCCACCACCGACGTGAAAATCATGCCGAGGGGCGAGGATCCGCCACGGCGCGTTTCGGGCTGGCTCGGCGCGATCGTCGTGGCCTTCGCGCTGATCTCGGCACTGGTCACCTTCCTGGTGCTGTCGGGGGTGACGCCGATCGCGCCCGTCCACGAGGTCGTGGTCGGCGTTTTCATCCTCAACGGCCTGCTGATCCTGCTGCTGCTGATCATCGTCGCCTTCGAGGCGGCCGTGCTGATCCGGGCGCGGCGGGCGGGCGCGGCGGCGGCGGGTCTGCATGTGCGCATCGTCGGCTTGTTCAGCATCGTCGCGGCACTGCCGGCGGTGCTGGTGGCCGTCATCGCGACAGTCACCATCGAGCGGGGGCTCGCGCCCTGGTTTTCGGACCGGATGCGCGACGCAATCTTCAAATCCGTCGATGTCGCCGACGCCTATACTGCCGGCCAGTGCAGCGCGCTTGGCCGCGAGATCCGCATCCTTGCCGACGATCTGACCCGGGCGAGACCCGCCTTCGACGTCGATCGCAAATGGTTCGACAGCTTCCTGACCGCCCGCGCGACGGCGCTGGGCGCACCGGTTGCGGCGATCATGCAGCCACCCGACACCGTTCTCGCCCGGGCGCAGATCGACGTTCTGCGCGATGCGGCCAAACCGGACCAGGCCGCCTATGACGACGCCAAGGCCGCGCCGGAGCCGATCTGCATCATCCCTCGCGAGGGCAGGGTCTTTGGCGCTCTGGTGAGTTTGCCGGCCTATGAGAACGGGTATCTCCACATCGCGCGCGAAGTCGATCCGCTGGCGGTCGAATTTCCGACAGTGGCCCGCGGCGCGGCGGTCGAGTATCTCGCGATCGATGCGCGGCGAAAGGGCGTTCAAATCGCCTTCGCCTCGATGTACGGGCTCATCGCCGTCATCCTGCTGCTGTCGGCAATCTGGCTGGGCCTGAGCTTCGCCAACGGGCTCGTGACGCCAATCAGGCGGATGATCCACGCCACCGACCAGGTCTCGAGCGGCAACTTCTACGTTCAGGTGCCGATCCGCCGCTCGGAGGGCGATCTCGCCCATCTCGGCGAGACCTTCAACAAGATGACCGCCGAGCTGCGCCGCCAGCGTGATGGGCTGATCACGGCCAGCGACGTGATCGACCGACGACGGCGCTTCACCGAAACCGTGCTGTCGGGTGTCTCGTCCGGGGTGCTCGGCTTAGACGGCGATGGTCACATCACCATCGTCAATCGCTCGGCCGAAAGTCTGCTCGGCGGCGGCGGGCGGCTTCTCGGCGAGCCGATCGCGCGCGCCGCGCCCGAGATCGCGGCCTGCGTCGCGGAAGCCCTGCAGGGCCGCCAGAGGTTAGTCGCGGGCCAGGTCGCGATCACGCGCGGCGGACGCGACCGCATGGTCAATGTCCGCGCGGTCCGGGAAGGCGAGGGCGCCGGCGCCGGCCTCGTCGTGACGCTGGACGACATCACCGACCTCGTCTCGGCGCAGCGCACCGCCGCCTGGGCCGATGTCGCCCGTCGCATCGCCCATGAAATCAAGAACCCGCTGACCCCGATCCAGCTCTCGGCCGAGCGCATCAAGCGCCGCTTCGGCAAAGTCATAACCGACGGCAAGGACGTTTTCGATCAGTGCACCGATACCATCGTGCGCCAGGTCGAGGACATCCGCCGCATGGTCGACGAGTTTTCGTCCTTCGCGCGCATGCCAAAGCCCGCGCTTGCGCGCGAGGACATTGTCGAGACCGTCCGCCAGATCGTCTTCCTGATGCGGGTCGGCAATCCCGACCTGACGATCGCCGACAGCCTGCCGGAGACGCCGGTGCCGGCGCAGTTCGACCGGCGGCTGATCTCGCAGGCGCTGACCAACGTGATCAAGAACGCGACCGAGGCGATCGAGGCAGTGCCGATGGAGCAGCGCGGGCCCGGGCGCATCGATGTCGCCTTCGAACGCACGCCGGACGGCCGGATCGTGATCGACGTCATCGACAACGGCAAGGGCCTGCCGGCGGACCAGCGCCAGAAGCTGCTCGAGCCCTACATGACGACGCGCGAGGGCGGAACGGGCCTCGGCCTCGCGATCGTCGGCAAGATACTGGAAGATCATGGCGGCGGCATCGAGCTGCTCGACCGGCCAGACGCCGCGGAAGGCGCGCGCGGCGCGCGCATCAGATTGTGGTTCCCGGAGGATGGTCCCTCCGATGAGCCGGAGGACGCAACGCCTGGGGGGCGCGAGCGCGCCGTGCCGAGCCGACAAGACCATGACAACGGGATAATCGCATGAGCGCTGACATTCTGGTCGTCGACGACGAGGTCGATATCCGCGAACTCGTCGCCGGCCTGCTCGAGGACGAGGGCTACCGCACCCGCAAGGCCGGCTCCGCCGACGAGGCGCTGGCTGCGATCGCGGCGCGCCGCCCCAACCTCGTCTTCCTCGACATCTGGCTGCAGGGCAGCCGGCTCGACGGGCTGCAGGTGCTCGAACTGATCAAGGAAAGTCACCCCGACCTCGCGGTCGTGATGATCTCCGGCCACGGCAATATCGAGACCGCCGTCTCCGCCATCAAGAGCGGCGCCTACGACTTCATCGAGAAGCCGTTCAAGGCCGACCGGCTCGTGCTGGTGGCCGAGCGCGCGCTGGAAGCCTCGCGGCTGCGCCGCGAAGTTCGCGAATTGAAGACGCGTTCCGTGCAGGCGAGCCGCATCGTCGGCCGCTCGACCGTTGTCAACCAGTTGCGGCAGACGATCGAACGCGTGGCGCCGACCAATGCCCGCGTGCTGATTACCGGCGAGCCCGGCTGCGGCAAGGAACTGGCCGCCCGCACATTGCACGAGGCCTCGAGCCGGGCCTCGGCGCCGTTCATCGTGATCAATGCAGCCACCATCACGCCCGAGACGATGGAGGAGGAACTGTTCGGCGTCGAAGCGGGCGAGGGTCGCTCGCGCCGCGTCGGCGCGCTGGAGGAGGCGCATGGAGGCTCGCTCTATATCGACGAGATCGGCGACATGCCGCGCGAGACGCAAAACCGCATCCTGCGCGTGCTGGTCGATCAGAATTTCCAGCGCGTCGGCGGCACCACGCGCGTCCATGTCGATGTCCGGATCATCTCCTCGACCAGCCGCGACCTCGCCAGGCTGATCGGGGAAGGGCATTTCCGCGAGGATCTCTATCACCGGCTCAGCGTCGTCCCCGTCCGCATCCCGGCATTGTCGGAGCGGCGCGAGGACGTGCCCGAGCTGATCGACTTCTTCATGGAGCAGATCTCGGTCGCCACCGGCCTGCCGCAACGACGGATCGGCTCCGACGCGATGGCCGTGCTGCAGTCGCATCAGTGGCCCGGAAACGTCCGTGAGCTGCGCAACAATGTCGAACGGCTGATGATCCTGACCAAGGGCGATCCGACCGCGGACATCACCATCGACATGCTGCCGGCCGAGGTCGGCGCGATGGTGCCGACGACGCCGTCGGGCTCCGGTGGCGAGCGGCTGATGAGCCTGCCCCTGCGCGACGCCCGCGAAATCTTCGAGCGAGAGTACCTCATTGCGCAGATCGCGCGCTTCTCGGGCAACATTTCGCGCACGGCGGAGTTCATCGGCATGGAGCGTTCCGCGCTGCACCGCAAACTGAAGTCGCTCGGCGTGGGCTGACCGCGATGCAGCGATTCTTGCATGCGCGCCTGCGCAATACGCAGGTGTGATGCGCGAAATGCAGGCCCTGCAACCCTTGCTTTACGATGTAACTCGACGATTTAATGGATCATCGGTGTTTCGATGCGGGGCGGCGCTGACTTCGCGCCTGCGAACGGAACGAACTGGATCGCGGGCCTGAACCCGATGCGATCCCAACAACAGGTGCTAACATGGCCGCGGAGCGGGCACAAAACCTTCAGGACACCTTCCTCAATCACGTCCGCAAGCAGAAAATCCCCCTGACGATCTTCCTCGTCAACGGCGTGAAGCTGCAGGGCGTTGTCACCTGGTTCGACAATTTCTGCGTTCTGCTGCGGCGCGACGGTCATTCGCAGCTCGTCTACAAGCATGCGATCTCGACCATCATGCCCGGCCACCCGGTGCAGTTGTTCGAGCCGGAGGACACGGACAAGTCCTGATGGCCGGGCAGCCTTGATGGCCAGGGCAGGGCGCGGCGGACCGTCCGAGACGCCGCCCGTCACCAAACCGCTCGACGAGATCGAACGCGACATTGCCGCGAAAACCCGCGCCTATGTCGTGGGTCCCTATGTCCAGCGCGGCGCGGCATCGCTCGCCAACCAGCGCTCGTTCGCGGCTCGGCTCGACGAAGCGGTCGGGCTGGCGGCTGCGATCGACCTGACCGTGATCGAGCCGATCCAGGTTCTGCTCAGCGCGCTTCGTCCCGCCACCTATCTCGGCAAGGGCAAGGTCGAGGAATTGGTCGAGCGCATCAGGATCGAGGAGATCGGCCTCGTCGTGATGGATTGCGCGCTCTCGCCGGTGCAGCAGCGCAACCTCGAAAAGGCCTTCGGCTGCAAGGTTATCGACCGCACCGGGCTGATCCTCGAAATCTTCGGCCGCAGGGCGCGCACTCGCGAGGGCGCGTTGCAGGTCGAGCTCGCCCATCTCAACTATCAGAAGAGCCGGCTTGTGCGGTCGTGGACCCATCTGGAGCGCCAGCGCGGCGGCTTCGGCTTCCTCGGCGGGCCCGGCGAAACGCAGATCGAGGCGGACCGGCGCATCATCCAGGAGCGCATGACCAAGATCGAGCGCGATCTGGAGGCTGTCAAACGCACACGCTCGCTGCACCGCGCCAGCCGCAAGCGCGTGCCTTATCCGGTGGTTGCGCTGGTCGGCTACACCAATGCCGGCAAATCGACGCTGTTCAACCGGCTGACTTCGGCCGAGGTTCTGGCGCAGGACATGCTGTTCGCCACGCTCGACCCCACCGCGCGCGCGATCAAGCTGCCGCATGGCGCGCGCATCATGCTGTCGGACACCGTCGGCTTCATCTCGGACCTGCCGACGCAGCTCGTCGCGGCTTTTCGCGCCACGCTGGAGGATGCGATCGAGGCCGATGTCCTGCTGCATGTCCGCGACGTCGCCCATGACGACACGCAGGCCCAGGCTGCCGATGTGCAGGGCATCCTGCGCGATCTCGGCATCGACCCCGATGACGGCCAGCGCGTTCTGGAGGTCTGGAACAAGTCGGACCTTCTCGCAGGCGACGAGCGCGAACGGCAATTCGGGCTGGCGGCGCTGAAGCCGGAGGTCTCCAGACCGGTTCTCGTCTCGGCGCTGACCGGGGAGGGCGTGCCTGCGCTCTGCGACGCCATCGAGAGCCGCATCGCCAGGAGCCGGCCGGTCTACCGCCTGCGGCTGGAACCGGGCGACGGCAAGTCGCTGGCCTGGCTCCACGCCAATGGCGAAATCCTGGAGCGCGAGGACGCGCAGGACGGCGCGCTCAGCCTGACCGTGCGGCTGCCGCCGGAGCGGGAAGGGGCTTTTGGGGTGAGATTTCCGGAAGCGGAGCGGCAGGGCTGAGAGTGCTTGCGCTCGATCACCGCCGTCTCTTCCCTTCTCCCGGATGGGAAAGGTTGGCCCGGAGGGTCGGATGAGGGCCTGCCGGTACAGTTTTTAGAAGCAACGGCCCCATCTCGTTTCATCAACCGGCGGCGGTCCCTCACCCCTGCCCCTCTCCCATCCGGGAGAGGGGTTCCCCGTGCTTGACCGTTTCCGCCCGCTTCACCGCCTGCCAGAGCGCCTCCATCTCGTCGAGCGTTGCGTCCCTCACCGTTCGCCCCTGCGCCTCCAGCGCCGCCTCGATCCCCCTGAACCTCCGCTCGAACTTGGCGTTCGCGGCCTGCAGGCAGCCCTCCGGCTCTGCGTCGACATGGCGGGCGAGGTTGGCGAGCACGAAGAGCAGGTCGCCGATCTCCTCCTTCACATGCGCCTTGTCGCCCGACGCCAGCGCCTCCTCGATCTCGGCCGTCTCCTCGCGGACTTTGGCCAGCACCAGCTTGGCGTCGTTCCAGTCGAAGCCGACGGTCGAGGCTTTGGCCTGCAGCTTCCAGGCCCGGGTCAGGGCAGGGAGGTTGTGCGGCACACCGGCGAGCACGCCCTTGTCCTCGGTCTTCTCAGGTAGGCCGGCGGCAGCCCGTGCGCGGGCCTTCTCGGCCTTCTCCTGCGCCTTGATGCCGTGCCAGAGCGCCTTGACCTGCGCGGGCGTCAGGTCGCGCGCGTCGCTGAAGACATGCGGGTGCCGTCGGATCAGCTTCTTCGTGATCGCCTCGACCACGTCGGGGAAGGCGAAGGAGCCTTCCTCCTGCGCCATCTGGGCGTGGTAGACCACCTGCAGCAGCAGGTCGCCGAGCTCGTCCTTCAAATCGACCTTGTCGCCGCGCGCGACGGCGTCCGCGACCTCATAGGCCTCCTCGATCGTAAAGGGCACGATCGAGGCGAAATCCTGCTCCAGATCCCAGGGGCAGCCGGTTCCCGGCGTGCGCAGCGCCGCCATGATCTCGATCAGGCGGCCGATGTCGGAAGAAGGCTCCACGCTGCAAAACTCCTGTAACTGCGCTACCCTGCTCCCATGATTCAGGTCACCCCGTCCATCGCCATCGAAGAGAGCGAGATCGAGGAAGCCTTCGTGCGCGCCTCCGGGCCTGGCGGACAGAACGTGAACAAGGTGTCGAGCGCGGTCCAGCTCAAATTCGACATCCGGCGCTCGCCCTCGCTGCCCAACGATGTCGCGATCCGGCTGATGAAACTCGCCGGCAGCCGGCTGACGCAGGACGGCGTTATCGTCATCGTGGCGCAGAGCCAGCGCAGCCAGAAGCGCAACCGCGAGGAGGCGCTGGAGCGGCTGCTGGAGCTGATCCGCGAGGCGGCGGTGAAGCCGCAGGTGCGGCGGCCGACGAAGCCGACCAAGGCCTCGAAGGAACGCAGGCTGGTTTCCAAGGACAAGCGCGCAGCGGTCAAGGCCGGCCGTGCCCGGCCGGGAGACGATTAGTGGCGGAGGAGGGGGCGTCGCCGCCTCGCTCAGGCAGGAGGGAGCGCCGTCCGCCGCGCAGGATCACGCCCGACTATCTGCGCCGCGCCGCCAGGCATTATCTCGAACGTTATGCGGTGCCGGCCGCGCAACTGCGCCGCGTGCTGGCGCGAAAGGTTGCTCTGAGCTGCCGGCACCATGGCGACGAGCCGGGATCGTTCGACGCCATGCTCGACGAGGTTGTCGCGGCCTGCGTCTCGTCGGGTCTGGTCGATGACCGGCGCTTCGCCGAGGGGCGGGCGGCCAGCTTGCGCCGGCGCGGCCAGTCGGCGCGCATGGTTGCGGCCAAACTCTCGGCCAAGGGCGTAGGGCGAACTCTTGCAGTGCAGGCGAGCGCATCGGAGCCCGATGACGAGATGGCGGTCGCGCGGACCGCAGCGAAGCGCAAGCGGCTCGGCCCCTGGGCGCGGGGAGACCGCATGGCCTCGCGCCAGAAGGATATCGCCGCATTGGCGCGGGCCGGCTTCCCGATGGCGATCGCCCGCGCCGTGGTCGACGGCGCGGGCGAGGAGGATACGTGAATCGAGCCGGAACGCTTCAGCCTCAGTCCAGCTTGACCTTGGCCTCGTTCACCACCTTGCCCCAGCGCGCGACTTCCGAGGTCACGAACGTGCCGAATTCCGCGCCGGTCAGGGTCGGAATCGGGGAGCCGTTCTTGGCCCAGGCGTCGGAGATCATCTTGGCCTTGAGGGCGGTGGTGACCTCGGCCTGCATCTTGGTGACGATCGCGGCCGGCGTGCCCTTCGGAGCCCAGAGCGCATACCAGGTCGAGACCTCGTAGCCTTCGAGCCCGGCTTCCTTGGCCGTCGGCACGTCGGGGATCGCAGGCGAGCGTGCGGGCGCAGCGACGGCCAGTCCGCGCAGGGTGCCGCTCTGGATCTGCGGCGCCGAAGTGCCGAGGCCGTCGAACATCAGATCGACCTGGCCGGCGATCAGATCCTGCATGGCGGGGCCCGCGCCGCGATAGGGCACATGGGTCAGGCTGGTCTTGCTCGCCAGCTTGAAGAGCTCGCCCGCGAGATGATGCGTCGTGCCGTTGCCGGCCGAGGCGTAGTTCAGCTTGTCGGGATTGGCCTTGGCGAAGGCGATCAGCTCCGCCAGCGTCTTGGCCTGGACCTTGCCGGGATGGACCGAGATGACCTGCGGCGGCTGGGCGATCACCGCCACCGGCACGAAATCGGTCTCGATGTTGTAGTCGAGCTTCGGATAGAGCGACGGCGCGATGGTGTGATGCGCCGCGCCGACGAAGAAGGTGTAGCCGTCCGGCGCAGCCTTGGCGGCCGCCGACGCGCCGACCGTGCCGCCCGCGCCAGCGCGATTTTCGATGATGATGCGCTGGCCGAGCTGCTGTTCGAGCTGCGCCGCGATCGGCCGCGCGAACGCGTCGGTGCCGCCGCCCGCCGGAAATGGCACGATGAAGGTGATGTTCCGCTGCGGCCAGGCCTGCGCGAAGGCGGGCGCGCCCGCCAGCGCCGCGAAGCTGGTTGCGGCGGCAAGGATCAGAAGACGACGAGACGGTGTCATGAAGCAAAGTCCTCCCGGGAGCGTTCGAACAGGCTCTTGGCGGCCCTTCGATCAGGACAGGCCGGTCGGCCTGTTGAGTGCAAGTAGGGCATTGCGAACGCGCATTGGCAAGCCGGCCCGACAGATGCTTCATTCGCATAAGACATATTATGGAACTAAGTTGTAGTCAGAGGGTGGCACTCTCCGGCGTGGCGAGGCTCAGGCCGTCACCACCATGCCGTCATGCGCGACTTCAATCCCGTCCGGTATCCGCTTGCGAAGGCTCGCATAATCGAGATCGTTGTGGAGATTGGTCAGGATCGCGCGGCGCGGCTTCAGTTCCGCGATCAGGTCGAGCGACTGCGCCAGGCTGAGATGGCTCGGATGCGGCGTCTCGCGCAGGCAGTCGAGGATCAGCAGGTCGAGCCCCGCCATCGCGGCCTTGGCCGAGGCCGGAGCGACGCTGACATCGGGCAGATAGGCCAGATCGCCGAACCGGAAACCGAGCGATTCATAACCGGGCCCATGTTCGACCGAAAATGGCAAGGCGGCGATCTCGCCACCGGCTCCGTCGATCGTCAGGACGCGCCCGACGCTGAGCGGACACAGGTCGAGAATCGGCGGGTAATAGCTGCCCGGCGGCGTCTCGAAAATATAGCCGAAGCGCAGCAGCAGCGTTTCGGCCGTCCGGGCGTCGGCATAGGCCGGGATCCGGTGACGCATGTGCAGCACCAGCGCGCGCATGTCGTCGATGCCATGGGTGTGGTCGGCATGGTCGTGGCTGTAGAGCACCGCGTCGAGATGCTGGACCCTGGCGTCGATCAACTGCTCTCGCAGATCAGGCGAGGTATCGACGATCAGCCGCGTCGCGCCGGCCGGACCGATGCGCTCGACCAGGATCGAGCAGCGCCGGCGGCGGTTCTTCGGCTCGGCCGGGTCGCAGGCGCCCCAGCCGGAACCCGGCCGCGGCACGCCGCCCGACGACCCGCAGCCGAGGATGGTGACCGTCAGCGCCATCCCGATGCCACCGTCAGGCGACCGCCGCGAGCGGCGCGGCGTGGTCCATCTTCCAGTAGCAGCGACGCGCATTCGCGCTGGTGATGGCCGCGATCTCGTCGAACCCGACGCCTAGCGTTTCACCGAGAACCTTTGCCGTCTCAACGACATAGGCCGGTTCGTTGCGCTTGCCCCGAAACGGCACGGGCGCAAGGTATGGCGCATCCGTCTCGACCAGAAGCCGGTCCCTCGGGATCAGCCGCGCGATGCGGCGCATGTCCTCCGAGGTCTTGAAGGTCAGGATTCCGGAGAAGGATACGTAGAAGCCGAGCTCGACCCCGGTCATGGCCAGCGCCTCGCCGGCGGTGAAGCAGTGCAGGATCGCCGGGAACGCGCCCCTGGCGCTTTCCTCGCGCAGGATCGCGATCATGTCGTCGTCCGCCTGACGGGCGTGGATCACGAGCGGCAACTGCGTAATCCGTGCGGCGGCGATATGGGTGCGCAAGCCTTGCGCCTGCGCCGCGCGCGGGCTCTTGTCGTAATGATAGTCCAGCCCCGCCTCGCCGATCGCGACGCAGCGCGGATGAGCCGAGAGCGCCACGAGCTGCTCGGCCGTGACGTCGAGTTCCTCATGCGCCTGATGGGGATGCGTGCCGACGCTGCACCAGACCGAGGCGAAGCGCTCCGCGAGTCCCGCATAGGTTTCGAAGCGCGCCACGCGGGTCGAGATCGTCACCATGCGGATGACGCCGGCGGCCTCGGCCCGCGCGACATAGGCCGGCAACTCCTCGGCGAAATCCGGGAAGTCGAGATGGCAGTGGCTGTCGATCAGCATCAGGCGGCAGTCTCGGGCTCGACAAAGCGCGGGAAGATGCCGCTCGGACCTGGCAACGCCGCGCCCGATGCAAGACGACCGCCCTCGCCTAGCGCCGCGAAATCGCGCGCGCCGGCCGGCACGCCGAGCAGGTCGAGCAGCTTGGCCATGGCGTCCGGCATCACCGGCTGGACCAGGATCGCGACCTGCCGCAGCACTTCGGCTGTGACGTAGAGCACCGTATCGCGCCGCGAAGGATCGGTTTTGGTCAGTCGCCAGGGCTCGTTGGCCGCGAAGTAGCGGTTTGCCTCGGCGATCAGCCCCCAGATATCGGCGAGCAAAACGTGCAGAGCGAAGTCGCCCATGGCGGTGCGTGCCTTTGCCAGCGCACCGTCGGCCTGCGCCAGCATGGCGAGGTCACCCCCGGTCAAAGTCCCGCAATCGGGCACCCTGCCCTCGCAGTTCTTCGCGATCATCGAGAGCGAGCGCTGCGCCAGATTGCCGAGATCGTTGGCGAGGTCGGCGTTGATGCGCCCGACAATCGCCTCGTGGCTGTAATTGCCATCCTGCCCGAAGGAGACCTCGCGCAGGAAGAAATAGCGCAACTGATCGACGCCATAGGCCTCGGCGAGTGCGAAGGGATCGACGACGTTGCCGAGCGATTTCGACATCTTCTCGCCCTTGGAGAGCAGGAAGCCGTGGCCGAAGACGCGTTTGGGCAGCGGCAGCCCCGCCGACATCAGAAAGGCCGGCCAGTAGACCGTGTGGAAGCGGACGATGTCCTTGCCGATGATGTGGACGTCGGCCGGCCAGTAATGCGCACGCGGGTCGTCGGCGTTCGGGAAGCCCGTGCCGGTGACGTAGTTGTTCAGCGCATCGACCCACACATACATCACATGCTTGGGGTCGCCCGGCACGGGCAGGCCCCAATCGAATGTGGTGCGGCTGATCGAGAGGTCCTCCAGCCCGCCTTTGACGAAGGAGACGATCTCGTTTTTCCGCGTCTCCGGCGAGACGAAGTCCGGAACATCCTCATAGAGCTTCAGCAGCCTGTCCTGATAGGATTTCAGCTTGAAGAAATAGCTCTCCTCCTCGACCCACTCGACCGGCGTGCCCTGCCCGCCCAGCCGCGTGCCGTCGGGAAGGAGCTTCGTCTCATCCTCGCCATAAAAGGCCTCGTCGCGAACCGAGTACCAGCCGGAGTATTTGGCGAGGTAGATGTCGCCATTGGCCTCCATCCGCCGCCAGAGCTCCTGCGTCGAAGGCAGATGGTCGGCGTCCGTCGTGCGGATGAAACGGTCGAACGAGCAGCCCAGCCGCTGCTCCATCTCCTCGAAGCGCCGCGCGATGCCATCGACATAGGTTTTCGGATCGAGCCCGGCGGCGGCGGCCGTGCGCTGGACCTTCTGGCCATGCTCGTCTGTGCCGGTCATGGCGAAGACGTCGTAGCCGTCGAGCCGCTTGAAGCGCGCGATCGCGTCGGCCGCCACCATCTCATAGGCGTGGCCGATATGCGGCGGCCCGTTGGTGTAGTGGATCGCGGTCGTCAGATAGAATTTTTGGGCCGTGGCCATGCGAGCTTGGTCCGAAGGGTTCGCTTCACGCTGCGCGCGAGCGGGCGACCGCATCCGACAGGTCATGAAACATCGTCAGCACGAGCGGGCGGCGGTCGAGATTGTAGGTCTCGACCTCGCGGGCCGCGCGCGAGAGCTTGTCCCATACCTCCGCCAGCGGTGCAAGGCGGCGAGCGCCTGCCCCGGCATGCGCATGAAGATGGGCGCCGAGCCAGGCCTGCACGGTCTCGATCATGATCAGGAAATCGTCTTCGCCCGCCTTGCCGGCGACATCCTCGGCCAGCGCCAGCAGGCCCGTGATATCGAGGCCGGGCAGCGCGTCGAGCCGTGCCCGAACCGCCTCGACCAGCGCCAGCGTCTCGGGCGCGACATAGGTCAGCGCGCGCCGCACCGACCCTTCCGACAGCTTCGCCGCGCGCGGCAGCGCCGAGGCGTCGTAAGGTCCGCCCATCCGCTCCAGCGCGGTCAGCCCGGCTTGTGCGACGGCGTCCTCGGGCAGCGCCGAAAAGCCCAGCAGCCGACAGCGCGAGCGGATCGTCGGCAGCAGCCGGCCGGGCGCATGCGAGACGATCAGGAACAGCGCGCGCGGCGGCGGCTCTTCCAGCAGCTTCAGGAAGGCATTGGCGGACGGCCGTTCCATGTCTTCGACGCAGTCGACGATGCAGACCCGCCAGCCACCTTCGGCCGCGCTGGAGCCGAAGCGATCGAGCACGCGGCGCACGAACACGACGGGAATGTTGCTGGTGTAGCCGGGCTTGCCGTCGGGTTTCGGCCCCCGCTTCAGCACATGCAGGTCGGGATGGGACTGCGCCATGACGCGGCGAGTGGCGGGGTCCTGCTCGGGCATGGCGAGATCACGCGCGTCCCGAGCCCTTGCGACAGGGTCGCCCGCCGCCAGTATGAAGCGGGCGGCGCGGTAGGCGAAGCTCGCTTTGCCGACGCCTTCCGGCCCGCCCAGCAGCCAGCCGTGATGCATCCGGCCCGAGCGCAGCGCGGTCAGGAAAGCCTGCTCCTGCGCATGGTGCCCGACCAGCGCCAGCGTCTCGCGCGGATGCGGCGCGTTTGGCAGGCGGTCGGGTTCGTCGCTCGTCTGGAGCATCAGGGGTCGATCTGGTCAGGCGGTCTGCGGAATCGGCAGCCGCCGTGATAGCGCTTCCCAGGCTGCCTGCGCCAGCGCGTCGGGCGCCAGCGCGGCGTCCAGCACGATGCAGCGCTCAGGCTCTTCGGCCGCGATGGCGAGATAGGCCTGCCGCAGCCTGGTGTGGAAATCGAGCGCCTCGCTCTCGAAGCGGTCGCTCGCCTCCCCCGGACGGCGGCGCCTGGCGGCCCGCATCAACCCCGCCGCAGGATCAAGATCGAGGATCAGCGTCAGGTCCGGCGTCAATCCGTCGATCGTGACCTGCTCGAGCTCGTCGAGCAGGTCGGGCTCGATCCGGCCGAGCGCGCCCTGATAGACCCGCGTCGAATCGATGAAGCGGTCGCAGATCACCCAGTCGCCGCGCGTCAGGGCCGGCCGGATGCGGCGGTCGATATGGTCGATGCGGGCGGCCGCGAACATCAGCGCCTCGACGAAGGGGCCATGGCGCTTGACTTGCCCGGACAGGATCGTTTCGCGGATCGCCTCGGCCTTGGGCGAGCCGCCGGGCTCGCGGGTCAGGTCGACGGTAAGGCCAAGCGCCTGCAATCGCTGCGCCAATGCGCGCGCCAGCGTCGATTTGCCGGCCCCCTCGCCGCCTTCAAGCGTGATGAAGCATCCTCCCGACACGCCGCTCAGCTTCGCCCCAGCGCCTTGCGGACCCAGCCCGTAGAGACTTCGAGCAGAGCATCCAGCGCGCGCTGCTGCAGCGTGCCGGGTCCGACCGATTCCGCCGCGTAGAGGGGGATTTCCAGCGTCTTGACGTCGCCGCGCGTGATCAGCAGCCGGCCGATCTCGGCGCCCTCCTGCACCGGCGCTGTCAGCGGGCCGCGATAGACGATGCGGGCTGAGACCCGCTCGCCGCTGCCGCGTGGGATCAGCAGGCTGACCGGCCCCTTGGCGCGCAAGCCGATGCGGCCCTTCTCGCCGCCGAAGACGCTTGCCTCGCCGACGATCTCGCCCTCGCCAAAAATCCGGCGCGCCTCGAAGGCGCGAAAGCCCCATTCGAGCAGCTTTCGCGATTCCTGCGCGCGGTCGCGGGCGTTCTTGAGGCCGTTGACCACCACGATCAGGCGCTGGCCGTTCTGCACCGCCGAGCCGACCAGGCCGTAGCCGGATTCGTCGATGTTTCCCGTCTTCAGCCCGTCCGCGCCGATCTCCATGGTCAGCAACGGATTGCGGTTCTGCTGCCTGATCTTGTTCCAGGTGAATTCGCGCTGGCCGAACATCCTGTAGAGCTCGGGATAGGTCCTGATGATGTGGTCCGACAACCGCGCCATCTCGCGGGCCGTGACCTTCTGCTGCGGGTCGCCCATGCCGGTCGCGTTGCGGAAGACCGATTTCGTCAGCCCCAGCGCCCTCACCCGCTCCGTCATCAGCCGGGCGAAGCTCGCCTCGTCTCCGGCGACGGCCTCGGCCAGCGCGATCGAGGCGTCGTTGCCGGACTGGACGATGATGCCCTGCAGGATGTCCGACAGCTTCACCCGGCTGTTGAGCTGCGCGAACATGGTCGAGCCGCCCGAGACGCCGCCGCCCTTGCGCCAGGCGTTCTCGGAAATGCCGATCTCGGTGTCGAGCGTCATGCGGCCCTGCGCGATCTCCTCGAAGGCGACGAGCGCGGTCGCGATCTTGGCGATGCTGGCGGGCGCCATCAGCTCGTCGGCGGCTTTTTCGTAGAGAATCGTGCCGCTGGCTGAGTCCATCAGCACGGCATGGGGCGCCGCGGACTGGAAGCTCTGGGCCGTCGCCGCAGGCGCTGTCAGGCAGCATGCGAGCAATGCGACGGCAGCCGAACGAAGCCGCGTCAGCCTCACCGGCCAGAAACAGGTCATCGGATGGTCGGAACGCCTGCTCATAACGCGATCAGAAGCAGAGAGATGCGAGGCCGGTCAAGCCTCGCGCGCTTCAATTCCGCGACAGCGGCTGCAAGGTCTGCGGAGCGAGATCGCGAACCAGCGGATGCGATGTCGAGAAGCGCTGCGCCGGCGCGCGTTCCGGTGCTGCGAAGAGGCTGGCGACGGTCGTGCGCGTCGGCGGCAGCGTGCTGCGCAGCGTCGCGGGAACCACGACGGGCGTGCCGGCGTTCGCGATGGTGTCGAGGTCGAAGGGCCGGCTCGGCGGCAGCGGCGCGGCGCGAACCGGCGTGCCGCCGGGCGGAACGGTCGAGGCCAGCGTCGCTGACACAGGCGCGGACGGTGCGATCGTTCGGACGGGCGCATAGGCCTGCACAACAGGCTGCTCGCGCTCGGCCGGAGCATCGTCGAGATCAGCGCTTTGCGAACGCGACGGCGCAACATCGGTGGAACTGGCGACAAGGGTGCGCGCGCTCGTGCCCGGAATCGCCGCCGGCTGGCCGTCGGTGCGAAGCGTCGCGAGCAGGAGCCTGTCGTCGGAGCCGCCAAGCGAGGCCTGGCCGAGATATTCGAGCTTCACGCGGGCCGTGCCGAGATGGCGGAAGGCGAGCGCGTCGGCCGTGCGCTGCGACACGTCCATGACCCGACCGCCATGATACGGGCCGCGATCGTTGACGCGCACGATAATCGAGCGGTTGTTGAGCATGTTGGTCACGCGGGCATAAGCCGGCAGCGGCATGGTCGGGTGGGCGGCGCTGATACCATGGCGGTCATAGACCTCGCCATTGGCGGTGCGGCGGCCATGGAAAGCCTCGCCATACCAGGACGCCGTGCCGACCGAAGTGTAGCCGACCGGCTTGTCGTAGGGCGTGTAGCGCTTGCCGGCGATGGAATAGCTCTTGCCGATCAACTGACGGCCGCCACCCTTGGGCACCTCCTGCCCTTCCGCGACGACGCGGGGGCTGGCCGTGCCGTATTTGGGATGCGAGAACGCGCCGATTTCCTTCGATTTGCCGCCGCGTCGGGCGACCTGCTCATTGGCGCAATTGGCCAGGAACAGCCCGGCTATGACGACACAGCCCAGCTTCGTGGCACGGACGGCGACATCGCTTTGGCTCGGGCGGCTGGCTGATTCCGGGATTTCACTGGAAACGGTCGGGGCCGAGGAGCGTTCGCCGCGCATCATTCCATCGTTCCGCTTTTCGCGCCGAAAACCACTGTGTCGGCAAAGCCGCAGTCGCGGCGAAACCGAAGTTTTCGGACAATCCCGTTAAGGGATCGTTAAGCGGGGGATCGCTGACGACCACACGCTTAACGGACTCCCATCGTGCCGTTGAGCGGTCACAAAGGTGTCGAAAATGCGGCATCCGTCAAGGTGCCGGTGCAATGCGGGAACTTTGCCGGGGCGCGTTGCCGCCCTGCAACGAAACAGGCCCGCGCGAGCGAGCCTGCGGAAAACCATTGTCGATGGGTGGTTTAGAGGTCGGACGGGACGGAACCGAGATTCAGTTCCCGATCCGGGCGACGCCGGTGTCGCCATTGTCCTGGACCCATTTCACCTTGCTGCCGCCGAGATCGGTCAGGGTGAAGCAGATCGTCTTGCCGTCGTACCAGGTTTCCCATTTCTGGCAGAGATTATTGCCGCGCACCCACCAGCGGCCCTTGTCCTTGGGCTTCAGAAAACGTCCCAGGCCAATGGCCTCGCCTGAGCCATCGACCTGCCCGTCGGGGCGATAGAACAGCGGAAACTCGCCGCCGATCGGAGCGGCCAGATAAATCCGTTTGCCCGAGACGAGTTGCTTGATGGCGTCGCCCTCGACAGGCGTGTTTGCGAACGCGGCGCCGGCGGTCGCGAGTGCGGCTGCGGCGACAGCGATCCGGATCGTCGGCTTCGTCATGGTCGCATCTCCTTGCGTTAACGGACCCAATACGACGCGCGCGCCGTATCGGATGCGTCCGATCAACACAGGCCGCGACGACAGGTTCCGCGAAGGTCATGTCCCGGTCGGATGCTCGCGCGGACGTGATCGGACATGGTGGAGAGGTCCGAGACGAGCATCGACGACAATGCCAGCGCGGCAGGTCGCAGGCGGCATGGCGGCACGACGAGATTGGCGGAAGGGGTGGGATTCGAACCCACGGTGGGCTTCCACCCACGGCGGTTTTCAAGACCGCTGCCTTAAACCACTCGGCCACCCTTCCGGCTTAGCGCCAGTCAATGCCGTCTCGGTCACGCTTTGGCAAGCGGCCGCCTGTCGCGCGCCGCGGACTTGCAGGACGGTGTCCAGCATCTTTACGCAATCCTTATGCCCGGACCCACCCTTCCCGCTCGACCCTTGAGGGAGGTCGGGACCATCTCTCCGGTCCAAACTGACCGGAGTAAGGCTCGTGGCTGACATTCTCTATCTCGCGCTCGGCGCTGGGGCGTTCGCGCTCTTTGGCGTCTATGCGTCGCTGCTGCGCAAGGTTTGACGACCATGGCGCTGACCTTTCTCTACGCGACCGCGGCGCTTGGGCTCGCGGTCTACATGGTCGCCGCGCTCTTGCGCCCCGACCGCTTCTGACCTCTCAATTCATAAAGGAGACCTCGCGATGGATTGGCGGGGCTGGGCCGAGATCGTTTTCACGATCGCGCTGACGGTGGCCATCGGATGGCCGCTTGGACTGTTCATGAGCCGGGTCTGGGCCGGCGATCGCACCTGGCTCGATCCGGTGCTGCGCCCGGTCGAGCGGCTGACTTACGCCGCCTTCGGGATCGACTCGAAGAAGGGTCAGACCTGGCTCGGCTATGCGGCGGCGCTCATCGCCTTCAGCGCGGCGGGCTTCGTGATGCTGTATCTCCAGCTTCGCTTCCAGAACCTGCTGCCGCTGAACCCGCAGGGCTTCGACGGGCTCTCGCCGCATCTCGCCTTCAACACGGCGGTCAGCTTCGTCACCAACACCAACTGGCAGTCCTATGGCGGGGAGGCGACGATGAGCCATCTCAGCCAGATGGCCGGACTCACCGTGCAGAACTTCGTTTCGGCCGGCGCGGGCCTTGCGGTCGCAGCCGCAATCGCCCGGGCTTTCGCGGCCGATCGCGGCGAAACGCTCGGCAATTTCTGGGTCGATCTGACCCGCGTGGTTCTCTACGTCCTGCTGCCGCTGTCGATCGTGACCGCGCTGGCGCTGGTCGCGGCCGGCGTGCCGCAGACGCTGCTCGCCAATGTCGAGGCCGCGACGCTGGTAGGCGTGAAGCAGGTCATTTCGCTCGCGCCGACCGCCTCGCAGGAGGCGATCAAGCAGTGGGGCACCAATGGCGGCGGTATCTTCAACGTCAATTCGGCTCATCCCTTCGAGAACCCGTCGCCGCTGACCAACCTGATCGAGGTCGTCTCGCTCAATGCGCTTGCCTTCGGCACGGTCGTGGCCTTCGGCAGGGTCGCAGGCGCGCGGAAGGAGGCTCGCGCGCTGCTCGCTGCGATGGTGATCCTGGTCGGCGTCGCGGCCGCCGCGATCTATGCGTCGGAAACCCTGACGCCGCAGCCGGCTCTGGCGGCTGCTGGAATCAGCAATCCGACCGCCAACATGGAGGGCAAGGAGGTCCGCTTCGGCCCGGCGGCGTCGGCGCTCTGGGCCGCCCAGACCACCGGCGCGTCGAACGGCTCGGTCAATTCCATGCACGGCTCATTCATGCCGCTGGGCGGCGGCATGGCGCTGTTCATGATCCAGCTTGGCGAGATTCTGCCGGGCGGCGCCGGCTCGGGGCTTTACGGCATGGTGGTGATGGCGCTGCTCGCGGTTTTCGTCGCGGGCCTGATGGTCGGGCGCACGCCCGAATATCTCGGCAAGAAGGTCGAGGCGCGCGAGATCAAGTTCGCCATGCTGGCGGTGCTGATTCTGCCGCTGGCGATCCTCGGCTTTTCGGCCGTGGCAGCGGTAACGCCGGTCGCGCTGGAGGGCCTGCTCAACAAGGGTCCGCGCGGTCTGACCGAGATCCTCTACGCCTACTCCTCGGCTGCCGGCAACAACGGCTCGGCTTATGCCGGCCTGACCGCCAACGCGCCCTGGTGGAACACGACGCTCGGCATCGCCATGCTGCTCGGCCGCTTCGCCTACGCCATCCCCGTCCTCGCCATCGCCGGCGCCATCGCGGCCAAGCCGAAGCTCGCGCCCACGGCGGGCACCCTGCCCTCGGACAGCCCGCTCTTCGTCGGCCTGCTGATCGGCATCATCCTGATCCTGGGCGGCCTGCAATTCTTCCCCGCGCTCGCGCTGGGGCCGATCGTCGAGCACTTCCAGGTGCTTGCGGCCTCGCGCTGAGCCGACAAAGGAAATCGTTTCATGTCCATGTCTCTCGCCAAATCCGGCGCATTCGATCAGGGCGTCATCCTGACGGCCCTGAAGAGCGCCTTCGCCAAGCTCGATCCGCGCGCGCTTGCCGGCAACCCCGTGATCCTCGCGACCGAGGTCGTCGCCGCGCTCGCCACCGTCTCGGCGATCGTCGCGGTCTCGGCCGGCCAGCCGGCGCTCTTCGCCATCCAGATCGCGGTCTGGCTCTGGCTGACCGTGCTGTTCGCCAATTTCGCCGAGGCGATCGCCGAAGGACGCGGCAAGGCGGCCGCCGACTCGCTTCGCGCCACCCGCGTCACCACCAAGGCCAAGCTGATCATCGACGCCTCGCGCAATGCGATGATCCCGACACCGGCTCATGAGCTGGCACCCGGTGACATCGTGCTGGTCGAGGCCGGCGACGTCATCCCCGCCGATGGCGAGATCGTCGAGGGCGTCGCCTCGGTCAACGAGGCCGCGATCACCGGCGAATCCGCGCCGGTGATCCGCGAGAGCGGCGGTGATCGCTCGGCCGTCACCGGCGGCACGACGGTCGTGTCCGACTGGCTCAAGGTCAGGGTCACCTCCCAGCCCGGCTCGTCCTTCCTCGACCGCATGATCGCGATGGTGGAAGGGGCAGACCGCCGCAAGACGCCCAACGAGCTTGCGCTCGCCGTGCTGCTCGCCGGCCTGACGCTGGTCTTCCTGATCGCGGTCGTCACCTTGACGGGCTTGGGCGCGTTCTCGGGCGTCACGCTCGATCCGATGGTGCTCGGCGCGCTGTTCGTCACGCTGATCCCGACCACGATCGGCGGCCTTCTCAGCGCGGTCGGCATCGCCGGCATGGACCGGCTGCTCAAGGTCAACGTGCTTGCGACCTCGGGCCGCGCGGTCGAGGCCGCCGGCGACGTCGACACGCTGCTGCTCGACAAGACCGGCACGATCACATTCGGCAACCGCATGGCGGTCGAGGTCGTGCCCGCGCCGGGCGTGCGGCCCGATGCGGCGCTGCGCGCCGCGCTGATGGCCTCTTTGGCCGACGAGACGCCGGAAGGCCGCTCGATCGTCGAGCTCGCCCGCAACCAGGGCGTCACCGCCCAGTCCCCGGCCGGGGCGACGCCGATCCCCTTCACGGCGACCACCCGTCAGTCGGGCCTCGACGCCGATGGCAAGAGCTGGCGCAAGGGCGCGGTCGAGGCCGTGCTGAAGACGCTCGATCTGTCGGAGAACCAGGTGCCGGCCGAGCTGCGACAGGCGATCGACAAGGTCGCGCGCTCCGGCGGCACGCCGCTCGCCGTCAGCGAAAACGGTGCGCTGGTCGGCGTCATCCATCTCAAGGACGTGGTCAAGCCCGGCGTCAAGGAGCGCTTCGCTGATCTGCGGCGCATGGGCGTGCGCACCGTGATGATCACCGGCGACAACCCGGTGACGGCCGCCGCCATCGCGTCGGAAGCCGGCGTCGACGATTTCCTCGCCGAGGCCACTCCGGAGGACAAGCTGCGCATCATCCGCACCGAGCAGGCCAAGGGCCGGCTGGTCGCGATGTGCGGCGACGGTGCCAACGACGCCCCTGCCCTCGCTCAGGCCGATGTCGGCGTCGCGATGCAGACCGGCGCGCAGGCTGCGCGCGAAGCCGGCAACATGGTCGATCTCGATTCCGACCCGACAAAAGTTCTGGAGATCGTCGAGGTCGGCAAGCAGTTGCTGATCACGCGCGGGGCGTTGACGACCTTCTCGATCGCCAACGACGTGGCGAAATATTTCGCCATCATCCCGGCGCTCTTCGTCGGCTCGCTGCCGGCGCTCGCAGGGCTCAACGTGATGGGGCTCGCCAGCCCTGAAAGCGCCATCCTGTCGGCGGTGATCTTCAATGCGCTGGTCATTGTCGCGCTGATTCCGCTGGCACTGCGCGGCGTGCGCTACCGCGCCATCGGGGCGGCAAAGCTGCTCTCGCGCAACCTCACCATCTACGGCATCGGCGGGCTGATCGCGCCCTTCGTCGGCATCAAGCTGATCGACATGATCGTCGTCGCCCTGAAGCTCGCCTGAAGCCCCTCGTCATTGCGAGCGAAAGCGAAGCAATCCAGCGTTTCGCTCCACGTCTCCTGGATTGCTTCGCTTCGCTCGCAAAGACGGCAGATTCCACCGACAAATAGGTCCAGAATCATGAGCCTCACTTCAAACCTTCGCCCCGCCGTCGTCTCGATGGTTCTTTTCACCGCCCTGCTCGGGGTCGCCTATCCGCTCGGCGTCACCGCCGTCTCGCAGGCGCTTTTTCCGGCGCAGGCCGGCGGCTCGCTGATCCGCGATGCCTCCGGCGCAATCGTCGGCTCGGCCCTGATCGGCCAGAATTTTTCGGGCGAGGCCTATCTGCGTCCCCGGCCCTCGGCCGCCGGCAAGGACGGCTATGATGCAACCTCCTCCTCCGGCTCCAATCTCGGGCCTCTCAATGAGGATCTGGCGACGCGCATCAAGACGGATGCGGAAGCCAGCCGCGTCGCCGACGGCGCCGGGCCGATACCGCCCGACGCCGTGCAGGCCTCGGCGTCGGGACTCGACCCGCATATCTCGCCTGAAAACGCGGCCCGGCAGATCGAGCGGATCGCCAAGGCGCGTGGCATCCAGCCCTTGCAGGTGGCGGAGATCGTGGCGCAGAACACGGAAGGCTACCTGCTGGGCTTCATCGGCCGGCCGCGGGTTAATGTGCTGACCGCCAACCTCGCTCTCGACGCACGCTATCCGAAGGCCCAAGCTAAGCCCTGATGACATCCGACGAGACCCGATTCCGCGAACAGGGACGACCCGATCCCGATGCGCTTCTGGCGCAGGCCGGCCGCGGAAAACGCGGCCGGCTCAAGATTTTTCTCGGCATGGCGCCCGGCGTCGGCAAGACCTACGAGATGCTGACGCAAGGCCGGCGCGCCCAATCCGAGCATGGCGAGGTGCTGGTCGGGCTGGTCGAGACGCATGGCCGGCGCGAAACGGAAGCCCTGCTCGATGGCCTCGAAGTGATGGCGCGCCGGCCGATCGAGCATAATGGCCGCATGCTGATGGAGTTCGACCTCGACACGGCGCTGGCGCTGAAGCCGCGACTGCTGCTGGTCGACGAATACGCCCATTCCAACGCCCATGGCAGCCGCCATCCCAAGCGCTGGCAGGATGTCGACGAACTTCTGGAAGCCGGCATCGATGTCTGGACGACGCTGAACGTCCAGCATCTGGAAAGCCTCGTCGACGTGGTCTGGAAGATCACCGGCGTGCGCCAGCGCGAGACGGTGCCTGACAGCGTGCTGAGCCGGGCCGACGAAATCGAGCTGATCGACATCACGCCGACGGAACTGCGCCAGCGCATGGCCGAGGGCAAGGTCTATCTGCCGGAGACGGCGCGGCTCGCGGCCGACAATTTCTTCAAGCCCGAGAACCTGACCGCGCTGCGCGAACTCGCCTTGCGCCGCGCCGCACAAACGGTGGACGACCAGCTCAGCCAGGCGATGAAGCGCGCCGGCGTCGAGGGGCCCTGGGCGGCCGGCGAGCGCATCCTCGTGCTGATCGGCCCCGACGCCATGGCGCAATCGCTCGTGCGCGCCGGGCGCAGGCTGTCCGACATGATGATGGACGCGCCCTGGCTGGTCGCGCATGTCGAGCGGCCGAACCAGATGGATGGGGACGCCCGGCGCGGGCAGAAACTCGCCGGCGCCCTGAAGCTCGCCGAGCAGCTCGGCGCGGTCAATGTCGTGCTGACCGGCGACGATCTTGTGGCGACCGTGCTCGACTATGCAAGGCGCAACAACGTCACGCAGATCGTGGTCGGCAAATCGCATCGCAAGGGCTGGCGGGCCTGGTTCCACCGCTCGCTGGCCCCGGCCCTGCTAAAGGCGCAAAACGGCGCAGCGCTGCATATCATCACCGACGTGGCGGCCGGCCCGGCCGAGCCGACCGGCGCTGCGCCGAAACGCACCTTCGCCTGGCGCGGGCATCTCGGGGCGGCGGCGATGGTCGCGGTGGCTGTCGGCCTGGCTACGCTGCTCGACCGCCAGACGGAGAACGTCAACCTCGCGATGCTGTTCCTGGTCAGCGTGCTGGGCGCTGGCGTCGCCTTCGGGCTCTGGCCGGCGCTGTCGGCGGCGGCGCTGGCCGCCTTCGCCTACAACTTCTTCTTCCTCGAACCGCGCCTGACCTTCTGGATCGGCCATCCCGCCGACGTCCTGACCTTCCTCGTCTTCTTCGTCGCGGCGGTCGCGACCGGCGGGCTCACCGGCCGCATTCGCGACCAGGCGCGCGCCACGGCGCGGCGGGCCTCGGCCATCGCGGCGCTGCTGGCGGCGAGCCGCAGGCTTTCGGCCGCCGCCCGCAAGGAGGATGCGGCAAGCGTGCTGGCCGAGCAGCTCTCGGCCGCGACCTCGGGCAGGATCATCGTGCTTTTGCCACAGCGCGACGAGATCGCCCCCGTGGCCGGCGCGCCCGCGCTGGAGGCGCTGACCACCGCGGACATGACGGCGGCACGCTGGGCCTGGACGCGCGGCGAGCCCGCCGGTGCGGGCACCGGCACGCTGCCCAATGTCGCCTGGACCTTCCGGCCGCTGCAGGGCGTGCGCGCGCGCTCCGGCGTGGTCGGATTCGAGCCCAAGGCCCTGCTCGGCGCGGAGAACGAGCGCTTCGCGATGGCGCTGCTCGACCAGGGCGCTATCGCGCTGGAGCGCGCCGAACTCGCGCAGGCGGCGATCGACGCCGAAGCCCTCCAGCGCAGCGATCGGCTGCGCTCGGCGCTGCTGAACTCCGTCAGCCACGACCTGCGTACGCCGCTGGCGACCGTGCTCGGCTCGGTCACGACGCTGATCGACTACGGCAAGAGCGTCGAACCGGCGGTCGCCGACGACCTGCTGCTTTCGATCCGCGAGGAGGCCGAGCGGCTGAACCGCTATGTCGGAGACCTGCTCGACATGACGCGGCTGGAAGGCGGCGCGCTGGTGACGCGGCGCGACTGGACCGATGTCCGCGACGTGATCGCGGCCGCGATCGCCCGCGTCGCGCGCCGGCAGGGCAAGCGCCGCATCCAGCGCGATTTCCCCGCCACGCTATCGATGGTGCGGGCCGACCCCACCTTGCTGGAACAGGCTCTGGTGAACATCCTCGAAAACGCCATCGCCTATGGCGAGGACGGATCGACGATCGAGACCGCGGCCTATGAGGACCGGGGCAATGTCGTGATTTCGATCGAGGACGAGGGTCGCGGCATCCCGACCGCCGAACTCGAACGCGTCTTCGAGAAATTCCGCCGCATGGAGGAAGCGACCGATCGCGGCGGGGAGCGCGGCAAGGGAGCCGGCCTGGGCCTTGCCATTTCCAAGGGTTTCGTCGAGGCCATGGGCGGGCGCATCGCCGCCGCGAGCCCGATCAAGCCCGACGGCACTGGCGGCACCCGCATCCTGATCAGCCTGCGCAAGGACGGCGTCGCGCCGGAGACGACATCATGACGGCCTTCCGTCCGCGCATCCTCGTCATCGACGACGAGCCGCAAATCCATCGCTTCCTCGGCCCGGCGCTCGATGCGGCCGGCTACGAGCATGTCCGCGCCGAAGACGCGGCCTCCGGCCTGCGCGAGATCGCGCGCAAACCGCCAGACGCCGTCGTGCTCGATCTCGGCCTGCCCGACATGGACGGCAAGGAGGCGCTGGCCCGCGCCCGGGCGTTTTACGAAGGACCGGTTATCATCCTTTCGGCGCGGGATCGCGAGACCGAAAAAATCGACGCGCTCGACGCCGGCGCCGACGATTATGTCGAAAAGCCCTTTGGCGTCGGCGAGTTGCTGGCGCGGCTGAGGGTGGCGCTGCGCCACACCATCGAGCGGCAGGGCGCGGAGGCGACGGTTCGGTCGGGCAATGTCGAGATCGACCTCGTCAATCGCCGCGTCAGCCGGGACGGGGCGCATGTGAAGCTCTCGCCGAAGGAGTACGACCTGCTCGCCTGCCTCGCCGGCGGCAACGGACGCGTGCTGACCCATCGCCAGATCCTGACCGCCGTCTGGGGCCCTGCCCATGAGCAGGACGTGCAGTATCTGCGCGTCTTCGTCGGGCAATTGCGCCAGAAGCTGGAGGACGATCCTGCGACGCCGAAGCTGATCGAGACGGAGCCGGGAGTCGGATATCGGCTGGGCGGGCTGGTCTGATTGCTTGCCGCCCGACAGTACGATCTGTTTCAGGCAGCCCTCGCCTCCCCACTCGAAAAGACAAATCTCCTCCTTTCGAACGGGAATAAGAAAAAACCCGCTACCTGACGTGAATTGAACCGCCAGCCGCGTCGGCTTATTTCAAACGCTCGGAAGAACGAACGGGATCGGCAGCGCCGTGGGCTTTCTGAACGTCATCGATCGCGATGGACATCCGCACCGGCTTGAAGCCGTCGAAGGCTGGCGGGTGATGGAGCTGCTTCGCGACTACAAGGTCGGCATCGAGGGCGTCTGCGGCGGGTCCTGCGATTGCGCGACCTGCCATGTCGTCGTCGCGGCGGATTGGGCGGCGCGCTTGCCCGAGCCCCGATCCGACGAAATCGACGCGCTCGACACCCTGCCTTTGATTGAGCCCAACTCGCGGCTGTCCTGCCAGATCATCTGGTCGGACGATCTCGACGGCCTGACCCTGACATTGGCGGAGGCCGCGTGATGGCTGCTGTTCCCAAGCGCCCGCCTCTGCCTGCGATCCTGCTCGCCAACGACCTGCTCGACGGCGACGTCGTCTTTGCCAGCGGAGGTGCGACGGACGCGATCGTGTGGACGCGCGATCCGGCCCTGGCGCTTGTGGCGACCGACGATGCCGCCGCGACGGTGCTGGAGTCGTTCGCCGCCGCCGAACTCGCGGGAAACCGCGTCGTGGACGCCTATCTCGTCGATGTCGAGATTCAGTCCGGCGCGCCTGTGCCGCGCCATTTCCGCGAGCGTTTCAAGACGCTCGGCCCCAGCAACCGCCCCGATCTCGGCAAGCAGGCCGGCGATGGGATCGAAAACGGTCGAAGGGCCTGAAGCATGTATCGCTACGACGAATTCGACGAGCGCTTCGTCCGCGAGCGGGTCGGCCAGTTCCGCGATCAGGTCGCGCGCCGGCTCGACGGTTCGCTGACCGAGGACGAGTTCAAGCCGCTGCGGCTCAAGAACGGCGTCTATCTGCAGCTTCACGCCTATATGCTGCGGATTGCCATTCCCTATGGCACGCTGTCGTCGAGGCAACTGCGCCAGCTCGCTTTGATCGGCGAGCGCTATGATCGCGGGTACGGCCATTTCACGACGCGGCAGAATCTGCAGTTCAACTGGCCGAAACTGCGCGACATCCCCGCCATCCTCGACCTGCTCGCCGATGTCGAGATGCATGGCATCCAGACCTCGGGAAATTGCATCCGCAACGTCACGGCCGATCATTTCGCCGGCGTCGCGCAGGACGAGATCGAGGATCCGCGCCCGACCGCCGAGCTGATCCGGCAATGGTCGTCGCTCCACCCCGAGTTCAGCTACCTGCCGCGCAAGTTCAAGATCGCCGTGACCGGGGCCGAGCATGATCGCGCCGTGATCAAGGCGCACGATATCGGGCTACGGCTGCGTCGGCATCCAGACACCGGTGCGGTCGGCTACGAGATCAGCGTCGGCGGCGGGCTCGGCCGCACGCCAATGATCGGCAAGGTCGTGCGCGACCATCTGCCCAAGGGAGACCTGCTCGCCTATCTGGAGGCGATCATGCGGGTCTATAATCTCGAGGGCCGGCGCGACAACAAATACAAGGCCAGGGTCAAGATCCTCGTTCACGAGATCGGCGCGGAGGAATTCACTCGCCGCGTCGAGGAGGAGTTCGCACGGCTCGATGGGCCGTCGGTCAATGCGGACCCGGCCGAGGTTGAGCGCATCGCGGCCTATTTCGCGCCGCCCGCCTATGAGACGCTGCCCGAGACGAGCCGGACGCTCGACGCCATGAAGGCGGCCAACCCCGCTTTCGCGCGCTGGGCCGAGGTCAACACTGCGCCGCACAAGGCACCGGGCTACACGGCGCTGACGATCTCGCTGAAGCCGCTTGGCCAGGCGCCGGGCGATGCAACCTCCGACCAGATGCGCCTCGTCGCCGATATCGCCGATGAGTTCTCGCATTCCGAGATCCGCGTCACGCATGCGCAGAACCTCGTCCTGCCTTACGTCCGCCAGCGCGATCTGTTCGCGATCTGGCAGCGGCTTGGCGAGGCGGGGCTGGCGAGCGCCAATGTCGGCCTGATCACCGACATCATCGCCTGCCCCGGCCTCGATTACTGCGCGCTGGCGACCGCCCGCTCGATCCCGATCGCACAGGCGATCCAGCAGCGCTTCGCCGACGCGGCGCGCGAAGCCGAGATCGGCGCGCTCAACATCAAGATCTCGGGCTGCATCAACGCCTGCGGCCATCACCATGTCGGCCATATCGGCATTCTCGGGCTGGAGAAGCGCGGCATCGAATCCTACCAGATCACGCTCGGCGGCGACGCCACCGAGAACGCCGCGATCGGCGAGATTCTGGGGCCGGGCCTGCCCGCCGAGGAGGTGCCAGACGCGATCGAGCGCATCGTCGGCGTTTATCTCGCGCAGCGGGTCGAGGGCGAGAGCTTCATCGACACCGTTCGACGGATCGGTCTCGCGCCGTTCAAATCGGCCTTTCAGGAGGCAGCCCATGCCGTTGCTTGACCGGAACGGGACGAAGATCGACGCCTGGACCCGCAGCGAGGGCCCCGCCATCGGCAATCTTTCGCAGGCGCTCGTGCCGTGGGAGGCGCTGGCCGAGGCGCTGCCGCAGAAGACGCGCGACCAGCGCATCGGCGTGATCGTGCCCAACACCGTGCGCATTGCCGAACTGAAGCTGGTGCTGCGCCAGCTTTCGCTCGTCGCGGTCGCCTTCCCCGCCTATTCCGACGGGCGCGGCTTCAGCCTCGCAAAGCATATCCGCAACCACGGCTTCACAGGAACGCTGCGCGCCAGCGGGCCGCTGATCGCCGACCAGTTCGCCTATGCGCTGTCCTGCGGCTTCGACGAAATCGAACTGCCCGATACGCTGGCAGCGCGCCAGCCGGTCGAGCAGTGGCTGAAGGCCCGCGACCTGATCAGCCATGGCTACCAGCGCGGCTATGGCGACAGCCGGAACATCCTGGACCAGCGCCGCGCCGCGCGCGCCGCAGACCAAGTAAGGGCGTCCTGAGATGGCGTTCCGGGGCGAAACCGGGATGGACGCGCCCGCGCAAAAAGCCGCCCTGCGGAGAATCGAGGAGGACAGCATGGACAGCGAGATCGCGACGATCCTGCCCGCCCGCCGGCATGAGCGCTGGTTCGATATTTGCTTTCGCCTTATCATCCTGGCATTGGCCGGGTTCTGGCTGCTGACGCCTCCGGCGGGCGGCCAGTCCCCGGCGATGGAGATGAAAGCGGCAGCGACGACCCGATGACCGAACGACTCCCGGAATCCACGACGGCGCGCCGCATCGACCGGCTGGCGACGCTTCCGCTCTTCCACAAGCTGGACGGCCGGAAGGTCGTGCTTGCCGGATCGAGCGACGGCGCGCTTTGGAAGGCCGAGTTGCTCGCTGCCACCGGGGCCGAACTTCACGTCTATGCCGCCGACGCGCCGGAGCTTTTCGCAGGCCTCGCCGCCGATCCGCCCGCGGGCCTCGTCTTCGTGTATGAGCGGCGCTGGCAGGCCGGCGACCTCACGGATGCGGCGCTTGCGATCGGCGATATCGAGCAGGCCGACGAAGCGCGCAGCTTCGTCGCGGCGGCGCGTCAGGCCGGTGTGCCGGTCAATGTCGTCGACAAGCCGGAATTCTGCGACTTCTCCTTCGGCTCGCTGGTCAACCGCTCGCCGCTGATCGTGGCGATCTCGACCGATGGCGCGGCGCCCGTCTTCGGGCAGGCGGTGCGCGCCAAGATCGAGGCGCTGCTGCCGACCGGCCTCAAAGCCTGGGCGCAGGCCGCGAAGGACTGGCGGCCCGCCGTTCAGGCGCGGGAACTGCCCTTCGCGCTGCGCCGCGCCTTCTGGGACAAATTCACAAGCCGCGCCATGGCTGCGCCGGAGCAGGCCCCCGACGAGGCCGACCGCGCCGCCCTGTTCTCCGAACTGGGCCGAATCGAGGGCACCCATGACGGGACCGGCCGCGTGACGCTGGTCGGGGCCGGCCCAGGCGATCCGGAACTGCTGACGCTCAAGGCGATCCGCGCGCTGCAGAGCGCCGACATCATCCTCTATGACGATCTGGTCTCGGCCGGCGTTCTCGAACTGGCCCGGCGCGAGGCGAAGCGCATGCTGGTCGGCAAGACCGGACACGGCCCGTCCTGCAAGCAGTCCGACATCAACGCGATGATGGTGGCGCTGGCCGGACAGGGCAAGCATGTCGTCCGCCTGAAGAGCGGCGATCCGGGCATCTTCGGGCGTGCCGGCGAAGAGATCGAGGCCTGCGCGCTGGCCGACATCCCCGTCGCGATCGTGCCCGGCATCTCGGCGGCGCAGGGTGCGGCAGCGGTGCTCGGCCTGTCGCTGACCCATCGCGACCATGCCCGCCGGCTGCAGTTCGTCACCGGCCATGCCCGCAATGGGCAACTGCCCGACGATCTCGACTGGCGGGCGATGGCCGATCCGCATGTGACGACGGTGATCTATATGCCGCGCGCGACGCTCGCCGCCTTTCGCGAGCATGCGCTGGCGGCGGGGCTCGATCCGCGGACGCCGGCGGTCGCGGTTCTGGGCGCGACCCGGCCCGACGAGCAGCGGGTGGCGGCCACGATCGCGACGCTACCCGAGCGGCTCTCCGAGTTGCCCGCCAAGGGGCCGATTCTGGTCATGGTCGGAAACGCGCTGGGCGCGGCGCTTGCCGAGACGCAGGCAGGACGGATTTCCGCCTGATTTGCAGCCGACCATGATCGGCGCTGCGCAAGATGGAACGGCCCTGCCGGAGAGACGTTTTCTCTCGCGGGCCTGAAGTTTGGCAAAGGCCTGCTGCATAACCCGGTTGAGCCAAAAGCGACAATTCAGTACGTTTCGTTCGTTATTCAGAACAAGTGATGGGGCCGGAGGACCGGTTTCGGCACTGATCGCAACGGAGCCCTGATATGACGCGATCCCGTTTGACCCGCCTCGTTCGCGCCGGCCTCGTGCTCGGAGCCTTCTCGCTCTGCTTTGGCGTCGTCGCCGGAGCCAAGGCTCAGACCGAACTCCTCAACGTCTCCTACGACCCGACGCGCGAGCTCTATCGCGAGATCAACGCCGCCTTCATCGCCGACTGGAATGCGAAGAACGCGAAGAAGATTTCCACCATCCGCCAGTCGCATGGCGGCTCGGGCTCGCAGGCGCGCGCGGTCATCGACGGGCTCAACGCCGATGTGGTCACGCTGGCGCTGGCCGGCGACATCGACGCCGTGGCGCAACGCTCGAAGAAGCTGCCCGAGAACTGGCAGACGCGGCTGCCCAACAACGCCTCGCCCTACACCTCGACGATCGTGTTCCTCGTCCGCAAGGGCAATCCCAAGGGCGTCAAGGACTGGGCCGATCTCGTGAAGCCGGGCCTGCAGGTGATCACGCCCAATCCAAAGACGTCCGGAGGGGCGCGCTGGAACTATCTCGCCGCCTGGGCCTATGCCGAGAAGGCCTTCGACAAGGACGAGGCCAAGGTGCGAGACTATATCGGCAAGCTGCTGGCCAATGTGCCGGTGCTCGACACCGCCGCGCGCGGCGCCACCACGACCTTCACCCAGCGCGGCATCGGCGATGTCTTCCTCGCCTGGGAGAACGAGGCGTTTCTGGCGCTGAAGGAGTTCGGGGCCGACAAATTCGACATCGTCGTGCCGAGCCTGTCGATCCTCGCCGAACCACCCGTGGCGGTTGTCGATGGCAATGTCGACGCCAAAGGCACCCGCGCCGAGGCGCAGGCCTATCTCGATTTTCTCTACACCCCGAAGGGCCAGGCGATCATCGCGAAGCACTATTATCGCCCGCGCAACCGCGAGGCGGCCGCACCCGGCGATCTGGAGCGGTTCCCCAGGCTCGAACTCGTCACCATCGATGCCGTCTTCGGCGGCTGGGCGAAGGCTCAAGCTGCGCATTTCGGCGATGGCGGCACCTTCGACCAGCTCTACAAGCCGGCGCGCTGACGGCATGGCGGCAGTCCTGCCCACGCTGCGCTGGCGCGAGCCGAGCATCCTGCCGGGCTTCGGCATCGCGCTTGGGATCACGCTGACGGCGCTCTCGCTCGTCGTGCTGATCCCGCTCGCGGCGCTGTTCCTGAAGGCTGCGAGCGCCGGACCCGCCGATATCTGGGCCGTTGCGACCTCGCCTCGGACGCTGGCGGCGCTCAGGCTGTCTTTCACCGGGGCGCTGTTCGCCGCATCCGTGAACGCCGTCTTCGGCCTGATTCTGGCCTGGGTGCTGGTGCGCTACGAGTTTCCTGGCCGAAGGCTGGTCGATGCCGCGGTCGATCTGCCATTCGCTTTGCCGACCGCGGTCGCGGGCATCGCGCTGGCTGCGATCTATGCCCCCAATGGCTGGATCGGGGCCCTGCTCGCGCCGCTCGACATCAAGGTCGCCTATACGCCGCTCGGCGTCATGGTGGCACTGATCTTCATCGGCCTGCCCTTCGTGGTGCGGACTGTGCAGCCCGTGCTGGAAGAAATGCAGGGCGATGTCGAGGAAGCGGCGGCGCTGCTTGGCGCCAGCCGCTGGCGCACTGTGTTTCGCGTGATCCTGCCGCCGCTCTATCCGGCGCTGCTGACCGGCTTCGTGCTGGCCTTCGCGCGCGCCGTCGGCGAATATGGCTCGGTGATCTTCATCGCCGGCAATGTCCCGATGGTCTCCGAGATCGCGCCGCTGCTGATCGTGATCCGGCTCGAGCAGTTCGACTATGCGGGCGCGGCCGTGGTCGCCACGATCATGCTGTTGCTCTCATTCGCGCTGATCCTCGCCGTCAACCTGATCCAGGCTGCAGCGCGGCGGAGGTTCGGCGATGTCTGAGGCTGCGCTGCATCTCCCGGCTGTCCCGCCGTCGCGCGCCGGAGCGCAGCGCGTGCGCGGCGAAAGCCTCGTCGTCCGCTGCCTGCTGATTGCGGTCTCGCTCGCCTTTCTTGCGCTGTTCCTGCTGCTGCCGCTCGTCTCGGTCTTCGTCGAGGCGGGCGCGCGGGGCTTTGCCGCCTACCAGGCCGCGATCACAGAGCCGGACGCGGTTGCCGCGATTCAGCTGACTCTTCTTGTCGCTTCGATCGCGGTGCCCTTCAACATCGTCGTCGGCATCGCCGCCGCCTGGGCCATCGCCAAATTCGAGTTTCGCGGCAAGAACTTTCTGGTCAGCCTGATCGACCTGCCCTTCTCGGTCTCGCCGGTGATCTCGGGCCTCGTCTTCGTGCTGTTGTTCGGAGCGCAGGGCTATTTCGGGGCCTGGCTCAAGGCCAACGATGTCCAGATCATCTTCGCGCTGCCCGGCCTCGTGCTGGCGACGGTGTTCGTCACCTTTCCGTTCGTGGCGCGCGAACTGATCCCGCATATGCAGGCGCTCGGCTCGGCCGACGAAGAGGCGGCGCTGACGCTGGGCGCCTCGGGCTGGCGCGTCTTCTTCGCGATCACGTTGCCCAATGTGAAATGGAGCCTGTTCTACGGCGTGCTGCTCTGCAACGCCCGGGCGATGGGCGAGTTCGGCGCGGTCGCCGTCGTGTCGGGAAAAATTCGCGGGCTGACCAACACCATGCCGCTGCATGTCGAGATTCTCTACAACGAGTATATGGGCGCGGCCGCCTTCGCCGTCGCCTCGCTGCTGGCCGGCCTTGCGCTCGTCACCCTCGCCCTGAAATCCCTGCTGGAATGGCGCTACGGCGACGCGATCGCCGCCAGCCGCCGCCATTGAGCCGAAGGACGAAGCCGATGTCGGTCGCCGTCACCATCGAATCCATCGAGAAGCGCTTCGAGGCGTTCGCGGCCCTGCGCGGCGTCTCGCTCGACATCCAGCCGGCGGAACTCGTCGCGCTGCTCGGGCCGTCGGGCTCCGGCAAGACGACTCTGCTGCGGCTGATCGCCGGGCTCGACCAGGCCGATCGCGGCCGCGTGCTGTTCGGCGAGACCGACATGCGCGAGCTTTCGCTGCGCGACCGGCGCATCGGCTTCGTCTTCCAGCATTATGCGCTGTTCAAGACCATGACGGTCGCGGAAAACGTCGCTTTCGGACTGAATTCCCGCCCGCGCCGCGAACGCCCCGACGCAGCCGAGATCCGGAGGCGCGTCGGCGACCTACTCGACCTCGTGCAACTGCCGGGGCTGGAGAAGCGCTATCCGAGCCAGCTCTCCGGCGGACAGCGCCAGCGCGTCGCGCTCGCCCGCGCTCTGGCGATCGAGCCGCGCGTCCTCCTGCTCGACGAACCGTTCGGGGCGCTCGACGCCAAGGTCCGGAAGGATTTGCGCGCCTGGCTGCGCGACCTGCACCGCCGCACGGGCCACACCACGGTCTTCGTCACGCATGACCAGGAGGAGGCGCTGGAACTCGCCGACCGGGTCGCGATCCTGAACGACGGCCGGCTCGAACAGGTCGGTACGCCCGACGACGTCTACGACCATCCGGCCTCGCCCTTCGTCTGCGAATTCCTGGGCGAGGCCAACAGGCTGCCGGTCAAGGTCGTCGGCAGTCAGGCGTTTTTGGGCGATCGCCCGGTGCTGGGGGGCTTGTCCCAGAACCAGGGCGGGCCGGCCTCGCTTTATGTCCGCCCGCAGCATCTGCGCATCGTCGACGATGCGCCGCTCTCACTACCCGGCGTGGTCGAGCATCTGCGTCGCAACGGCCCGCTGCGGCGCGCCGAGGTCGCGGTGCAGGGGCTGCAGAGGCGGCTCGACGTCGATCTTGCCAGCCAGGTCGCGCCGGCGATCGGCGAGCGCATCAGGCTGCGCATCACGCATGGCAGCCTGTTCGCCGCAGCCTGAGAGCGCCCTCGCCTCTCCGCGTCCGAGCCGTTAGCCTGCCGCGCAAATCAGGCGACGGAGTCATGGCATGAAAGCGCGTGCGAGATGGGTCGAGGGCATGGCCTTCATGGGCGAGGCCGGCAGCGGCCATGCCGTGATGATGGACGGCGCGCCTGACTATGGCGGCCGCAATATCGGCATCCGGCCGATGGAGATGCTGCTGATCGGGCTTGCCGGCTGCACCGGCTTCGACGTGGTGCAGATCCTCAAGAAGGGCCGCGAGCCGGTCACCGGCTGCGATGTCGAGGTGGAGGCGCAGCGCGCGACCGAAGCCCCCAAGGTCTTCACCGCGATCCACATGGTCTACAAGGTCAGCGGCCGGGGTTTGAGCCGGGCGAAAGTCGAGCGCGCCGTCACATTGTCGAAGGAAAAATACTGTTCGGCTTCGATCATGTTCGGCGCGACGGCGACGATGACCTACGCGATCGAGATCGACGACGATGAGCTGAAGACGATGGCTGCGGAGTGAGCATGAGCGAGTTTTCAGGACTGATTTCGGCGCAGGCCGTCGCCGCGCGGCTCGACGATCCGACGCTGGTGATCGTCGATATCCGCTCGGCGGTCGATGGCGGCGGCAAGGCGGCCTATGAGACGAGCCATATCCCAGGCTCCGTCCACAGCGATTATGTGGCGGATGGCTGGCGCGCCAAAATCGGCAATGCGCCGGGCATGCTGCCGCCGCTCGATCATCTGGCCGAACTGGTCGGCCGGCTCGGCGTCAAGCCGCATGACGACGTCGTCATCGTGCCGGCGGGTACGAGCGCGACCGATTTCGCGGCCGCAGCGCGGGTCTACTGGACGCTGAAGCTGATCGGCCACGGCCAGCAGGCGATCCTCGATGGCGGTTTCGCGGGCTGGCGCGAGGACACGCTGCGTCCCATCGAGAGCGGCCCGTCCGCCCCGAAGCCGGCCGAGCCCTATCCGGTGGTGATGCAGCAGCGGCTGCGCAGCACGGCCGACGCCACGCTGGTCGCCTCGCGCGGGAAGCTGGCGACGCTGGTCGATGCCCGCGCCGCCAGCTATTTCGAGGGGGCCGAGAAATCGCCGGAGGCGCTCCGCCCGGGCCGCATCCCCGGCGCGGTCTCGCGCGATTACACGCAAGCCTTCGATCCTGCGACGGGACGGCTGAAACCTGCGGGCGAGCTCGCCGCGCTCTTCACCGGCGTTCCCGAGGGTCCGGTCATCGCCTATTGCAACACGGGACACACCGCTGCTCTCGACTGGTTCGTGCTGTCGGAGGTGCTGGGTCGGGACGAGGTCGCGCTCTACGAGGGCTCGATGACCGACTGGACGCAGGACCCCGAGCGGCCGGTGGCGACCGGAGCGGCCTGAGCCGCTCCGGCAGCGCCATTCAGTTGTTGCTGCGCGATACCGAGCGGTTGCCCTGGCGATCGACATGGACGCCGGTGACCCGACCATCGGCGGTACGGGTGAAGGTGCTGGTGATGCCGGTCTTGGGATTGTAGACGGTCCGGTTGACCTTGGCTCTCTCGCCGACCCTCGGGCCCCTGTTGCCGCCGGTGACCTTGTTGTCGGGCGTCGTCGTCGTAACCCTGCGAAGGCCTGGGGCGAGGCCGGTCGAGCGGATGCGTGTACCGTCGGGCAGGGTCGATTCCGCGAAGGGACGGGCGTTGGGCGCGGGCCGCGGGCCGGGATTGAAGACCTGGGGCTGGGCCCAGCGGTCGTCGCCGCCGCCACCGCCGCCCTCGCCAGCCTGGGCGGCGAAACCGGAGAGCACGAGAACGGAGGCGCAGGCGAAGGCCGAGAGTGAAAGGCGGGTCATGATGATCTCCTGTCGGTTGAGCCGATGAAGTCCTCACCCAAGTGGGACGCCTATTGGTCGCGGCGGACGGCGATCAGGTTCATCCGGCATTCATCTTTTTCGTCGGTGCGCGTCGCAGCCGCATGCCGGATTTGCCAAGCATAGCAAAAACCATCAAAGAACGCAGTATCCGCGCCGGCTCCGCCCGCGCCATCCCTTTCACGATCCGAGCTAGCCGCCGATGAACGCCGTCGCGCCAAAAATTTCATTCGTTTCGCTTGGCTGCCCAAAGGCGCTGGTCGATTCCGAGCGCATCATCACCTCGCTGCGCTCCGAGGGCTACGAACTCAGCCGCGGCCATGCCGGGGCCGATCTCGTCATCGTCAACACCTGCGGCTTCCTCGATTCAGCCAAGGCTGAGTCGCTGGAGGCGATCGGCGCGGCGATGGCGCAGAACGGCAAGGTCATCGTCACGGGCTGCATGGGGGCCGAGCCCGAGCAGATCCGCGACCGCTTCCCCAACCTGCTCGCGATCACCGGGCCGCAGGCCTATGAGAGCGTCGTCGCGGCGGTACATCAGGCTGTGCCGCCGCGCCACGACCCGTTCGTCGATCTCGTACCGGATCAGGGCGTCAAGCTCACGCCGCGCCACTACGCATACTTGAAGATTTCCGAGGGCTGCAACAATCGCTGCTCGTTCTGCATCATCCCGAAGCTGCGCGGCGATCTGGTCTCGCGGCCGATCGGCGAGGTGCTGCGAGAGGCCGAGAAGCTGGTCAAGGCCGGCGTCAGGGAACTGCTGGTGATCTCGCAGGACACCAGCGCCTACGGCCTCGACATCAAGTACCAGCCCTCGCTCTGGCAGGAGCGCGAGGTGCGGACGCGCTTCTTCGAACTGGCGCGCGAACTCGGCAAGATGGGGGTCTGGGTCAGACTGCACTATGTCTATCCCTACCCGCATGTCGACGAGGTCATTCCGCTGATGCAGGAGGGGCTCGTGCTGCCCTATCTCGACATCCCGTTCCAGCACGCATCCCCCAATGTTCTCAAGGCGATGAAGCGGCCGGCCCATCAGGACCGGACGCTGGAACGCATCGCGAAATGGCGCGGAATCTGCCCCGATCTGGCGATCCGCTCGACCTTCATCGTCGGTTTTCCGGGCGAGACCGAGGACGACGTGCAGTTCCTGCTCGACTGGCTGAAGGACGCGAAGCTGGAACGCGTCGGCTGCTTCAAATACGAGCCGGTCAAGGGCGCACCGGCCAACGATCTCGGCCTCCCCCTCGTCCCCGAGGACGAGAAAGAGGCGCGCTGGCACCGCTTCATGAAGGCACAGGCCGAGATCTCGACCCGCATCGTCAGGGCGCGCGTCGGCAAGCGCATTCCGGTCATCATCGACGAGGCCGGGCCGACGGTCGCCAAGGGCCGTTCGAAATGGGACGCGCCCGAGATCGACGGAAACGTCTATGTGGCGAGCCGCCGGCCGCTGCGGGCCGGCGACATCGTCACGGTGAAGATCGAGCGGGCCGACGCCTACGACCTGCACGGCGTCGCCGTCTAGCGATGGCTCAGCGCATCCCGCCCTGCGGGTCGCAGGCATAGCCGATGACCATGCCATGGGCGTTGCGACGGGCCAGCACGCTGTCGCCGCCGCAGCGCTCGAAGACCGGCTCGATCTCCGGGCGTCCGGGCCGCCGACGCGGAGGCGGCGGCTCGTTGCAGGCATGGGTGATGCAGTCGTTGGGGCTGGCCCGGCGGCGTTCGACCGCGCGCGTCAGGCGAGCCTTCTCGTGCTCCTTCAGCAGGAACTCGATCGCGCCGGAATCGCCGCCGCCGCCGTTTCCGCCCGGGCCGCCCGACCCGCCATCGCCGCCGCCGCGGCCGTTGCCGCCGCCCTGCTGGGCGAGCGCGACCGTCGAAATGGTGAGCGAGGCCAGCAACAGCCCCGCGATGCGCATGGTCCGGTTCATGACCGATCTCCCGAATGAGGGCCAGCACGCGCTGGCATTCATTCGTCGCCGGCCGGGGGAGACAGGTTCAAAGCTGGAGGCGTCTTTTTGCGCTCAGGCTGACGCGCTGCGTCGAGGCAAGATCCTGCGACCGAGCCACCAGCCGAAGCGCTGCCCCAGCATGGCGATGGCCAGCGCATAGCCGAGAAGTGCGAAGAGCCAGCCCGCTGCGCTCATCCCGAGCGCGCCGAGCACGAGCGCGCCGCGCCCGAGCACTTTCAGCGTCGCCCGCAGGGTCGATGGCTTGGCCGCGCCCAGAACCGCCGCCCTGCGCAGGTCGCCCGTATCCTCCGCGACCGCCAGAACCTGTCGCAGGCCGCGCTGGCCGCCCCGCGCATAGATCGCGCCGGCATCCTGCCCGAGGCCGGCGAGCCGCGTCATCGCGGCCGGGCGGACGATGCCGCCGGCGGCCGCCTTCCGTTTCCGTTCGTCCCAGGCCGCCGTGACCCGCTCGCTCTTGCGGGCCGACTCGGCGTGCCC